>JAFXZO010000003.1 GCA_017541205.1 Clostridia bacterium | reverse complement strand
TTTTCCGGAAAGAACGGCTGCGAAAACGCGGCCATGCCCCAGCTGAGGCACATTTCCACGCGGATATACTGTTCGTCGCCCTGGTATTTGTAGGCGGCGGTTTTGCCCTTGCCCGTCTGAAGCTGGCGGAGCTGGCCGCCCTGGCCGATGAAGCGGAATGTCTTTTCGGGCAGATCAAAGATGGAATCGTGATGGCACTCAGCCACGATCCATTCCCCGTCCGTATACAGGCGTTCAAAGCTCGCGCCGTTGGAAGCATACAGGCTGCCGTGGCGCAGGGCGTCCAGAATGCCTTCTTTTGTTTCCTCTTTTACCAGCACCATGTTCCAGGCGTTGTGCATATCCCGGATATTGTGGAAATCGTCGTTGCCGGTGCCCCACACGCGCTTGCCCGCCGTCAGGGCGGCGTCCCACACGTCGGTGGCCAGATGGCCGGGACCGGAATACAGATCGCCGTTGATGATTTCGATGGCGGTGTAGCGCTCCAGGTTTACGGTCCTTTCGCTTGAAAAGTAATCGGCGTACCGCCAATGGGGATGCGCCAATATGGCGATGCCGCCGTCCTTGACGATCTCATCGATGACCCGCTGGTAATCCTCCAGGGTATAGTCCAGATGGTTTTTCTGGATGATGTCCTCCTGGAAGGTCATGCGGCAGCCGATGCCCAGGATGTGATTGCCGAAGGAATCCTCCCGCCCTTCGATCAGGATGCATTTTTCGTCGGGGTCGGTGTTCTCAATGGGCCGGTACATTTCCTTTTTGCCGGTGGTGGTATGATCGGTGATGGCCAGGAAACGGTAATCCATCCAGGGGGACGCCTTGGTGTGGCAGACGCGGAAATATTTTTCCGCAGCTTCCGCCAGGGTATGGCTGCCGTCGGATACGTCGGTGTGGGTGTGAAAGCTGCCCCGCAGCCAGGTGCCGTCTTCAAAATAGGGAGAGATCCAGCGCATACGTATGCCTCCTTTTATTCATGAAACTTTTTTGTGTCAGCTCATCGTTTCTGCTGTGTGGGCCCGTAATTGGCCGCGCCGGAATAGGTTACGTCCTCCGGGCGGGGCAGCACCTTTTCCTTGCGCAGGTCCCGCTGGTACAAGCGCAGGTGCTCCCCGTGGGGGGTCATGTCCACCACGTCCGGCCCGCGCCAGAACACCGTGTATTCCTGCCCGGCTGCGATTTCCTTTTTCCGGACGGTGCGCAGGGGATGGCGCAGGACGGCGGTATCGCCGGGGGAGAGGGGCGGGGGCAGGATCAGGCCGTTTTCTTCCCGGAAGGGAACGGCCCGGCCGTTGACCGCGCATTCGACGTGCCGGCCCATGAAGGGATAGCGGCGGAAGGCAGGCTGTCCGCCGTGTTTCAGCGTCAGGCGCATTTCGCCCCTGTCCGGATAATCGCTTTCAAGGCGCCAGGCGTCGGTTTCCCGATCCAGGGGAATATGGACGGCGGTCACGTTTCCTTCTTCGGTCACAGCCCGATCCCAGATCAATTGAATGGCCATGGGCGCTGTGCCCGCGCAGCAGCCGGCGATCGAACGGAACTTGGAAAGAGAGATGCTGTTGGGCAGGGAGCCGCCGGTGAAGCCGCCGATCATGCGCTTGTCCAGATCGCGCCAGGTGGTGCTTTCCGTGTCCGGGCGGCTGTTGTCCGTGATGACGTAGGCGGCGCTGGTGATCTGGTTTTCCGCCAATTGATTCCGGGAAAACAGCAGCATATCCTGCCAGTATTCCGGGTATCCGTGGCGCGTGAGCTTGTCCGCCATGACCAGCATATCCTTCAGGCAGCAGGTTTCGCAGTGCTCCTCCCGCAGGGGATGCCACTGGGCATATTCCGGCACCCAGCCAAAGGAGGAGGACAGCGAGCGCACGTAGTCATAAATGCCCTTGGCCGCTTTCAGATAGCCGGGGTCTCCCGTGGCGTCGGCCAGATCAGCAAGGCCGCCGGCAACCCACACGGCGGAATGAACGTGGCCGAAGAAAGCGTATTTATAATTGAAATAACGGGACGGGCCCAGCAGCTGGTTCGCCAGCCCCCGCGCCAGATCCAGCGCCGCTTCGTCTCCCCATTCCAGGGCGCGGGCCATGAGGGCGGGGATGACCACGCCGTTGCGGATGGGCTGCTCGCCCCGGCCCGTGTGGCGGGTCAGATCAAACCCGCCCTCCAGCAGATACACGTCGTTGGGAAATTCGTAAATCGGCTTTTCCTCCGGAGAATCCCCGGACCAGAAGGTGCGCACCTTGCGTTCGATCACCAGGGAACGCATGCCGTGAACGAGGCCGGAAATCCTTTCCTCCATTTCCCGGTCTCTGGGGTTTTTGCGGAGGATGCGGTTCAGGGCGGGCAGGATATAGCCCATTTCATGGAAGGAAGCGTGCATGGTGTGGGTCCAGGGATAGGGCTTGTGGTAGCGAAGGCCCATCGGGCCCCAGCTGCTTCGCAGGAAAGCCTCGAACCCGGAAAGCACTTCCTTTCCTTCCTCCGTATCCAGCACCTGCATGGCGCTGTCCAGCCCCTCGTACCAGGAGCCCACAAGCTCCGCGTCGTCTACCCGGCAGTGGGCGGCTTCCGCCGGCTTCTGGTTCGGCAGGATCAGCCAGTAAGGCAAATAACCGTTTTTTTCATCCACCATGCTCGTGAGATAATGGTGGGCCAGCTCCGCCATCCGCCGGGGATCAAAATGCTGATATTTCGCCACGAAACCATTCCGCCTTTCTGCGTGGGAGGCTTTTTTTCTGTGTTTTATCATACAATATCCCATCGTTCCTGTAAAGGCCATATCAGGAAAATGGACAGAGGATCAAAAAAACGAACAGGGCAGAAAATGGCGCATCTGGTCAAAGAACGGACAAAATATCATAAAATTAGCACAAAAATCAGATGTTTTGACTTGCATTTCTTCTCCGCCCCTGGTATGCTGATCCCGTAAAACAATACGATAAATGAAAAAATATTCGCTCCCATGGAACGGAAAGAAAGGAGGCGGATGCATGACTTCCATAAGCAAATCGGTCCGGGAGAAAAAACGGCGTTCATTTATGCGCCGGGTCAGGAAGCATAAGCTGCATCTGCTGATGATCGTGCCGGTGATCTGCTGGTATCTTTTGTTCAAGTACGGCCCGCTGTACGGCGTCACGCTGGCCTTCAAGAAATATCAGCTCCTTAAGGGCATCATCGCCAGCCCCTGGGTGGGCCTCGATAATTTCCAAAGGCTGTTCAGCAGCTATAATTTCTGGAACGTGTTCCGCAATACCATCATCATTGCCGCGCTGAAATTCGTATTCGGTTTCCCCGCGCCCATTATCCTGGCGCTGCTGCTCAACGAGCTGCGGGGCAACAAGTACAAGCGGGTGGTGCAGTCTCTGAGCTATCTGCCCCATTTTATTTCCTGGGTCATCCTGACGGGTATTTTTATGGTGATCCTGTCGCCCAACCGGGGCCCCATCAATACGCTGCTCAAAGCGATGGGCATGAAAAGCATCTACTTCCTGGGCGATCCCAAATACTTCCGGGGCACGCTGGTGGTGACCGGCATCTGGAAGGGCGTTGGCTGGGGCTCCATCGTGTACCTGGCGGCGCTGGGCGGCGTCAACGAGGAACTGTACGACGCGGCGCGGGTGGACGGCTGCGGCCGGTGGGGCCGCATCTGGTATGTGACCCTGCCCGGCATCGCCCCGGTGGTGACCATCATGCTGATCCTGTCCATGGGCAGCCTGGTGGAGGATGACTTTGACCAGATTTTCAATTTGCTCAACGACGCCGTGCTTGGCGTGGGCGACGTGCTGGGCACCTTTATCTACCGCCAGGGCATCACCAATCTGGATTTCAGCTACGCCACCGCCGTGGAGCTGTTCCGGAACCTGATTTCCCTTGTGCTGGTGCTCAGCGCCAATTACTTCTCCAAGCGCATCAACGAATACGGCTTGTGGTAAGGGGGGAAATGGAATGAGCAGTATACCCGCGCAGCGGCCCAAACCGAAGCACCGCATTTATGAAAGCAAAGGGGAGCCGTATTTCCAGGCGTTCCTGATCATTTTCTTCGCCTTGCTAAGCATCACCTTTGTTTATCCCTACTGGCATGTGCTCGTCAATTCCTTTACCTCGCCCAATTTCGCTTCCGCCTCGGGGTTCAGGCTGTGGCCGAGGGAGTTTTCCACGGACGCCTACCGCCACATGTTCAGCGCGAAATATCTCTGGAGCGGATACAAAAACACCATCATTGTTTGCGTCCTGGGCTGGGCCCTGTCCATTACCGGGGTCGTGCTTGCCGCCTATCCCCTGTCCAAGAAGGATCTGCCGCTGCGCGGGCTGTTCACCACCCTGATCCTGGTGACCATGTTCGTTTCCGGCGGCATGATCCCCACGTATCTATTGGTGAACAACACGCTGCACATGCGCAACAGCTTCTTTGCCATCCTGCTGCCTCACTGCGTCAGCACGTCCCATGTGATCATCGCGCGCAACTATTTCATGACCCTGCCGGGCGATTTGGAGGAAGCCGCCACCATTGACGGGGCCAACAGCTGGCAGGTGCTGTGGCGCATCATGCTGCCGCTGAGCGGCCCGATCCTGGCCACCATCAGCCTGTGGGTGATCGTGAGCAACTGGAACGCCTATTTCAACTGCCTGCTGTACATCACGGATTCCAAGAAATTCGTTCTGCAGGTGGTGCTGCGCCGCATCATCCTGACGGATTCCAAGGAAATGACCGCCGCGAGCGAAGCCGTGGCCAACACCACCGACACAGATATCGTCACCCTGCGCGCCGCGTCCATCATGCTGGCTACCCTTCCCATCATCTGCGTGTATCCCTTCCTGCAGAAGTATTTCGTCAAGGGCGTGCTGATCGGCTCCCTGAAGGGCTGAAAATCCGAAAACCGTCCGCGGCAAGGCGGGCGGCCGGGACGTTCATTTGTACCTAATCAGAGCGTCGTCTCTGAAAAAAACATAAGGAGGTATCCCCATGAAAAAAGGTATTGCCCTGCTTCTGGCTCTGATCCTTTGCCTTGGCTGCGCCGCTGGCGTGCTGGCCGAGGTCGATCTGAGCAAATACGTGTCCAACCCGGCGGAAAAGATCACCATCGCCTGGCTGGCCGGCCATGACACCGAGGCCATTGCCGAGAATGATACGGTCGTCGCCTGGCTGGAAGAAAAATTCAATGTGGATCTGGACGTTTGGTTCATTGAACGCGAAGACTACTGGAGGCTGCTCGCGACCCGCATCGCCGGCGGCGAGATCCCCGACGTATTCAGGCTGGAATCCATCGATCAGTTTATCGCGCTGCTCACCCAGGATGATCCGGTCATTATGGAGCTGCCCCTGGAAGTGATCCAGCAGTGCATGCCGGAAAGCTATGCCTGGCTGGTTGAGTACGATCCGGACTGCTTCAGCGTCGTATCCTACAACGGGAAGAATTACGGCCTGCCCCGCGTCAATATCGACGGTCAGTACAACTACGCGCCTTTCTGGCGTGCCGACTGGCTGGCCAAGTTCGGCTACACCGACGGCAAGGTGCCCATGACGCTGGAAGAATGCGAAGAAGTGTTCTACAAGTTTGCCAATGAGGATCCTGACGGCAACGGCGAAGCGGACACCTACGCCCTGAGCAACACCGGTATGAACCCCATCTTCGGCGCTTTCGGCGCGCTGCCGGACCGCTGGGTGGACGACGGGGAAGGCAACCTGATTTACGGCGCCGTTTATCCCGGCATGAAGGACGCGCTGACCTTGCTGGCCAAATGGTACAAGGACGGCCTGATCGACCCCGAATTCATCACCGGTGAAAACCAGGGCGGCTACTGGGCGCTGTCCGTTCCCTTTGAAAACGGCCAGATCGGCTTCTCCTCCTCCGGCGCTTTCTACCACCTGGCCCCCGACTTTGACGGCCCCAAGAACGAGGAGACCGGCGAAGGCGGCAACTTCCAGTACGGCCGCACCATGCGCACCTTTGCCTCCACCGTGGGCTATGATAAAATGGTCATCGGCTACAATCCCACCGGCCCGGACGGCAAGCAGGGCGGCGAAAGCTGGGGCCTGACTTCCTCCGAAGCTGTGGTGTTCAGCTATAAGCTGGCCGATCAGCCCGAAAAGGTCGCCCGCATCCTGGAAATCATCAACGCCATCGGCTCCGATTTTGAAATCTGGGAAAAGATCTGGAACTGGGATCTGGAATCCGATCAGTATGACTATGACGACCTGCTGGGCTTTATCGCCAAGGAAGGCCACGAGCGCGCGGACGAAAGCACCCATACCAACATGTTCAATACCCTGCAGAACCCGTACTTCGCCATGAAGGCGAAACCCGCCCAGTATCAATGGGGCAACGAAACGCCTCAGTTCCATACCGGCGGCTATTCCTCCACCTTCCTTGCCATCGTTCCCGCGTCTGCGCCGCAGTATTGGGACAGCCTGGAAACGCTGCGCAAGACCACCTATGTGCAGATCATCAGAGGCGAATTGCCCGTGGACGCCTTTGACGATTTCGTGAAGCAGTGGAATGAAATGGGCGGCGCCAAGATCACCGAGGAAGCCAACGAATGGTATCATTCCCGCTGATTGCCGGCAACCGTACAGAAACATAAACTGAATTCCGGCGGGGCCGCCTTCATAGGCGGCCCCGCAGTAAACGCACGCCCGAGACCCGGCGGAAAGGAAACAAAGCCATGCGCCTGCCCGACGCCTTTCAAACTAAGCATCCCCTTCGTTTCAGGGAGGACGGGGGCTACCGCATCCTCATGATGAGCGACGCCCATTTGAAACCCGGCAAGGAGGAACGCACCCTCCGCGCCATGGAAACCCTGATGGACGGGGTGAAACCGGATCTGGTGCTCCTCAACGGCGATAATGTGTCCGCGTTTTCAAACGCTGAAGCATTCGACGCGCTGCTGGCCCTTCTTGCCGCGCCGATGGAAGAGCGCCGCATCCCCTGGGCGCACGTGTTCGGCAATCACGACCAGACGCCCGAAGTGCCCAAGGCGTATCAGGAAGCCGCGTATGAACGGTATCCCTGGTGCGTTTCCAAGGCGGGGCCCGATGATTTGCCCGGGAGCGGCAATTACTTCCTGCCCATCCTGAATGAAAAGGACGAGCCGGTATTCGGCGTGTGGGGCATTGATTCCCAGCAGGATTTCAAAAGCCAGACCGTGCCCCTTTCCTACCCCGGCGACCTGTATTGGGACGTGATGATGCCCAGCCCCATCGTATCCTATTCGGATTATGACCTGATCCGGTTTGAACAGGTGATGTGGTACTGGAACACCTCCGTAGCGCTGGAAAAGCTCTGCGGCCGAAAGATCCCATCCCTGATGATGTTCCACATTCCCCTGATCGAGTTCCACGGCATGCTGCTCAACGCACACCGCACGAAGCTGCGGGGGGAATACAACGAAAGGCTGAGCACATCCGAAATCAACTCGGGCATCTTCGCCGCCGCTTTCCAGCGGGGCGATGTGAGGGCGATCTTCGCGGGCCACGACCATATCAACACCTTCGACGGCGTGTACTGCGGCATCCGCATGGGGTTTGACGGCAGCATCGGATACGAGGGGTACGGCGCGCGGGACAACGACCCCGGGCATGACCGGGAACGCCTGCGCGGCGGACGGATCTTTGATATCAGCCAAAGCGATCCGTGGAACATCCGCACGGAAATGGTGTTTGTGAAAGATTATCAATGAAAGAATCAGTTTCGCACAGAGCGGATGATGCCATTTTGCAGGGAGGCTCCTTGACCCCATGCGGCTGACAAAACGAATAAAAATCTTGATTTCAGGCAGCCTGTTCGTATTGTCGGCGGTTCTGGCGCTGCTGGCCGGCAAGCTTTCCTGCGCGCTGGCGGCGCTGGCGATGGGCGTCAGCGCTGTGGGCGACGCGCTGCTGGCCGGGTATCCGGGATGCTTTGCGGAAATAAAAAACAGGCTGACGAAGGGCGGGCTCGTTTTTCTTGCCGCGCATATACTCTATATCCTGGCGCTCATTGCCTCGACAGGAAAAAGCGCCAGAGCGCTCTTGCCTGATTTCGCGCGGCCCTTTTCGCTGTTTTTCGGCCTTACCGCCCTGCACGGCGCGCTGTTTTATTTCCGCGCACGCTCTCCCGTGCCGCGGGCTTTTTTTGCCGCGGCCTTTTTCTATCTTCTGACGGCAGGCGCGCACGCGGCGGCGGCGATCGCCGTATTCGGGCAATCGGGCGGAGGGTACGCGCTGAACGTGGCGGGAACGCTGCTTTTTTATCTGTCCGACGCCATTTTGCTGGCCAGGAAATACGGGGCCGTCCAGGGAAAGCGCGTTTCGTCCCTGATCTGGTGCACGTACGTTCCTTCCCAGCTGTGCCTCATCATCGGGTTTTACCTGACGCGATGACCGCCCCTCCGTGATTCCTTTTTCTGTTTGCGAAAATACCGGGACTTGTGTATAATGAATCCATAACGGGCCAAAAAGCAGACACGGAGGAATGAAGCGTGAAAGGCAACCGGATGATAAACCTGGCCAGCGTTTGGATCATCGTGATCTTCAGCGTGATCGCCGTAACGCTGCTGGGGATTTTTATGCTGGTTTATTCATCCGTCATGAATCAGGAAATAAACAGCGCGTTAAGGGATGAGGCGTCCGTGCTTTCGGACAACGCCGATTATCAGATCATGGATTCCATCCGCAATGAGCCCGCGCGCAGACTGGTCGCCAAGCAAGGGCTTTCGGACACCGTGAGAGCCGTTACCGTGAAGGGAGAGGCGGACGGCGTTGAGATCCAGGCGATGTCCGAATGGTGCGCCGGCGTATGCGCCGCCACCTCCACCTGCGACCGGGTGGTATTGTATTTCCCCGAAACGCAGATGGCTGTGGGTTCCGACGGCGTGCATTTTCTGGGCGATAAAAAGTATATGGTACGGGAAAGCTCCTATTCTTTTTTGATCGACGTGGAACCGGAAAGCATGGTTTGGCTCAGGCGGAGCTTTTCGGAAAACGGGGCCGACGTGCCCTACATCCTGTATGTGGGCCCGCTGCCCGGCATTTTTCCCAGCGGAAAAACGCCCATGATTTTATCGGCGGTCAAGGAGGAAAAACTGCACGCGCTGCTTCGGCGTTCCCTGCGCACGCTGAGCGGCGGGGACAGGGTGTTTTTGACCGATATACAAGGCGTTATCTGGAGCGCGGAGGATACTTCCCTGGTGGGCACCGCCCTGCCCAACGCGCAGCACAGCGGCCAGTCCTGCCGTTTGCAGGATGGGCAGGAGGTGCTGCTGGCGGAAAGCTCCAGCTCCGCCAGCGGGTTCATTTATGTATTGGCGCGCCCGAATCCCGGCAGGTTCCG
Organism: Clostridia bacterium; assembly: GCA_017541205.1. Taxonomy (GTDB): domain Bacteria; phylum Bacillota; class Clostridia; order Christensenellales; family Aristaeellaceae; genus RUG563. The sequence goes on along the minus strand of JAFXZO010000003.1, from coordinate 18,542 downwards.
GAATTACAGCAGCACGTTTACGCTGGTGGCAGTGCTTTGCATCGTGCTGCTCTGCGCCGGAATGGCCGCCGTTTTGTGGGTGCTCATGGCCCATTATTCCCGGCCCATGCGGCGGCTGATCCGCCGCTACGCGATCCCTGAAAGCACAAAAAGCGGAGGCAGCCTGGTGGCTTCCCCCACCGAGCATTTTTCCCGGATCGAAACGGCGCTCCAGGACATGAGCAAAATCAACGTGCAGCAGGCGGAGTTTCTGCGGCAGAACCAAACGGTGCTGCGCGCCGCGTGGCTCAATTGCCTCATGACCGGCGAAGCGCACTATACCGGCCCCATGCCTCAATTGGGGATCGATTTCCCTTATCCCTATTACCAGGTCGTGATGCTGTCCGGCGCGCCTTCCACGGAAATTGAGGAAACGGAAATCGAAAAAAGCGTGCTTGCCTGCTTCCCGGAGGGGTTTGAGATCGCGGCATTCACCAGCCGGGAAAAGGAAAGGGTGTTTCTGATCAACCACGGCATGGACCAGGACGCCGTGCCCGGGATCCTGCGGCAGGCTTCACAAGCGCTGGACGAAAAAAACATCCCCCTGGTATTCGGCGTAGGCGTTCTGGTAGACTCGGAAAGCCGCGTGCAGGTCAGCTTCCGCTGCGCGCGCCGGGCGCTGTCCAACCGTTATTTCGGCGACAGCGGCCGCGTGTTCGTGTTTGAAGAGAAAAACACGCCAAAGAGCGAGGAAGCCGTGATGCAGCTGATTTCCCGGCTGATTTCCCTGACTTCCCTCATCCAGCGCCAGGCGGCGGACGAGGTCAACGAGGAAATCGACGCCATCGTGGCGCAGCTCAAGGAGCATACCCCCTACCTGAACATCATGCGCAGCGTGATGCTGACCGCGGCCATGTTCCTGTGCAAAGCCGTATACGATATGGAGAGCAGCCCGGAGGATGTGTTCGGCGATGACTTAATGAACACGTATTATCACATTGAGGACATCAGCGCGTTTTCTTCGCGGCTCAAGGAGGACAGCATGACCTTGATGGCCTATCTCTCCAGGGAAAACAGCGAAAGCAACCGAAGCGTGGTCCAGTACGCTGTTCTGCATATCCGCAACACGCCGCCCGCGGAGCTTTCCACCCAGTCCATCGCGGACGCCCTGAGCATCAGCACCGGGCATCTGAGCCGCGTATTCCACCAGGAAACAGGAAAAAAACTGGTGGATTATCTGCAGGAGGTGCGCATGGAGCACGCCGCGCGCCTGATCCGGGAAACCGAGATGACCAACGAACAGATCTGCGAAGCCGTCGGGTACAGCCGGCTGCCGTACTTTTCCGCCAAATTCAAGGAATACTTCGGCGTTTCCCTGAACGACTGCCGCCGCAGGCGCCGCTCCGGGCAGGACGCGCCGACGTTAGACACACAGAAATAAAAGGAGCGGCCCCATGGAAAACCTTCTTCATTTTCTGGCTCCGCATGATATGGCCTTTCAAGGGGCATACGGGCGTTATCTTTCGTTTACGCTCGGGCATCAATTGCTGGACAAGGAAACCTGGGAGGCGTTCACGCGCGTTTTTATCGCCGATTCCGACGATCAGGACAGGGGCTGGCGCTGCGAATACTGGGGCAAAATGATGCGGGGCGCGTGCCTGTGTTACACAGCCACGGGAAACGAAGCGCTGTATCGGCTTTTGCGGGATTCCGTGCAAAGCCTTTTGCGCGCCCAGCGGCCAGACGGCCGCATTTCCACCTATTCCGCCGCCTGCCAAATGACGGGCTGGGATTTGTGGGGCCGGAAATACGTGATGACGGGGCTGATGCACTTTCTGGAAATCTGCCGGGAGGAGGCGCTTTGCGGGTGGATCCTCTCCGCGCTCATCCGGCACGCCGACGCGGTGATCGAGAAGACGGGCCCGGGGAAAACCCCGATCACGGAAACCTCCGATTACTGGGGCGGGGTCAATTCCTGCTCCATCCTGGAGCCGTTCATGGCCCTCTATCAGCTGACGAAGGAGGAAAAATACCTCCGTTTTTCCGAATACATCCTGTCCACCGGCGGATGCCGGGACGGCAATCTGATCGAAATTGCCCTGAAAAACGAGATCCCGCCTTATGAATACCCGGAAACAAAGGCTTACGAAACCATGTCCTTCTTTGAAGGGGTGCTGGCCTATTACCAGGCGACGGGAGAAAAGGCGTATTTCCGCGCCGTATTGAATTTTTTTGAGGCTGTGGCGGAAACGGATCTGACCATGATCGGCTGCTGCGGCTGCACACATGAGCTGTTCGATCATTCCGCGGTCCGCCAAACGGAACCTTCCGGGAACATCATGCAGGAAACCTGCGTTTCCGTCACCTGGATGCGGCTGTGCGCCAAATTGCTCATGCTCACCGGAGACAGCCGGTACTGCGCTTTTATCGAACGCACGGGCTACAACGCGCTTTACGGCGCGGTGAATCTGTACGGCCTGCCCCAGTACGACAGGCAGTCGAAATCCATGATGAACGCCCTGCCCTTTGACAGCTACAGCCCCCTGACGGACAGCCGCCGGGGCGTGGGCATCGGCGGCCTGAAGCGCTTTTCCTTCGGCGGGTTTTACGGCTGCTGCGCCTGCATCGCTTCGGCGGGGATCGCGCTGCTGCCGCTGACGGCTGTGATGCGGACCGCGGGCGGCGTGCGCGTAAACGCGATGTTTTCCGGCAGGGCCGCCTTTTGCGCACCGGACGGGAAACGCGTGGAGCTGGCCGCCGAAAGCCGGTATCCCCTGGAGGGGAACATGCGCATGACGGTGGAAGCGGCGGAAGGGCCCGCGGCGTTTTCGCTTTGGCTGCGCGTTCCCGAAGAACTGGAGGGCGCGGAGATCCTCGTAAACGGCGAGCGGCAGGAAGGGCTGCTCCGGGAAAAGGGCTGTATATGCCTGAACGGGCGCTTTTCGTCGGGAGACACGATAACGCTTCGCGGGAGCATCCCTTTGATCCGGGAAACCATCGGCGGCTGCGACGCCTTCCGCTACGGCTGCCTGGCGCTGGCCAGAGACGAAGCGAAAGCGCCGGATTTTGACAGTGCCGTGCGCCTGCCCGACGGCCCGGTTTCCTGGCGGATGCTGACACCGGAAAAGGACGAAACGGTGCGCATCCTGATCGACCAAACGCAGGAGGCGCCGCCCCTGCTGCTGACGGATTACGCGTCCTGCGGAAAACGATGGGACCTGAAGAAAAACAGGGTCACGGTGTGGATGAAGAAATCCACATGAGCCGCGCCTGACGGGGATGGGAAAAGCGAAGGGTGAAAGCGCGGCCGGTCAGGACTTCATCGGTGTCCTGATCCTTGAGCGTACAGGGCTGCCCCTCCGATGCGAAGGGCAGGGTGACAGGCAGCGAATCTTCCTGGCATTTTTCCTGGCGGAACGCCAGCAGCACGCCGGAAGCGGTTTCCGGATCATAGAAGGCAAAAGCGGTAAAGCCGAACACGTCCTTCTCCGTATGCCAGGGCGTGAGCACATAAAAATCTTTCAGCAGATAAGCGCTCACCTGCTTCCATTCCCGCAGCCCCCAGCGGAGCATCCCGAAATCCTGGCCGGGATCCTGGACGAACTGGGAATCCACATTCAGGATGGGCAGATAGGAAGCCCGCCAAACGTAACGATCCAGCGTTCCGGTGGGCGAAAGCTGATCCGGCTTTTCCTTATTGCTCGCTCCGCAGAAAGGCACCCAGCGGTTGAAGGCGGCCGTCATGGAAAGGCGGAGCGCCGCGGTGGTGCGGTCCGCGTCGCTGCGAAGCAGCGGCAGGCCCCGGCGCAGGGATTCCAGATCGTTTCTGCCGCCGCCGCTGGCGCAGGAATCCACAAACCCGCATCCGCCGTAAGAAAGCGTGCAGGCAATGATTTCATCCCATAAACGGTAATGGGCGTCGATGAATTTGCATTCGGTTATCCCGGCGCGGTCATTTCCGTCCAGGCCGTCCAGATGGCGCCACAGGAGCGCCTGGTCGCTGTTGTTGTCCTCCCGGTACATTTCCACTTTGTTTTCCTTCAAGGTATGCAGGATGCGGTCCAGCGTCCACCGGAAGCAGGCCGGATCGCCGATATTGTTGGAAATCGCTTTTACGCCCGGCAATTGGACAGCCCAGCGGGGATCGTAGCCCCAGTTTTTCGCCAGCGCTTCGGGATCGGAAACCCTTTCGGGCTCGAACCACATGATGGTTTTCATCCCGTGGTCCCGGGCAAAATCCGTGGATCGGCGGAAGGTATCTCCCGGCCACTTTTTCGGGTCCAGGGCCCAGGTCCCCACCGTTCCCCACCAGTCCTTCTGCGGGCTGGAGCCGTCGGGAGCCATGTACCAGCCCGCGTCGAACCAGCGGAAGTCCACCTTCACGTCCTCCGCGAGCATTTTTTCCAGGGAGGGCCGCCAGGTCGTATGATCCTCCGAGATGCTGCCGTCGGAATTGGGGCGTCCGGTGTCGCCGGCGATGCAGCAGGTGGAAAAGGGAGAAACGCAGGCGCCTTTGCCGTCCGCCTTGGGCAGGTTGTGGGCGATAAACCAGCTGCGCCAGAAATTGGCGGCGTAATCCTCGCTGCGCACCCCATACGGCGCCCTGACAAACAGCGCGGTGCGGATCTTTTCCCCGGGCCTCAGCTTTGTTTTCAGCTGGTTGACCGCCCCGGCGCGGTAATGCGTAACGCCTTTCGCGGCGTCAAAACAAAAGTCCGCCCGCCAGGTTCCCGCCCAGCCGACGGCCAGCATCACGCCGCCGTCGCCGTATTCCAGATTAAAGTAGGGAAAGCACACGTGGGTCGCCCGGCCGCTGTTGCTTTCAAAATGCCGGGGCTGGGCGGCCACGTCCAGCGCGTAAGGCCGGTAGTCGTTCCCGTGGTCCCCCAGGATCCCCTTAAGGACGGGGTATTTCCCCGGAAACGCGAGGAAGGTTTCCGCTTCGGACAGGACAAACGTATCCCGCCGGCCCCGGTTTTCAAACCATACGGTCCATTCCGAGACGCCGTACGCCTCGTAATAGGCGCAGCGCAGGGTCACGAAAAGGGCGTCGTCCTTCTGCCAGCATATTTCCGCGGTCTCCCTGCCGCCTTCCCGGCGAACGCTTTTGTCCGCCAGGGTGAACGCGCCGCCGGGAAAGCCCTGGATGAGCTGGCCGCCATAGGAAAAACGAAAAGGGAACGCGGCGGGGTCCTTCAGGATCGCTTTGTGCCAGGCGTCCGCCTGAGGGTTCCGATAGGAAACGCGCATGAACAGATCATCTCCCTGTAAAGCTTTGGAAATCCTTTGCGCGGGCGGCATGACGGGACGGCATGCCCGCGCCGCCGTCATTTGATCGATTTGGAACTTGCATCATGAAAGGAGTGCGGACGATGGCCAGGATGGACGTATGGGGTCAGGGGGCGATTTTCGCCTTTTCCGGATTGGAAGGAAAAACAGACTTTCAGTCTCAGCTTGTGGGGACGCTTTTAGGGGATCATCCGGGGATGCATTTTATGGCGCCCAATCCATTTGCGCTCTATATCGACACCACCGGCGTTTCGGACCTCGTCTGGGAAACCGTCGCTTCCGATCTGGTTCTGGGGAAAATGCTCGTCCGGAACGAATGGCATAAGGTGTGCTTTGCGTTTCAATCCAACGCGACGGTGGCCGGCCTGTGTCCCGAAGGACGCTTGAGGCTGGTGTTTGATTCCGGAAAAGAAGATCCGAACGTATCCCTGAACACGGCCCGGACGGAAGACGGCTGCCTGTTTTGCCTGTCGCTGGAGGGGAAAACGGAAATCAGCCCGCAGGCGATCGAAGAAACGATCGAAAACCGCGCTGCGTTTTATGCCGGATTTCAGCGGCCGGATCTGAAAGAGGACGTGGAGAAAGCGTTTCTGCACGCCATCTCCGTCATGAAATCCCAGGTGTATTCGCCGCAGGGGGTTTTTCAGCATCGATGGACGACCCCGGAAAGGTATCCGCACAAAAAACTGTGGCTCTGGGATTCCTGCTATCACAGCCTGGGCAACTGTGTCATCAGCGAGCGCCTGGCGAAGGACACGATCCTCGCCGTGCTGGACACCCAGCAGCCGGACGGCATGATCCCGCATATGGCGTCTCCCGATTCGCACAGCGCGATCACCCAGCCGCCCCTGCTTGCCTGGAGCGTGGAAAAAATCGTCAGAAGAACGGGAGACGCGGAGCTGGCCGCGCAATGCTACGGCGCCCTTGAAAAGTATCTGCAATGGGATATGGACCATCGCAGAAGCGAAGCCGGCTTGTTCTTCTGGCACATCAACAGGGACCAGGCGCACAACCGGTGCGACGAATCGGGCATGGACAACTGTTCCCGTTTCGACGATGTGGAAGAAATGGAATGCATCGATTTTTCATGCTTCATGAAAAGGGAAGCGGACGCGATGCACGATCTGGCGCAGGTCCTTCATCGGCCAGCAGACGCGGAAAAATGGGCTGAATATGCGCAGACGCTGTCGCGCCTCATCAACGAACGGCTGTGGGACGAATCGAGCCGTATGTACTGCGATTTTGAATTGAAAACGCAAAAGCTGCATCGGTTTCAGTCTGTCTGTTCTTTTCTGCCGCTGTTCGCCGGCGTCTGCTCCGACAGACGGAAGGAGGCGCTGGTGTCGTCTCTGAACGATCCCCAGGCGTTCAAGGCGCCGTTTTCCATCCCGTCGATTTCGATATCCGATCCTACCTTCGGAACGGATATGTGGTGCGGTCCCGTGTGGATCAACTATGTGTATCTGATCGCGGAGGGGTTATACCGCTACGGGGAAAACAGCCTGGCAGACGCCATCATCCGGGACACGGTGGAAGGAATGACCCGCGCCTTCCTGAACGACGGCGTTTTCTACGAGTATTACGACAGTCGGCGCCTGCTTACGCCCCCCAGACTGCATCGAAAAGGCGCTCCGATCAGCCCGTATATTTGCTCGAACCGAATCACGCAGACCATCCGGGATTACGGCTGGACCGCCACCCTTTACGCCGCCTTCGTTCACGAGCATGCAGCGCTGTTTTCGCCCGACGAATGAGAGAAACGGGGGAGACGCTTTTGATCCGCAGCGCTGAAAAGCGAGGCGATCGATTACGTGCGCCGCCCGATCTTTTTAAGCGTCCCGTCCCGCCGGTTTTTCTTCCAGGCAAAGGGCGATTAGATCATCCATCTTCGCTTCGGCCAGGGCGATCACGGTATCCGCCGCGCCGTAATAGATCCGCAGCCTGCCGTCCGGCATGGGGATGGAAGCCGTGGGGAAAATCACGTTGGTCCGGAACCCGTCGCGGGTCTCGTACTCCGTTTCCGGCGCCAGCAGAGGCGTCCGGCCGCATCCGATCATTTTCCAGGGCTCGTTCCCGTCCAGCAGCATCACGGCGGCGCAGTACCGCTTTGTCCACCGGTCCTCCCAGCCGTTTTTTCCCCGCGAAGGATCAATGTCCACCGTATGCGTTACGGCAAGCCATCCTTTTTCTGTCAGGACGGGCGGCGCGCCGGGGCCGATTTTGTCATTGGCGAAAGGGAAATCCTCAACGCCCGCCACCAGGCGGGCATTGCCCCAATGAATCAGATCCGGGCTTTCGCTCCACCAGATATCGAAGCGATCCCGGTGCCCCCGGCTGTAAACGGGCATGGGACGTTCCAGGCGCATAAACATCCCCTGATATTTTTCGGGGAACAGCACCATGTTCCGGTTGTCCGGCACGCTCATGGAAAGGATCTTAAAATGGTGCAGGTCGTGTGTGTGGGCAATGCCGCCCCGCAGCCCGTGCCGGGTATCCACGGCGAAGGTCATATAGATTTCGCCGTCGATCACCGTCAGCCTCGGATCGTAAACCCGGTTGATTTCCTCGTCCTTCACGGAGAAAACAGGCTGCTTTTCCACCTGCCAACGGACGCCGTCCGCGCTGAAGGCAAGGCCGATGTTGGTTCCCTGGAAGCTTGCGCCTCTCAGGTAGCCGTAATCGTTGCGGAACACCATGGCATATCCCTCTTTGTAGGGGATAAGGCCCGCGTTGAACACCAAATCGCTCGCATACGGCACCTGGGCGCTGGTCAACACGGGATTGGACGGATACCTGGAAATACAGGAATGGGATTTGAGCTCCTCTGCCGACATGCAACCAAGCCTTCCTTCCTTGATCGTTCCAACGCGCGGCGGACGGTTCGGGCCGCCGCGCTTTCGTTTTTCAACATCCGATTGTATTATACATGAAAATGTTGGCCGGCGCAAACCAAACGTGATCCTTGCGCCGGCGGCAAAAACGCAAGGCGAACGGGGAACGCGGAAGCACAGCGAACGAAGAGAGGAAAGACAAGGGGAACACAATGCGCGACAACGTAAGAAACGAATATTTCCGGCTGCTGAAAGAATGGCTGGACGCCCTTTTATCCTGCGTGGTGAACGACCCGGCGCATCCGTCCCTGGACGGCGCGGTGCTGTGCCCGGCCTGCACGCTCATCCACGGGCGCTGTCACGAGGCGATTTATCCGCTCCTTACGATGGCGGATCTGACGCGGGAAACAAAATACCTGGAAGCCGCCAGGAAGCTTTTCAGATGGTCGTCCTATATGCTTTGCGACGACGGCAGCATGTATAACGATTCCCAAAGCGCCTGGAGCGGCACGACCGTGTTTGCCGCGATCAGCCTGGTCAAAGCGCTCTCGCGCCACGGACACCTGCTGGCCGCGGAAGAAAAACGCCTTTGGGAAAAGCGCCTTTTGGAAATGGCCCTGTGGCTTGAGGACGGCGTCACCCCGGAAAAAAAGTGCAATATCAACTATATCGCCGCAAACGCGGCCGCCATGGCGCTGATCGGCCGGTATTTCGGGCAGGGCGCGATGCTTGCCCGGGCGAAACGATCGGCGGATTTTGTCTTTCAGCGCGTTTCCGAGAGCGGGCTTGTGTACGGCGAGGGCAGCCTGGAAAGAAGCGCAACGCCCCGGGGCGGATGCGCGGTGGATATCGGCTACAGCGTGGAAGAAACGCTGCCCTCCCTCTTCGATTACGTCCAGGCCGCGGGGGACGAACGCGGGCTTTCCGCCGTCCGGGAAGCGGCAAGAGCGCATCTTGACCTGATGCTTCCCGACGGCGCATGGGACAACAGCTTCGGTTCGCGCAATTTCAAATGGACGTACTGGGGGAGCCGCACCGCCGACGGATGCCAGGCGATGCTGAACGCGCTGGGCAAAAGCGAGCCCATGTTCGCGGAAGCGGCGTACAGAAATCTGCTGCTGTATAAGCGCTGCACGGACGGCTTGCTGTACGGCGGGCCGCATTATCAGCGCCACGGCGAGCTTCCCTGCGTTCATCACGCATTCTGCCATGCCAAAGCGTTAGCGCAGGCCCTGGACGAAGGCGTTGCGGAATTCATCCGCGCAGCCCTTCCGTCCGATGAAGCGGAGCGCGTAAAATACTACCCGGAAATCGAAACCTTCAGGCTTTCCTGCGGCGATTGGCGTTTGACGGTCTGCGCCGGGGATTTTCCCTACATGAAAGGCGGACACGCGTCGGGCGGAGCGGTCACGCTGCTGTGGCATCGGGGCTACGGGCCCGTGATCGCGGCGGCCAATACGGATTTTTCCCTGCGGGAACCGATGAACCAGCAGCTGACACGCAGAAAAAAACTGCACGGTTCTTTGTGCCCGCGGCTGGAAAAAAAGAAAAACGGAACGGTCTATTCCCAGGTATACGACAGGACGGCGGCCGTCGCTGCGCAGGCCTTTCCCGATCATGCCGCCGTTCGCGCGTCAGGCGTCCTGTGCGATATTTCCCATCAGGCGTCTGCCGGGGGCGAAGCCTATGTCCTTGAATATACGCTGACCAAACAAAGCCTGTCGATCAAAGGCGGGATCACCGCCGGCGAGAAAACCGGCGCGTCGTTTATCCTGCCCCTTATTTGCCCGGCCGATCATAAGCCTGTTCTCTTTGGCCGCAGCGCCCTGATCCACGGGCGGCTGCGCGTCGTTTCTGCTTCGGACATGGATTGCGCGGGCCCTGTGTTCAATCTTGCGCCCGGCTTTGAGGCGGTGAACCTATCCATTTATCCAGGCGAAGACGGCTTGTTCGATTTTTCAATTGCAATGGAAGACGCGTAACGCTGCACGGATGCAGCGTTCAGATGGACGCAGCTTCACCTCCGCACAGAAAGGAGCCCTCCCGATGAAAAAGCATTTCAGGCTTGCCCGGCTGCTTGCCCTCTCGCTGACGCTGACGCTGTCCTTCCTCCCCGCGTGCACTGCGGAAACGGAAGCAGGCGATGATCCCGCGCTGGCGGAAGGCGCGTCTCTCCGCGTCATGTCCTATAATATCCTGCATCCGGATTGGAGCCGTATCCCGGTGAAGGGCCGGGATGAAATCGTCGCCGAAATCCTGCTGTTTTATATGCCAGACGTGGCTGCCATTCAGGAAGCGGGCGCCAAATGGCACAAGGCGCTGGCGCCGCTGCTGACGGATACCGGCGTCTATGCCGCTGCCTGCCGTCAGAGCAACGCCGAGGGGTTCATCTTCAATACCACCTGTTTCCTTTACAATCCGAAAACCGTCGTCCCGATTGAGGAATACATCCTGGATCTGGATTTCAAGGACGCATCCCGCGTGTTTTCCGTCGCCGTTTTTGAAAGGCTGTCCGACGGCGTTCGCTTTGTCGTGACCAACACGCATCCTGCGCCCCGGGATACGCCGGAGAAATACGCGCGCAATATGGCCGATCTGACCGCCTTCGCCGCAGAAACGGTCCAAAAGTACGCCGATCTGCCGGTCATCATGGCGGGCGACTTCAATACCCCGGAGCAATCGGACCTGTATCTGAGCTTTATGCGCCAGGCGGGCGTCAAAGACGCCAAGTACGAAGCGGATGCGCTTGTCCGCAACTATTCCACCTACTTTGGCTTCCGGGTCGCCCCCAATACGGAGAATACGGATTACTGCGTCGACCATATTTTTGTCAACGATCATATCGACGTCAAGCTGTTCAGCGCGGTCATTGACCACGACGTGCAGAACGCCTCCGACCATATTCCCATCTACGCAGACCTCGCGTTCAAATGATACTTTCCGTGAAGAGCCTAAAGAATAGCACAAAAAAACAATCTCCAAAAGCCGTCGGAAACTTTTCATACCTGGCGGATTTCTTTGTCATACGTACAGGTCATGATATCCACCTGATTGCGCAGCATCAGTTCCTTCAGCAAAGGCGGGTTGCCTATTATTTTTCCCTTGTTTGTTGTTTTCATTTTTCAATTTGTCAATTTTCTGATTATCCTTGTCCAGGGCTTCATTCTTCCCGGCAAGCTGTTCGGTGGTCAGCATGCTGTCAGGAATATACTTCAGGAATGCGCCATCTTGGGGATTGGTTTCCATCTCCGCTTGGCTGGTCTTCTTTGGGCTGCTTGGCCGCCACTACGCCAGCGGCGTAGCCAAGCACGAATCGCTTGTCCTCTTCGGGCAGTTCCTTCAGGGCTTCCGTAATGGCAACACGCTCGGTGTCACTCATGCGTTGTTCACCTCCGCTTTTGTACTCTGCCACAATTCATTATGGCAATACCACATTTATCAGCCCCCGTATATTTCTAATCTTAACTGTTGACTTCCTTGCTGGATTGAAATATACTCTTCTTGTTGTAAGGTTTTCATTGCAGAATAATTTTACAACAAAACAGGGCATTCCGCTACTCATCATAGCTGAATGTCCTGTCTTTTTTATTGGGACTTGTGCAACAGCCCCCTTAGAACCGTTTCTTAATGCCTGATTGTTTCATGATCTCGTTTGCGGTGTATCTGGATTTGATTTTCCCGTCCACTGTCACGTTCCTGTCCGTGATGGGGCTGTACCAAATATCATGATTGCCTTTGCCTCGCCGCACAAAGAAGCATCCGTTCTTATGCAGCTCGTCCCGCACCAACTATTCGTATTCAGCCATACGCCGCCACCACATCGGAACGGTTCGTCGTATAATCCAGCCGATACTCCGTCGGCGTCGCGCCGTTCATTTGCAGCAGTTCCGGAACGGCAATGCGCACCTTCTGGATCAGCGCGTCAAAAGAGCCGGATTCCAGCACAAGCCCTGGCACGTCCTTGCTGGTGGCAATCCAAACGCCCGCGTCAGCGTCCCAAGCCATGATAATTTTGTATGCCATGTCGTGCGCCTCCTCGTGGATATTATAGCACAAAACCAGCGCCCAACACACGAACGGAAAAATTTTTTGAAGAAGGTGATCCCATGTCCAAAACCAAGTCTCGCGGCAACGGCCAGGGCACGGCCTACAAGCGCGGCAAAACCTGGGAAGCCTGTGTCACAATCAGGATGGTCACGCCGGAGGATCCCGCCAAGAAGCCGTATCCTTTGAAGCGCCGCAAGGGCGGCTTCCCGACCAAAGCGGCGGCCATCGCCTATTGTCCCATCCTTCTTGCCGGTGGCGTGGAGAAGAAGACGCAGGCCCCCCGCCTGTCCGAATATTGGCAAACCTATCAGGACGGGGAATTTGCCAAGCTCTCCAGCTCCAAGCAGTCTGCTGACCGCACCGCCTGGAAGAAGATAAAGCCCATCCATGACGTGCGCGTGGATTGCATCACTGTCGATCTCCTGCGCCGCACCGTGTCCGATGCCTGCCCTACGTATGATCCGGCCAAGGATTGCAAATCCGTCCTGTCCAATCTGTTTGCCCTCGCCGGCGCTGACCGTTTCGCGGACAAGGACCTGCCCTCTTTCATCGTCCTGCCATCCCACGAGGAAAAGGAAACCATCCCCTTCAACGATCTGGAACAGGCCGCGCTCTGGCGGCTCTATGAATCCGGCGATAAACGCGCCGCTATCCCGCTGCTCATGATCTATACCGGTATGATGCCGGGCGAGGCGCAAAAGCTTCGCGTGGAAAATATTGACCTGGCCGCCAGGACAATCACCCACGCGGGCATTAAAACCAAAGTGCACAAGGCCACGCGCATTGTCATATCCGCGTCTATTCTCCCGCTCGTGGAGGACCTGATTGCGAACGCCCGCTCAAACGGTTTCCTGTGGAAACGAAACGAGAAGGAATGGTACGAAGCCTATTACGCCGCCCTGGAGGCGGCAGGATGCCGACGCCTTGCCCCGTATTCCTGCCGCCACACCACGGCCACGGCCCTTGCCATTGACAAGAACATCGCCCCGCAGACCATAAAGCGCGTCATGCGCTGGTCAACCACAAAAATGCTGGATCGTTATGCACACCCAGAAATGTCGGATGCTCTGTCAGCGGTTGATACCATCAAAAAAACATGTGGGTAGTAGTGTGGGTAGTACGCATCATTTTTACTCCATTCAGCTCCATTTTTGATCTCAGAAAAGGACAAAGAAAAACCCCTGCAAACCGTTGGATTTCTTTTCATAAGGAACTAATCATCACAACCAACACTCATGAGTCGGCAGAACGTGGTGCTCAAAGTATCTCACCGCAATTACGACCAGAAAATGAGGAGGAAAAGATTATGAAGTCCCTATTTGAAGAGCATGGCGGTACCTATACCCTTGGCAAAGATGGAATGTATTATCCGAACTTGGTTTTAGATGATAATGACCGTCGTCCTATTGGGAGATGGGGCAGGATGCACCATAAATACCTGGAGGCTGAGCACCCCGGCTTGTATGAACAGCTCATCCTGTACGGAACGCTCCAGCGGCATCTGGCAGACACAAATGAAAGAGCGGAGGCGATGATGGCGCAGCTTATGGAACAGATGGCCAAACAGGAGCATATCACGGACCGCCTGAAAGCAAGGCAGCCGATGGAATGGGTCGGCAAGATGAACAGCATCAGAAACCGGGCGGAAGAAATCATCCTCGAAGAAATCATCAATACGCTATAAACTGCATTGCCGCTGGCCGGATCACAAAGATTAGGCCAGCGGCTATTTTATCTCTTCAAAATCACACTATATATTGTTGCAGAAAGAACATCACATGTACAACATGTGGTATGATCATGTGCGATTTTCGATTCTAAACCCGCTGAAACGGCAAGGTAATATGATTCCTCATTTTCATGGGTGAAAAACGGTCTCATGGAAAAATCCATGTTTTAAGCCCTTGTTTCAATATCCCCACGTCAGCAGCTGCCATCCGCCTTCCGCGGTACGGGCCAACCACCACTGCCAGGCGGTATATTCTTTGTCGGCTTCCCAGGCTTCGTCATCTCCCGGCCGGAGCGGGGAGTGGAAATCGCTGATGAATTCCGCCACCTGAACATAGCCCTGTCCTTCGTCCAGCTGGTTCATCCAGGCCAGGTTTTCTTCGGTATTGCATCCATCCCCGGCGTAGCGCAGGGTATGCAGCTCGCAGCCCGCGAAAGAAGCGAACCTGCATTTGACCTGAACCGCGGCTTCTTTGAGTTCATCCTCGGTATAAAGCGCCGAGACGCCGTAATCCACGGCCACGTCCGCGTCGGTGGCCGCGCCGAGCCACACCTCCAGCGTCATGCCGGGCTGGGCCATGATTTCTTTTGCCATATCCGCATCATCAATATAACGGATGTGCCAGGGCTCATAGCCGTAGCCCGTGATGTACTCTTTATCCTGAAGATAACGAAGGATAAAGCCGTAATCAGCCAGTTTCGCATGGACGGTCGCCCAAAGCTCCTCATATTCCGGCCTGGTCATATCCTCGTTATAGTACACGTCGGTGAACGTGCCGTCGTCGTTTTTGATCCTGAAATACAGATCCAGCGCAAGGCCCGTGTGGTGCTCGGAATAGCCGGGCGTGGCGACGGTCTTCGCCGCGTAATCCGCACCGTATTTCTCGATGAAACGATCCATGATATCCTGCTGGGCGGCCACGCTGCGTCGGGCGGAATCCAGCTCCAGGTAAATCCCGTCGTTCTCTTCCAGATCAGCCTTCAGCAAAAGATACGCGGCATAAGCCCGTGCTTCAGCCTCGACCTCGTCGCCGAGGGAATTGGTGATCGTCACGGTCTCCAGTGCATCCTCCCAGCCTTCCGGCAGCGGATTCAGCTTGTTCACCAGCGCCAGATAGTCGATGCCATCTTTGTTTGGCACATTTTCATCGTTCTCGGCCAAAGCGGTCATACCGCACAGCAGCAAAGCAAAGATGATGAGTATCGCCCACTGTTTCTTCATGATGATTCCCCTTTCTCATATAGGTATTTTTTATTTCGCATCAAAAAACACTTAGAGCAAAGCTCACGAAATGGTCGTGCTGATCCTTATTTTGCGGTCAGCTTGATCGTCAGGTTGTTGAGGTTCAGGGAATAGGTATAGCGGATATCGTCCGCCATGGCCGTTACCAGCCGGATGCCCAGCCCTTCCTGCTCCCCGGCGGGCACGTAGCTCACCGGGTCAAAGGCCCGGCAATCATCCCGAAAGCGCAGCACCCAGCGGTCTCCCTTATGCTGCACGCGTACAGACAGATGGTTTTCTCTTTGGGGATCGAAACCGTGGATCACGGTATTGCTGGCCATTTCCTCCAGGCACAGGGCGATGTGGTTCGCCATTTTCTCGCTTTGCCCGTGCCGCATACAGAAAGCGGCGGCGTCCTGAGCCGCTTTTTCCACTTCCTGCAGGGAATGGATATCCATTTCCAGCAGGTTTTCTTTTTTGACGCCAAACCCCTCCCGAAGAAGAAGAAAGGGCTCCACTCCCAGGGAAACAGCCCCGCTCTTTTTCCACACATACAGCGCCGTGCACAAAAGAGACAGGCATTCCCCCGCCGCGAAATACAGCCACGCGCCGGAAACGCCCATCCATCGGCTGAACAGGAACGCCGCCAGCGCAGGCAAGGCCACGCCCTCCATCACGGAGATGATTTCCGTTAATCTGACCCGCTCCGTGGCCTGGTACAGATTTTTCAGCGCGTTCACCATGCAGCAGGGAATCAGGCCCAGCGCAAACAGGCGCACGCCCTGGATCGCCATGCGCTGCGCCATATTGGCCTCGGGAATAAAAACGCGGACCAGGACAGGCGCAGATACGGCCAATAAAACGCCGATGGACGCGCCGAGCATGATTCCATATTTCACCAGGAGCTTCAGCAAAGAACGAAGCCCCGTCTGATCCTCCTCATTGTACAGGATGCCGGAGAGGGTCAGAGACACGCCGCCTATGCCTGTGGAGATGCAGTTGCTGGCGTTGCCGATGGTCATCAGCACGGAAAACGCCGCCACAGCTTCGCTTCCTTCTTTGCTCCCGCCTACGGAAAGCAGCAGCTGATTGAGAATAAACACAAAGATCACGGAAGAAGCCATGGTAAACACAGCGGGGATCCCGCCGACGAACAGTTCCCGGATCTTTTTCATCGTGATGGACTGAAAGGAAAAACGGAAGGCGCACTTTCGGGAAAGGAAATAACAAAGGGCGATCGCCATGGCGACGTAATAGCTGAGGGAGGAGGCCAGCCCCATGCCGAACATGCCGCCGTCAAACACCAGCACGTTCAGCAGGTCAAAACCCACGTCCGCCGCCGTCATGCCCAGCACCGCCAGGATCAGCAGCTTGCTTTGTCCCGCCATCTGCAAAAAAGGCACCAGCACCAGCGCGCCCATGCAGCCCGGCGCGCCGATGATGAAGCCCGCCAGATAGTCCCGGGTATGATCGTATAATTCTCCCTCGCTGCCCGCACCCATGAGCGTTGCCAGGGGAGAGCGAAAAATCAGCACAAGCAGCGTGAATACCAGCGAGATGCCCAGCGTCAGCCCGATGGCGGAGGAATAGCCCTTGTCGGTTTCCTCCTTGGAGCCGCTGCCCAGGGATTTGCTGCACGCCACCTGCACGCCCGCCGCCAGCATGCTGCCGATGGCCCCGATGACCAGCAGGATCGGGTTGGCCAGGCCGTAGGCCGCAATGGCCTGCACGCCCAAAAAGCGCCCGATCAGGATGCTGTCGATGAGCAGGCACAAAGAAACCGTCAGCGCGGACAGCGTTTGGGCGGCAAGCATTTGCCGGATCAGCTTTCGGATCATGCTTTCATTTCCTTCCGGGAAGGACGGATCAAGCTGCCTCGTCCATGTCCTTTTCCGTCAAAAGAACGTCTTCCCCATAAAGCGTTTCAAACTCGTCGCACATGGAAGCCGTTTCGATGCCGCGGTTCAGGCAATCCGCCGCAAACGCTTCCGCCGTGTTCAAGCCCCCATATTGTAACATACTTCGCTGAAAACGGAAAGAGACAGAGGAAATATGAAATTTATCGAAAGCACGATTCCAAACAGTTTTTGACAGCAAAAATGCAGGAAACAAGCGAAAAACACCGAATAAGCAAAAATATTGGAAGGAGGACGACGAGTGATAAAAAATCATCCATGAGGCGTTATATCAGTTTATCCATGCATATTATACGGAAATCCTCGCTGTTCTTCCGGTGACGCTTCTGCTGATCGGCATGTGGATCGCAGTGTGGATCGATCAATATATTCAAAATCAAAAAAAGCGGATCATGCTGACCATCTGCGGACTGGTTTTCAGCCTGATCGTACAGAACTTTCTGGACAATCTGCTGACCTATGGAACGCCGGCAATCCTGCTCAGAAAAATCATTGATATCTATGGCTATTCTATCCGCCCCGTTATTTTGGTACTCTTTCTGTATATTATCAGCCCGAAAAAACCGACCGGGCTGTGGTGGATTCTGGCCGGGGTCAACGCCGGTATCCATATGTCGGCGCTCTTTACAAACGTTTGCTTTACGATCGATGAGAACAATATGTTTCAGGACGGATTGCCCATACTGCGTAAAAGCTGCCTGATCACAAGCGTGATTTTGCTGGGCACACTTTCTTTTTCCACGCTGCATGACGATCATCCGTCAAAACGGAAGGAGTCATGGATTCCAGTATTTGCCATCTTCATCATCCTCCTTTCACTGCTGCTGGATTCCTGTGTGCATGAGACGCCGCAGCCCGTCAGCTTTTTGACCATCTCCATTGTGATCAGCAGCGCGCTGTACTACATCTGGCTGCATTTTCAGTTTGTGCGGGCACATGAGAAGGACCTGGCCGCGGAGCAGCGCATTCAGATCATGATGTCGCAGATTCAGCCCCATTTTCTGTACAATACGCTCGCCACGATCCGCAGCCTCTGCCTGAAGTCACCGGAAACAGCGGCGCAGACCATCGACAAGTTTTCAAGATACCTGCGGCAGAACCTGGACACGCTGAGCCAGTCCGGTCTGATCCCCTTCGAGCAGGAACTGGAGCATGTGAAGATTTACACGGAGATCGAAATACTGATGTTCCCCTACATTCATATACGATATGATATCGAAGACGATCGTTTCATGCTGCCGATGCTGACCGTGCAGCCTTTGGTGGAAAACGCGATCCGGCACGGTGTGCGTGCCAGAGACGTCGGCCAGATAGACATTACCGTCCGAAAAAACGAAACCGGGCATACGATCACTATTGCAGATATTGTACGCGGAAAACATATTGTAGGATTCCGGATGGACGATGTGTTGCACAGTTGTGAGCAGCATGGTGATGCCCGTCAGCATCGCAAATAAGGAAAAGCCTGCGTAGTAAATCGTGGAATAAGCGTAATAGTCCGGCCCCTTTGCCTGGAAGTAATGCCAAATC
>JAFXZO010000035.1 GCA_017541205.1 Clostridia bacterium | reverse complement strand
CGGACCGCGCCACGCGCTTGACCAGCCGGGCCTGGACGCTGCCGCCGCTTTCGGTGATCGCGCTGGCATACGTTTCTAACTGATCCACGCCTGCGGAAACGGAAAGCTCCGCCACGTCCAACTGATCCGAGCCGGTCATGAGCTCCATGTCTTTCAGGGACAGGAACACATAGCTTTCTTCCTCGCCGCCTGTGGTCAGGATGCCGGTGACGGTAAAGTTCAGGGTCTTGGGCTGAACGGAAGCGTCCGCTTGCGTGGCTTTGTTCAGCGCGTCCACCACGGCTGAGGAGGTGACGGTGGCCCCGGAAAGCGCGTCCACATCTTCGCCCAGGGATAAGGGCAGGCTTTTTCCGATGAACTGATTCAAAAACATTTCGTCCTCCGGGACGCGCCCGCCGTATTCCGGGGTCTGGGTGGAAGCGTCCACGGTCAGGGAAGCAATGCCTGCGTTTTCATCCAACACGGCCGTGACATACACGACCCCGCCGCCAAAGCCCTCCGCCTTGCCGGACAGGGACGCGCCGGGCACGCGGCTTTCCTCCGGTGTTTTGTCCGCGGCGTTGTTTGTGGGCTGCCAGGTCAGCTCCATGGTGGAACCCACCTTCACGCCGATGGTCTCGGCGATTTCTTTGCCCACCAGCACCTGACGGGTTTCCGACGGGTACGCGCCTTCCACGCTGAAATAGGGGCTGGTTTTGGTGATTTCGCTGAAATCCGTGCCCGCGGCGGTGAAGGATTGCTGGCGGGTGGTCATATCCAGCCGCACGTAACGGTAGGGGGCCGCGCCTACCAGCACGTCCGCAGGGATCGCTTGCAGGGCTTCCGAAAGCGTTTCGCTGTTCAGCTCCGCGCCGTCCTTGGGCAGAAGCAGCATGTTCGCGCCGTAGGAACGGAACTGCGCGCCCATCTGCCGGGGCACGTCCACATAGATGGTCACCAGTCCTGCCAGGATCGTCGCGCCGATGCCGATGGACAGCAGCGCGATCAGCATACGCGACCTTCGGCGCAGCAACGACGCGGTAATCATCCGTAAGAACATACGTCTTTTCGTCATATACATCCCTCGATAAATATTTGCTTTCTCGGAAAGGGCCTGGGGAAACCCGGTCCTCAATGTCCTCCGTGCAGCACTTCCGCTGGCCGCAGCCGCAGGATCTGCCGAATGGCGGGCAGGCTTCCTGCAATGGTGACCAGCGCGATCAAACCGGCCACGATGGGCGCAACCTTGGGGTTCATGTCGATGGACGAACCAAAGACACTGTGGCCGATCAGCTGCGCGAAGCCAAAGCCCAGGAAATACCCGGCGCCAAAGCCCACAAGCGCGGTAATCAATATTTCCGTCATGACCACACCGGTAATGGAATGATCCCTTGCGCCGATGGCCTTGAGCAGGCCGATTTCCTGGCTGCGCTCCATGACGGAGGCTGTGACCAGGTTGGAAATGCCCAGCGCCGAACCGATGAGGCTCAGGGCTGTGATCAGGATCATGAGCAATTTGGTCTTATCCAGAATGGTGCCTTCGCTTTCGGCCACCTTCCGCACGGCGCTTGCGACGGAACCGGTGACGACCTCCTGGATCTGATAGCAGATGGCGCTGACGTAGGCCGTACAGTACCAGGTTTCATAGTCCCGGCTGGACAGGGCGGCGGGGTTGCGGGCCGCGCGCTTGGCCAGCTCGTTATCCGGGGTGGTGAGGGCGGAAACCTCAATGGACGCCACCTTGTTTTCCCGGTCGGTCATCGCTTGCACCAAATCCAGCGCGGCAAAGATCTGCTCGTCCTCGTCGCCGCCCGCGTCATAAATGCCAACGATCGTTACGTCCTTTTCCCCGTGGGAAGCGGAAATGCGCACCGTGTCTCCCGCGTGCCATCCCATTTTCTGCGCAAGCAGCGCTCCCGCCATGATTTCATTCGCCGCGTCGCCGTCCTTTTCATCCAGCCAGCGGCCTTCGGTCACGTCCCACCAGGAACGCATCCCCACCACGCCCGCGTCCAGGCTTTCGCCGGTCGGCAGATCAAGGTGATGATTGAACCAGGTGCCCGTCATTTTCACGTTTGAACCATCCGGCAATGTGACGGAAGCATCCAGGAAGGGCGTAAAGTCCACGATATTGAAGGCCCAGAAGATGGTTTTGAGCTTTCCCAATTCATCTTCCCGAAGATATGCCGTGTTCAGTTCCCCTCCTTCTCCCACGTCGTAAATATCGGAGAGCAGAGAGGAATCCTTGGGCTTCACCACGATGTTGGCCCCGTAGTTTTTCAGTTCTTTGTTGACCTTTTCTTCCACGCCCAGCACCACGTTCAGCATCCCCGTGGCCAGGGACGCGCCCAGCGCGATGGTCAGCGCGATCAAAAGCATTTTGCCCTTCTGATGAAAGAGCACGCCGCGGATCATACGAAACAGCATAGAGAGATTATCCTTTCTGGGGGAAACCATTCTTTGGGGGCCAAAGAATGGTTTCCCCCTTGGCCGCATCCTCAATCGTCGCAACTCCGCTTCATGCGGAGATTGCTCGTTTCGGATGATCTCACCGCCGATGAGATTCCCGCCACAGGCGGTCATCGGCGGTTCGTCCCCTTCCAAGAAAGCCATAGGGGAGAATCGATCCTTTGGCTAAACCAGCTTGTTTCTCCCTGTTTATCGGAATTCTTTTTCGCCGGCGATAATATCTTCCAGTCTAAACACAAGGTTCCCGTCTTTAACTTCATAAGGCATGGGAATCGGATTGCAGCCGCCCTTGAAGCCGATGGTGTTGATGTTCATGACCACGTCGCACCGTTTGCAGATGATCTGCCCGCTGCGCTCGAAGTAACCCGCGTTGCCGCACACCTCGCAGGCGTCCAGGCCCACGCCGAAGGACGCGGAACCCGGCTTTTTTACTACGATCCAGCGGACATTGATATTTTTCTCCGTTTTATATTCAAAGCGGTGCAGGTGCCCGTCGCTGACAGCCTCCATGGGCACCAGGATGACGCCCGCTTCCTGATCCACGGTATATGCTTCCGGGGCGGATAATTCCACCTGTTTGGTATCGTTGGTTTTGACCACGGTCATGATCGCCGTGCAGAGCGCCACGCATACCAGCACGCCTGCGGCCACGCGCCGCCAGTGCCGGTTCCGGGCTTTCAGCTTGCGGTGCTGTGCAGGGTTGTCGTAAGGCTCTTTGATGATCGTGCCCTGGCGGAACAGAAGCACGGCCAGCAATACGGCGATCCCCGCCATGACCCAGATAAACAGCATGGCGTAATTCGCGGTAAACATCATCCAATCGCCGATCCAGCCATAGGCCGCGTCGGTGTATTTCACGGGCCATTTCAGCCACTTGGCCCGATTCACCCAAGGGACGAAGAAGCGTCCGAAGCAATAAACGGCGAAGGTCACAAGCCCTGCGTTCGTTAGCACAGGCAGCAGTCCGTAAGGCTTTATATACAGCGCGCAGCGGGAAAGCAGGCGCGAATAAATCAGCAGCAGGATCAGCGCGCCCAGCCATCCGGCCATGCGCACCAAATAATAGGACGAAAAATACCCTTGCCCCATGGTATTAAAGCTGAAAGGGTACAGCAGAACGCCGGGCAGGGAATAGAAAACCAGCGTTGCGGAATAAAGCGCTCCCGCAAGGCTGAGCAGCGTGCCGCCCGCTACCGTTCCTGGGTTTTCTCTTCGGCCAAACAGGATCGTCAGCAGCAGGATCAGCACCGTCAATGCCAGGAGCGCAGCGTAGATATAATGATTCCAATGGCTGGAGATAATCAGGTTGGTATTGTATTTGACGATTGCCAGGGCGACGGAAGCGAGTACACCCGCCCCCAAAGCGATCCCATGGATGATCCGTCCCCTGCGGCCCAACAGCCGGGACAGCAGGATGTGGATCAGGGCGATCAGGGTGACGGTCAGAAATAAGTCTTGTGTTACCGACCAGAGATACTTGAACACAGCATAACCTCCGAATGATCAGAGTTCATAAACGTTCGTAATGCTGGCACGCCATCCCCCGCGGATGACGTGCCAGCAAGCATTTTGCCATGTAAAACGCACGGGAATGAACCATGCCCATTATGGCTTTCTTGGAAGGGGGGTCTGGGGAAAACCATTCTTGGGCCTCCAAAGAATGGTTTTCCCCAGAAAGCTCCCGTCTTTACCACTCCTTGATAAACTTCCAGCCGGTCCAGGTAGCCACAAGAGGCTCAGTCCAGAAGCCTTCCTTGGCATCCACGCCGGTTTCAGCGTCCACGTGGAGCAGATAGCCGTTTTCCGCGGGGCTCTTGATGTACAGGGTGATGGTATATTCGCCCTCGGCCAGGGGGATGTTGTTGCCGTAGTGAGGGCCGTCGGAAGCCGCCATAGGCATCATGGAGCCGGAATAGACTTCCTTGCCGTCCAGGTCCTTGATGACGAAATCAATGCTCAGGTAGGGCACCCAGCCGTCCACGGGGAAACCGTAGGGATTCTCGTTGGCGGTCAGGTCCACTTCGATGTGCAGATCGCTGCCTTCCTTGGGGGTGGCGTTTTCAGCGGGCGCCATATCCACAGGCTGGAAATACACCATGGACATGGTCATAAAGCCCACTTCCTGTTCACCCTCGACGCCCAGCTCGTATTCATCGAAACCGGCTTCTTCTTCGGCGAGACCGAAAGCGGACATGCTCATCAGCATCATAGCGGCCAGCAGCAGGGCAAGAAACTTTTTCATGGTAAAATCCTCCTACATCGTTTTCATTGTATATCCTGCGCGGGCTGCGCGGGGCAGCGCCGCGGGGGTATCGCTAAGACTTTGCAGCCTGTTTTTTCAGGGCGTCTATTTTGCCCCGATAGTGGGCAACCATAAACGTGACCAGCAGGATGACGGCCAGGATCAGCTGCGGCAGCAGGGTTTCCAGCCAGGGATAAATGCCGAAGATTTGGATCACGTCGTTTTCCGGGATGCCGGGCACCCGGAGGCTCAGGTCGAACACGTTGCCCTCCGCCAGCTCCTTAATGCCGCTGCCCAGGAAGGACACACACATGACGGCCATCAGGATGGACGTGGCGGTAAAGAACACCTTGATGGGCAGCTTGACGGACAGCTTGGTGATGGCCAGGTACACGAACACCAGCAGCACACAGCCCGCGCCGAAGCCCGCCCATACCATGCCGGGGTTGCCCTCCGAAAGCATCGGCTGATAGAACAGCACCACTTCTGCCCCTTCCCGGAATACGGAGAGGAAGGCGGTGAAAGCGAGGGCAAAGGCGCTGCCCTGCTCCACAGAGCTTTGCACCTTCCCGTCGATATAACGGCTCCAGGAGGCGGCCTCCGCCTTGGAGATCATCCAGTTGCTCACATAGAACAGCACGCACACGGCGATCAAGGCGGTGATGCCTTCGATCACTTCCTGCGCCAGTCCCGCGCCTACGAACGCCTGCTTGGCCCAGGCCAATACGGCAGCGGCGGCGAAGCTGGCAATCACGCCGCATACCGCGCCGATGTAGACGTTTTTCAGGCTCCTGCCGTTGCCGCTCTTGGTCAGGTAGGCGATGATGGCGGCGATGACCAGAATGGCTTCCAGCCCTTCGCGCACGATGATGCCGAACGCGCCCAGGAACGTGAGCAGCCGGGGATCAGATTGCCTGGTTTCTTCCACCGCTTCCGCATTTGCCGCATTTGTTTCCTCGGCAAGGGCAGCTTTCGCTTCCGCTTCCTGATTGTCCAAGGTCTTTGCCAGCTTCAGCACCAGGTTCTTCGCCCCGTCGGTGGTGGTGCGGTATTTGTTCTTCTGATATTTGGTTTCGCCGGAGGCAATGAGCGTGCGCAGGTCGGAGAAAGAACCGTCCATCTTCTGCCGGTCTTTCAGGGAAAGACCGGTATAAATCGCATGGCTCAGGCCGGATTCCTCATAGACGGAATAATAAGCGGTATTCAGGTTATCCAAAGCCGCCTCGAAATCCTTATCCAGATAGCCCATGTAGGCGGTGTCCAGCAGCTCCTTCACCAGCGTGGCGGCTTCATACCAATTGGCGTACTTGGCCGCGGCGTTAGGATCGGCGCTGTATTCGGGATACGGGTCGGCGGATGCCAATTCGCCCCGCTTGTAATACTTGCTTTCGCTCTGCACGCCGCCCTGCATGGACGCCAGTTTGTTGCCGTCCTCGCGGATCATGGCTTTCAGCTTCAAAAGCGCGCTGCGCACGGACACGATGGTTTCCCGGTCGGTATTGTCTTTCTTCACCGCGGCCTTGCAGGCGGAAAACTGCATTTCCACCGCGTTTTTGCGGTTGCCGGACACATAGCTCATGGTCTGCCGCTCAAAACCGGTGGTTTCATACACCCGGAAGTAGGCGTTGCTTACATCGTTATAGGCGGTCTGCGCGTCGCCGTCCAGGTAGGCTTCAAAGGCCGCGTCCAGGTATTTGTCGATCTCGTCCGCAGCGTCCGCCCAGCGGGTGGAGGCGCTCTCCTCCGCCAGAGAGGAACCTGCGGGCAGCAGCGTCAGCAGCAGCAAAAAACAGCAAAGCAGCCGTTTCCATCCTTGTCTTTCCATCACCGGGGACTTCCTTTCTGTTCTGACTAAACGCGCCTGCCGGGGTATCGGCGAATGACGGTCGGCATTAGGCGCATCTAACCCGGCATTTATATTAGCATATTCTAACTTCCTTCGCTATTCTGATATTGACCGGCTTTTGCTTGATATTGACTGTTTTGAAAAACCTCTTGGCAATGGAGTTAGATTATGCTAATATAGCAGTAAGCAATGACTAACCGCAGGAAAGAAGGGACATGAATGGACGAAGGAGGAATGAAGCCCGCCTCCTCTTCTCACGCAGCGCATACGGGAAAGCGGCTTGTTTCCGCCGCTGAAAACTATCTTGCCCTGCACAGCGCAGAAAAGTTTTCCCTTCAGGAAATCGCCAATGCCCTGTATATCAACGGCAGTTATCTGCTGCGCGTTTATAAAGCCCATACGGGCCGTACCCTTTTATGGTATCACAGCCATCTTCGCTGCGAAAAAGCGAAAGAACTGCTGGCGGAAAGCGACCTGAGCATTTCAGAAATCGGCGAAAGAGTGGGCTTCGTT
>JAFXZO010000034.1 GCA_017541205.1 Clostridia bacterium | reverse complement strand
GTCCGCAGGTTTTCTACCATTTCATAATGATCCATCTTTATTTCCTCCTTGGCGCTTGCGCCCATTTGTTTTCTTTGCTTCCAGGGGAGAGGAGCTTTGCTTTCCCTTGGAACGGGTATAGCATAACCCCGGAAAATGAAAGGAACAGGGAGGAAATGATTAAAAAGAAATGAGAATATAAAAAGGAAACTCTCATTCATGGAGAAGGCGCGGGCGGACCCATTCGGCATCCGGTGTCAAATGATACCAGGGAAACCGGGCTGCGGGAAAGAATTCTTCCCGCAGCGCGCCGCTTTGTGAGAAAAGAAATGACAAAACGCAGGTTTTATGCTATAATCCAGGTATTCCGACATCTACGGCAGAGCCGATAGAAGCATACGGTTTGAAGGAAACAGGATCGCCATCCCTTGGGAGGCTGCAATGAAACGAGATCAGAAACGATGGCTGCCCCGATACAGAGTACAAGTGCAGATGACGCTTCTTCTGCTGATTTTTACGATCGTAACCACTTTAGCGACAGGCTGGATCATTTATTCGCAGGTTTCCGAGCAGGTCATCCGGGACGCGTGGAAGCAGCATGAATCCCTGCTGGAAAGCGCATGCATGTCCTTGAACAAGCAGATCGAGCAGATGCGCTCCTTTACCTGGCAATTGGACAACGACAGCGGCGTGAAAATGTATCTGCATTTGAAGGAGCAGACGCCGAAAAACATACTGACAAAGAAATCGATCATTGAGCTGCTCCAAAAAATGAAAGCGTTCAGCAGCACGATCAGCGATATCGGCATTTATTCAGAAGGGCTTGACATTGTGATCACCGCCGAGAGCAGTTACCCGGCGGACGATTATTTCAGCCGGATCGACGGGCTGACGATTTCCGACGTTCTTTCGGTCCGCGAGCAAACCAATCACATCGCCCTGTGCGATTATGTCGGGAAAGCCACGATTTCCCGCATCCTGAGCAACGACCGCGTGCTGGTGTTCATCAGCAGCCTGCCGCTCAACAGCATCCAAGGGAAAAGCTACGCCTTTTTCCACCTGCCGGAGGACAAGCTGCTCTCCAGCCTTCCGGAAAGCGAAAACGGCGTGCTCCTGCTGTGCGATCAGACGGGGACCCCCGTCATTTCCCACGCGAACGATCAGTACAGCGAGGTGAGCCGGATCTATATGTCCTCTCCGCAGAACCGTATCCGGCTCGGCGGCGCTGACTACAGCGTGCTGGCAAAGGAAACCGCGTCGGGCGGGCTTACCTGTATGGCCATCGTTCCTTACCGTGATCTTCTTAAGCCCACCGTACGCCTGCGCAGGATCGTGACCCTTGTGATGGGCCTGTGCATGGCGGGCGGGCTGATCTGCGCTGTTTTGGCCAGCAAACGGCTGTATACGCCCCTGGAAAGGCTGCTGGAAAACGTGAAGCATCTGCGCATCGGCCTGCCGGAAGGGGAGAGCGCCAACGAGTATAAGCTGCTGGACGACGCGATCCATATGATTTCAGCGGAAAACCACGCCCTGTCCCTGAGCAATCAGGAAATCAACCGGCTGCTGAAAAACCGCCTGCTGAACGACTGGATGGAGGGCCGATTGCGGAACGACGCGCGCCAGAGCCTATCCAAGGTGCAGGTGACGCTTCCCTATGACCGGATCCAGATCGCCGTAGCCGAAATCAATCCACGGGCGCTGGAGCGGGCGGAGGAAGCGGCGGGCATATGTGCCGCTGACCATTTGGAGGCCATGGCGGAGGAAAAGGACCTGGGCGCGATGCGCGTATGGTGCGCACAGCGGATGGACGGAAAGCTGCTCATCCTGTTTAACCTGGATTCCGGGCATCCGTCGCCCGAAACCATCTATTCTTTCCTTAAACAGTCCCGCCGGGAATTGTTTGGCGATATGCCGTGCCGCATCGGCGTTGGCCGGGCTTACAGCGTTCAAAGGGTTTCCGATTCGCTGATCGACGCCATGCTGGCGCTGAACAACGGAAACAGCATGGGAGAAAACGCCCTTTGCCTTGCGGAAGAAACCCCGGACGCGCCGGATACGGAATATACCCTGAACGCAGAGCAAAGGCTGATCAACCAAATGCTCAGCGGCGATCGGGAAGAGGCCGCCGCCACGCTGCACGCGCTCTGCGCTTCGGACACGGGCGCTTCCATGCCGCGTTCAAGCCTTGTGCAGGCCCTTCTGCTCACCGCCCGGCGCGTCGCCTGCCAGGCGGGCGTGGAGGATAAATACCTGGAATTCCTGGGGCAGTTTGGATTCCGGGCGGATGATATGCCCATGGAGCACGACACGGAAGAAAGGCTGCGTCAGGTGTTCTTTTCGGTGATGGACTGCCTGAGCGCGGATGTTTCCACCCAGGAGGAAAAGCAGTACGAAAAACTGGTTCAGTATATCCAGGCTGAATATTGCCATGATATTTCGCTCGAAATGGTGAGCGAGGCGCTTTCCATGTCGCCCAGCTACATCGGGCTGGTATTCCGCCGGGTGGCCGGAACCAGCTTCCTCAAATACCTGACCGATATCCGGATGACGGAAGTGAAGCGCCTGCTGCTCACCACCGATCTTACCCTGCGCGAAATCGGGCAGAGGGTGGGCATCGAAAACCAGAATACGCTGATCCGCACCTTCAAAAAAACGGAGGGAATCACCCCGGGCCAGTTCAGAATGGCGAATTCGTCGATCCATTCGCAGAATGGATGATAGCGATTCACCGGATCGGACGGCTTATTCCTGAAATCAGCCATAGAAAAATGACCGTTCTCATGGTATCTTTATCAAAGGGACGGTGAATATGATGGACATGATCGATAAGAAGCGGGGCATGCGCCTGAGAAACCGCGTGCGCCTCAAGCGCAGGATATGGGCTGCAAGGAATTTGTATCTCATGTTTTTTCCTGTGCTTGTTTATTATGCTTTATTCCGTTACGCCCCCATGGGCGGCCTGATGATCGCCTTTAAGGATTTTAACGCTTTCCTGGGGTTTGAAAAAAGCCCGTGGGTAGGCTTCAAGTTTTTCAACCAGTTTTTCAATTCTATCTATCTGTGGCGGCTGGTGCGCAACACCCTGCTCATCAATCTCTACGATCTGCTGTTCAATTTCCCGGCTTCCATCATTCTGGCGCTGCTGCTCAACGAGGTGCCGAACAAGCGCTTCAAAAAGGCCGCCCAGACCATAACGTATCTTCCGTATTTTATATCCTCCGTGGTCATCGCCAGCATGGTGGTCCAGTTTCTGTCCCCCTCCAGCGGCATCGTCAACCATTTTATCGCCGCCTTGGGCGGGGAGAGGCAGTATTTCATGACCCAGCCCGGCTCCTTCCGCACGATCTATACCGTGATGAACCTGTGGAAAAATATCGGCTGGAACTCCATCATCTTCCTGGCCGCCATCAGCGGCATCAACGGGGAGCTTTACGAGGCCTGCATGATCGACGGCGGCGGTTATCTGCGCAGGATGTGGCATATTACGCTGCCCGGCATCGCCAGCACCATCGTGGTGCTGATCATCATGCGGCTGGGGCACGTGATGGACGCCGGATATGAAACCATTCTGCTGCTGCAAAACAACGCCAATCTGGAAACGAGCGACGTGATCGGCACCTATGTGTACCGCCGCGGCCTTCGGGGCGGCGAATACAGCTATGCCACCGCCGTGGGCATGTTCCAGAGCGTGATCGGTTTTACCATGGTCATCATGGCGAATTATCTCAGCCGCAGATACAGCGAAACCAGTTTGTGGTAAAGGAGGAAGAAGGCATGACAGCGGGTGTTTTGAAGCGCTCGAACCGGATCCGGGTGTCAGCCGGCAGGAAAGCATTTTTGCTCATCAATACCGTCGTGCTGATTTTGCTGTGCGTCGCCATGCTGTATCCGGTCGTTTTCGTCACAGCCGCCTCCTTTTCGGAAGAAACGGCCATTCTGAAAGGCGAGGTATCGTTTATCCCGGTGCGGGCGCATGTCAAGGCGTATGAAAAAGTGTTCCATTATCCGCTTTTGTGGCGCAGCTATGGAAACACCCTCCTGTATACCGGCCTTGGAACGCTCATCAACCTGGTGCTGACCGTATGCGGCGCCTGGGCGCTGAGCCAGAAGAAAATGGTGGGGCGCAGGTTCCTGACGCTGCTGTGCACCTTTACCATGTTTTTCAACGGCGGCATGATCCCTACCTTCCTTGTCATCAAGGAGCTTAAGCTGCTCAACACCATGTGGGCGATCCTGCTGCCCGGCGCGGTAAGCACCTATAACATGATCCTCATGCGCACCTTTTTCCTTGCCATCCCGCAAAGCCTGGTGGAAGCGGCGGAATTGGACGGCTGCAACGATTTCGGGGTGCTGTTCCGCGTCGTGCTGCCGCTCAGCCTTGCGAGCCTCATGACCATCGGCATGTTCTATGCCGTCGCCCACTGGAACAGCTATTTCAGCGCGGTGCTGTATCTGAACAAGCCGGAACTGTATCCGCTGCAGATCATCCTGCGCCAGGTGGTGCTGATGAATGAAATCGTGGAAAACGCCTCCAGCACGGAAAATGTGATGGCCGAGGGCATCAAATACGCGACCATCGTGGTGGCGATGCTGCCCATACTGTGCGTTTATCCGTTCGTCCAGCGCTACTTTGTAAAAGGCGTCATGATCGGCTCCGTAAAGGAGTAAAATCAACCGTCTGATATTGCGCCCCGTGGGCTGCGGGGCTGAATATAAAAAACAAAGGAGGTCGTCCCATGAAGCTCTTTTCCCGTTTCCTGGCCGTTCTGCTGGCCCTCTCCCTGCTGCCCCTCGCCTGCACAGCGCTGGCGGAGGATCCCGTCACCATCACCATCTGGGGTTCCGACCGTGAAAACATGCCCTTCCGCAATGGCCTGATGACCATTGAGATCCTCAAGGAAAAGCTGGGCATCAACATCGAAATCATCTCCGCCCCCACCGAGAACCTGGCGGAAAAATACGGCCTGCTGATGGCGAGCGGCGATCTCCCCACCATCGTGCAGTACAAGGCCAAGGATCTGCTGCTGTACAAGGACGCCTGGCAGCCGCTGAACGACATGATCAATGAAACCGACACCCCCAACCTGTGGAAGGTGTACAGCGATCCCGAAATCCGCCGCAAGGTCAGCGACGCGGACGGCAATATGCGCTTCATCGGCCAGCGCACGGCCATCACCGCGGGCAAGCTGTACTTCTACCGTCAGGACTGGCTGGACAAGCTGGGCCTGGAAACGCCAAAGACCGTGGAAGACCTGTATAACGTGTTCGTCGCCATCCGGGACGGCGATCCCAACGGCAACGGAGAAAAGGATGAAATCGCCTTCTCCGTGCGCAAGAACGGCAGCAACAACCGCGGCAACGTGATCCCCTTCGTGAACAACTGGGGCATTGCGGAAACCTTCTTTGCCGAGGACGGCCAGGTGAAGTTCGGCGCGACCGATCCCCGCATGAAGGACGCGCTGGAATGGCTGCATCGCTGCTATGAAGAAAAGCTGCTGGATCAGGAATACTTGACTCGCGACAAGACGGCCTGGTACAGCGAATGGACCAACAACCAGGTGTTCATGAGCTATGACTGGAGCGCGTACATCGACAACGTGAGCAATCTGTTCAAGGGTCAGGAGAGCGACGTGCACATCGTCGGCGCGGTTCCTCCCGAAGGCCCCACCGGCATCAGCGAGACCCGCGATCAGCTGCAGCCCATCACCGTGGACGAAGACTGGAACGCCGGCATCTATGTGGGCGCCAGCGCCGAGCAGAAAGCCGCGGCAATGAAGCTGTTTGATTACCTCTACAGCGAGGAAGGCATGATCCTGCTGAACTTCGGCGTCGAAGGCGAGCATTTCAATGTGATCGACGGCGACTATGTGTATTCCGATCTCATCATGAACAACCCCGACGGCCTTTCTCCCCAGGATGCCCTGCGCACCTTCGGCATTCAGAGCATGCTGACCCTGCTGCAGGACGCCCGGTATGAGCGCGCCTTCGTCAGCGACGAAGTCAACCGCATCCGCGACATCTACGAGCAGGAAGGCCACATCGGCCCCGCCTTCCCGACGCTGGCCTTCACCAACGACGAGCAGAGCGTGATCAACGAAAAATACACGGAAATCGAAACCTACGTAAATGAAATGATCGATAAATTCATCATGGGCGTAGAGCCCCTGGATCACTTCGACGTCTACGTGGCGCAGGTGGAAAGCATGGGCCTTCAGGACGTGCTGAAGGTTTACCAGGACGCTTATGACCGGTATATGAAGTAATCATCCATTCCAGCTGTCAGAGGAGAGGGCGCCGCCCTCTCCTCTGGCCATAAAAGACTATCAGCCGGGACAGCCGATCCCATGGCTTTGTTCCCGGGAAGGAGGAAACGGGCATGTCCAGCCGATTGCGCCGCCTTGGCATCTCCATCTGGCAGGCTCGGTATATCTATCTTCTGCTGATTCCCGGCATCGTCTATTTCGCCGTGTTCCATTACGCGCCAATGAGCGGGCTGGTGCTCGCTTTCAAAAAATACAACGCCAAGCTGGGGATTTGGGGCAGCCAATGGGTCGGCATGGCGAACTTCCAGCGGATCTTCACCACGCCCGCCGCCGTGACCGCCATCCGCAATACGCTGGAAATCAATTTTTCCAGGCTCCTGTTCCAGTTTCCCGTTCCGATCCTGCTGGCGCTGCTCATCAATGAAATGCGGGGCACAAAGATCAAGCGGGTGTATCAGACCGTGTACACCTTTCCGCATTTCCTGTCCTGGGTGGTGGTATCCGCCATCATTTCCAATTTCTTCGCGAATAACGGCATGATCAACACGATCATCGCCTCCACGGGCGGCGAGAGGATCAGCTTTCTGTCGAACGCCGCGCTGTTCCGCCCGCTGCTTTATTTCACCCATAACCTCAAAGAAATGGGCTGGAGCTCGATCATCTATATCGCGGCGATCACGGCCATTGATCCGACGCTCTACGAAGCCGCCACCATGGACGGCGCGGGGCGGCTGCAGCAGGCCTGGCACGTGACGCTGCCCTGTATCCGGGCCACCATCATCACCTTATTCATTCTCCAGGTCGGCCGCGTCATGAACTCCGGGTTCGAGCAAATCTTCTATATGCAGAACCCGAGCGTGAAGGGCGTCAGCGAAATCCTGGATACCTATATATACAGCATCACCTTTAACGCCGTTCCCAGCTATGGCTTCTCCACGGCGGTGGGCATGTTCAAATCCGTCATCAACCTGATTATGCTGGTCAGCGCCAATTACATCATCAAGCTCTTGGGCGGCAACGGCCTGCTGGGCTGAAAGGAAGGAGGAGAAAAGAATGCATACTTCCTTGCCGCAAAAGACGCTGAGCGCCGCGCCGAAACGGAAAAAATGGACCAAGGGCGATTACGCGGTCTTTATCATCCTCACGCTGACGGCGCTGCTGATCCTGATGCCTTTCTATAACGCCGTGGTGATTTCTCTGGAGACCAACCGGGCCTACGCGCTGCATCCCGTTTCCCTGTACCCGGCGGAGTTTTCCCTGAAAAACTACCAGTACCTGATCGACAAGGGGCAGCTGAGCATCGGCTTTCAGAATACGATCCTGATCACCATCTCGGGCACCGTATTGAGCATGGCGGCTTCCGTCATGATGGCCTACGCTTTCTCGCGCAAATTTCCGGGAAAAAAGCTGCTCTTCCTGCTGATGATGTTCACCATGTTCTTTTCCGGGGGCATGATCCCCACCTACCTGCAAATGAAAGCGCTGAAGCTGATCGATTCCCGGTGGGGCATCATCCTGTTCGTGGGCGTTTCCACCTACAACATCGTCATCCTGAAAAGCGGCTTCGAGCAGACGCCCGTCGATCTGGAGGACGCGGCGAAAATCGACGGGGCCAACGATCTTGTGATTTTCTTCCGCGTGATGCTGCCGCTGCAGGGGCCGCTGCTGGCCACCTTTACGCTGTTCACCGCCGTTGCCTACTGGAATGAATGGTTCTGGAGCATGCTGCTGATCAACTCCTCCGGGAAAATGACGCTGCAGACCGTGCTTCGCTCCATCGTGGCGGAGGCGGCCGCCGCGGCCGACGTATCCACCGGGGAAGCCGACCTGGACGTGTTTTCCCAGGGGGTCAAGATGGCGGCCGTGATGATGGCGATGGTGCCCATCATGTGCTTCTATCCGTTCCTGCAAAAGTATTTCGTCAAAGGAGTCATGGTGGGCTCCGTGAAAATGTAAACCGGCGGCGGGCAAGCCGTTGGAAATATATCATTGGAAAGGGGTTGCTTTCATGAAAAAATGGCTGGCTTTGTTCCTCGCGCTCCTGATGGTGGTTCCCTTCGTATCCGCGCTCGCGGAATATGAAGAGCACATCTCCTTCACCATCAACTCCACCCACTCCAATTCCTCCATGGATTATAACAGCGACGGCATGTACAAGTACATCTCCGAAATGTTCAATTTCGATTACGAGGTGTATCCCGTTTCCAAGGACAGCCAGAGCGAAAAGATCCGCACCTGGATCAACGGCGGCACCATGCCGGATATCGTGTCCTGGCGCAATTTCGATTATCAGGAATACGCCACCTACGCCGAGCAGGGCCTGCTGGGCGCGCTGCCGGAGGGCTGGGAGGAAAAATATCCCGACCTGTATGAAATGGTGAAGGTCAGCGGCCTGTATGACAAGCTGCACATCGACGGCGTGATGTACGCGATCCCGCACGCCACCTTCGCCCGCTTCAGCGGCATGCAGACCGTGGTGAGCAACCAGACGCTGTATTATCGCAAGGATTGGGTGGCAAAGCTGGGCATGGAGCCCTTCGGCGATACGGTCACCCTGTCCCAGATCGAAGCGCTGTGCAAGGGCGCGGTTGAAAACGATCTGGCCGGCAACGGCGCGACCATCGGCTTCAGCACCGACCCCGATTACTATTCCAACTTCCTGATGCAGTTTGCCGAAGTGGACTATGACGCCTTCATGAAAGAAGACGGCCATTACAAGCTGGCGGCCTCCGACCCCGCGGTGATCGATTGGATCAGCTTTGGCAGAGACTGGTATCAGAAGGGCATCGTGGACCCGGACTTCTACCTCAACGCCATTGCCGATACCACCAACAAATTCACCTCCGGCATCGCCGCCTGCAT
>JAFXZO010000033.1 GCA_017541205.1 Clostridia bacterium | reverse complement strand
CCGGCATGCGCTTTATAGCTGACCAGCAGGTCGAGTTCGGAGTTCTCTTCGATCTCGACGCCGAGTTCGTACAGTCCTTTGATCGGCGCGTTGCAGGCGAAGAAATCCTGAGGCCTGGGACCGAAGGTGATGATCTTGAGGTTCTTGACGCCGATGATGGCGCGGGCAACGGGCACGAAATCCGCGATCATGGCGGCGATATCGTCCGCGGTGCCGACGGGGTATTCGGGGATATAGCCCTGAAGATGCCGCATGCCCAGGTTGTAGGAGCAGTTCAGCATGCCGCAGTACGCGTCGCCGCGGCCGTTGATCAGGTCGCCGTCGCCTTCGGCAGCCGCCACGAACATGCAGGGGCCGTCAAAGTTCTTGGCAATCAGGGTTTCGGGGGTCTCGGGGCCGAAGTTGCCCAGGAACACGACCAGCGCGTTGCATTCGGCGGCCTTCACATCGGCAACGGCCTTGAGCATATCCTTTTCGTTTTCCACGGTGACGGGGCATTCGTACAGTTCGCCCTTATACGCCTTCTTGATGGCTTCGCGGCGGGCGATGGACAGGTTGATGGGGAAGCAGTCGCGGGACACGGCAACGATGCCGAGCTTTACTTCGGGGATGTTGCAAGACATTGTTTTTCTCCTCCATTATGTATGATGTATTAACAACAGAAAGGCACATCGTTTTTGATATCGATGTTTTCGCCTTTAAGTCCAACGTAAGCGCCCTCTTTGGCCTCGCCGCTTTCCGGATGGGCCAGGAGCCATTTGTTGCGCGCCCAGAGGGATTTGTCCAGGGTGTTCTTCCCGGTGCCGGGGCGGTAATCCGTGTTGGTGTCGAGCGGGAGCGCGACCAGCACGCGGAAGCCCTTTTCGGGATCGGCGTGGCAGGGGGCGTAATGCAGCGTGGTCGCGTAGACCTCGACCAGCACGCCCTTGGGCACGAAGAAGGCCTTGGCCTTGGCGGTGTCCAGCACGTCGTCCGCAATATCGTCCATTTTCGCCAGCAGCAGGATAAAATCCTCCGTGCCCAGGTTGAATTCGCTGTCGCGATGGTATTCCAGGCAGTTGAGTTTGGTGTTGTGCCCGTTGCAGCAGCCCAGCTGGAACGGCATGCCGCCAAAGAGCGCTTCGCCCAGCGCTTCGCCGCCTTCCGCCGCGTGCAGGGAATCTACCTTGGGAAAGTACACCACGCCGTCGGGGCAGGGGGTGGTTTCCTTCAGCGCCTTGACGACGCCCGCCGTTTCATACCCTTCCACCACGCGGCCGTAGGGCGCAAAGCTTTTGTCGGTAACCGGTACGATCTTCATAGCCATTTCCTCCGTATGAATTAATCAAGATTCGCCAGCGTATGGAAGGAATCCTTGAGGTCCAGATAGATCTTCTGGTAGAGAGCGAAGTACGGTTCGTAAGCGGCGTGCCGTCCCGCGTCGGGAAGCAGCGGCTCGCTTTCCTTGAGCAGCTGTGCGCAGGCGGAGGGCACATCCTTGTAGATCCCCGCGCCGACGCCCGCCAGGATCGCCGCGCCCAGGGCCGGGCCCTCGGTGTTTTGCAGGGTGGAAACGGGCATGCCGTACATATCCGCCATCATCTGCCGCCAGAAGGGGCTCTTGGCGCCGCCGCCGCAGGCCAGCATGGCGTCCGGGGCGACGTGCATGCCGCGCAGCACGTTCAGGTTATGCCATTGGGAGTACATGACGCCCTCCATCACCGCGCGCACGATATCCTTCTTCGTGTGCATGGCGGAAAGGCCGAAGAACACGCCGCGGGATTCGGGATCCAGGATGGGGCTGCGCTCGCCCATCAGATAGGGCAGGTAGATCAGGCGGTTCGCGCCGATGGGGCTGCGCGCGGCTTCCTGGTTCATCAGCACATAGGAATCCGTGCCCATTTCGCGGGCCGCTTCGATTTCCGCCTGGAAGAAGGTATCGCGGCACCACTTGAGCGAAAGCCCGGCGGCCAGCCCGACGCCCATCACCACGTAGCAGCCCGGCACGGCGGCGCAGAAGGTATGCACCCGGCCCGCGGGATCGATCTGCACGGTGTTGGAATGGGCGAAGATGACGCCGGAGGTGCCGATCGTGGTAAAGGCTTTGCCTTCCTTCACCACGCCCGTGCCGATCGCGGCGGCCATGTTGTCGCCCGCGCCCGCCGCAACGGGCATGCCGGCGGCCAGGCCCGTCAGCTTCGCGGCTTCCTCGGTGATGTAGCCGGCCACATCGCTGCTTTCCACCAGCGGGGGCAGCATCTCCATGGGCAGGCCGATTTTCTCACAGATTTCCTTGCTCCAGCACCGGCTCGGCACATCCAGCAGGTTGGTGCCGGAAGCGTCGCTCATATCCATATGGTAAACGCCGGTCAGCTTTAAGCGCACATAATCCTTGGGCAGCTGAATATGGCGCGCCTTTTTCCAGATTTCGGGCTGATGCTCGCGCACCCACAGGACCTTTCCCGCGGTAAAGCCGGTCAGCGCGGGATTGGCGGCGATCTGGATCAGCCTTTCCCGGCCGCCCACCAGGCGGGTGAATTCTTCGCAGCTTTCGATCGTGCGGTTATCGCACCAGATGATCGAGCGGCCCAGGGCGCTGCCGTTGTCATCCGTCAGCACCAGGCCGTGCATCTGCCCGGACAGGGACAGGCCCGCAATGTCCTTGGGGTTCACTTTGCTCTTTTCGATCACCGCTTTGATGGTATGAACGGCGGCTTTCCACCAATCCTCCGGCTCCTGCTCCGCCCAGCCGTTGTTGGGCTGATACAGGGGATATTCTTCCAGCGCGGAAGCGATTTCTTTGCCATGAACATCAAACAGTACGGTTTTGGTACCCGACGTACCCAGGTCTACGCCAATCAGATATTGCAAATCATGTCCTCTCCCTTCGTGCGGCATCCATGGAAGACCTTTTTCTCTATTGTAGACGAAAAACCGCCAAAATGCAAGGAATATCAAAAACATTTCTTGCGCAAAAAGGCGCAAAAATTGCCCAGATGAAGCGCTGGGCAATCCTGTGTTCAATTCGTCCGGGCCGCCTGCGGCAGCTTCACCGCGTCGGCCCCGAGCCGGGCCAGTTTTTCTTCCAGGCGCTCATACCCGCGCATCAGGTGCCCCGCGGGATCGGAAACGAGCGTCTGGCCCTGGGATACCAGCCCGGCCAGCATGAGCGCCGCCGCGGCGCGAAGGTCCGTCGCGGTCACGTGCGCGCCGTTGAGCGGCCTGCCGCCCTCGATCAGGGCCAGCTGCCCTTCCACCCGGATGCGCGCGCCCAGGCGTTTTAATTCCACCACGTGCATGAACCGGTTTTCAAAAATCGTTTCCAGAAATACGCTCAGCCCATGGGTCTGGGTGGCGACCACCATGAAGGGGGCCTGCATGTCCGTGGGAAAGCCGGGGTAGGATAAGGTGCGGGCCTCCATCGGATGGCGCGCCTTGCCGCGCAGGCGAAGGCCGCGCGCGTCCTCCTGGCAGATCACGCCGGATTCGGTGAGCTTAAACAGCAGCGCCCGCATGTGATCCGTCCGCGCGCCCTCCAGCAGGACGCTCCCTTCGGTCAGCGCCGCGGCGCAGGCCAGCGTGCCCGCCTCGATCCGGTCCGGGATCGGGGTGTATTCCGCCCCGTGCAGCCTTTCCACGCCCTCCACGATGATGTTCGCCGTGCCCGCGCCGGCGATGCGCGCCCCCATGGCCGTCAAAAATCCGCATAAATCGGCGATCTCCGGCTCCTTGGCGGCGTTTTCGATGCGCGTGACGCCCCGGGCGAGGGACGCGGCCATCACTAAATTTTCCGTCGCGCCGACGCTGGGAAAATCCAGGTAAATATTCGCGCCGCGCAGTTCGCCCGTCACATGCACCATGCCGCCCTGCGTTTCCACCTTCGCGCCCAGCCGCTGCATGCCCTTCAAATGCAGATCGATCGGCCGCTGCCCGATGGCGCAGCCGCCGGGCATGGAAAGGCTGCATTCGCCGGCGCGCGCGACCAGCGGCCCCAGGATCAGCACCGACGCCCGCATGGCGCGCTCCAGCCCGTTCTCATCCGGGCTGGCGATCCAGCGCGCGTGGATGACCGCGTCCCTGCCCTCCTGCTTCACCTCCGCCCCGCAGGAGCGAAGGATCGAAAGCATGTTGTCAACATCCGTCAGCTTTGGCATTTGATGCAGCAGCACTTCCTCCTGGGTCAGCAGCGCCGCCGCCAAAATGGGCAGCACCGCGTTCTTGGCCGTGCTCACCCCGACTTCGCCGCTCAGCTTCGGCGAAAGCCCGATCTGATACTGTGGCATCCCCATGCACCTCCGCGAAAAAAATCGATTTCGCGGTCATTGTGCCCGGCGCGAAAAAAAAATTCCCCGGCGAAAAAAGCCGCTTTTCCCGCTTCCAGCAAGATTTTTTCAGCATAAGCAGCCGTTTCGCAAGCCGTTTCGCCGCCTTGCCAGCCAATAATTTGCGGTTGGCAAACGCTGCCGGATATGGTATGATAGGAAGGAAACGGAAACATTTGTTTTCTTTTGGGAGGATAAAATGGGTCGATTCGTCTTAAAGGCTCCTTATACCGCCCGGGGCGATCAGCCCCAGGCCATCGACGCCCTGGCAAACGGCGTCCTCTCCGGCATGCCCGCCCAGGTGCTGCTGGGCGTGACCGGTTCCGGCAAAACCTTCACCATGGCCTCGGTGATCGAAAAAGTGCAGCGCCCCACCCTGGTCATCGCGCACAACAAAACCCTCGCCGCCCAATTGTGCGCCGAGTTCAAGGCATTCTTCCCGGACAGCGCGGTGGAATACTTCGTTTCTTATTACGACTATTACCAGCCGGAAGCGTACATCCCTTCCTCGGACACCTATATCGAAAAGGATGCGTCCGTCAATCAGGAGATCGACCGCCTGCGCCACAGCGCCACCGCCGCCCTCAAGGAGCGCAGCGACGTGATCATTGTCGCCTCCGTTTCCTGCATTTATTCCATGGGCGACCCCAGCGAGTACGAGGGCCAGATGATTTCGCTGCGACCCGGCATGCGTTTGGACCCGAACGAGCTGCTCCGCCGCCTGGTGGAAATCCAGTATGAACGCAACGATGTGGGATTTGAGCGCGGAAATTTCCGCGTTCGTGGGGATACAGTGGAGGTGATCCCCGCCGGACAGCTCGAAAACGGCATCAGAGTGGAGTTTTTCGGCGATGAGATCGACCGCATCTCCGAATTCTCGGTGGTGGACGGGCACGTGCTGCACACGCTCCAGCACGCCGCTGTTTTCCCCGCCACGCATTACGCCACAAGCCTGCTGAACCGCGAGGAAAACATCGCCCATATCGAGGCGGACATGCGCAGGCAGGTGGAAGCCTTTGAAGCGGAAGGCAAGCTTCTGGAAGCGCAGCGCATCGCCCAGCGCACGAAATACGATATCGAAATGCTGCGGGAGATCGGCTTCTGCACCGGCATCGAAAACTACAGCCGGTATTTTGACGGGCGCAATCCCGGCGATCCGCCGTTTTCCCTGCTGGATTATTTCCCCAAGGGCTTTCTGGTCATGATCGACGAAAGCCACGTGACCGTTCCGCAGATCCGCGCCATGTACGCGGGCGACCGCGCGCGCAAAAAGATGCTGGTGGAATACGGCTTCCGCCTGCCTTCCGCGTTCGACAACCGGCCGCTGACCTACGAGGAATTCGATCAGCGCGTCAAGCAGGTGATCTACGTTTCCGCCACCCCCGCCCCCTACGAGCGCGAGCGCGCCGGCCAGATCGTGGAGCAGATCATCCGCCCGACGGGCCTGCTCGACCCCAAAATCATCGTGCGCCCCGCCACCGGCCAGGTGGACGATCTGGTGGGCGAAATCCACAGGGTGGTCGAAAAAAAGGAACGCGTGCTGGTGACCACGCTCACCAAGAAAATGGCCGAACGCCTGACGGATTACCTGGACGAGCTGGGCATCCGCGTGCGTTACCTGCATTCCGATATCCAGACCCTGGAGCGCACCAAGCTGATCCGCGAATTGCGCATGGGCGAATACGACGTGCTGGTGGGCATCAACCTTTTGCGCGAGGGCCTGGACCTTCCGGAGGTCGCGCTGGTCGCGATCCTGGACGCGGACAAGGAAGGCTTCCTGCGCTCCGAAACGTCCCTGATCCAGACCATCGGGCGCGCCGCGCGCAACGTGGAGGGCCGCGTCGTCATGTACGCCGATTCGCCCACCGATTCCATGATGGCCGCCATCGGCGAAACCAACCGCCGCCGGGCCATCCAGGAGGAATACAACCGCAGGAACGGCATCACCCCCGAATCGGTCAAGACCGCCGTGCGCGCGCTGCTCGAGATCACCAACAAAACCAGCGAAGAGATTTCCGGCGGCATGGAGGACGAAGAAAAGGCCGAATGGATCAAGCAATTGGAGGATCAGATGCTCACCGCCGCCTCCGAGCTGGACTTTGAGAAGGCCGCCAAGCTGCGAGACCAGCTCTTCGCCATCCGCGGCGATACGCCCATCGACAGGCATCAGCCCTCCCGGCGGCGCAGAGAGCGCATGCGCAAAGCGGAGCATTGATGGAAGGACGAGAACGGACGGAAGCAGGCCATTATTATAAAGAATAAAAAATCCAACGACCATATCAGGGAGTAAAAACAAAGATGATTTACGAGCGGGACGGGGACGTATTGATCCGGGACATGGTTCCTTCCGACGCGCCGGTGTTTGCGGCGGAGGAGATCGCCCAGGGGTGGCATGCCAGCGAAGAAAAATACCATCAGCACCTGCGGGACCGGGCGGAAGGGAGATGCGTTTCCCTGACGGCGGAATATCGGGGCAGCCCGGCGGGATATATCCACATCTATCTTCAGCCCGC
Organism: Clostridia bacterium; assembly: GCA_017541205.1. Lineage (GTDB taxonomy): Bacteria > Bacillota > Clostridia > Christensenellales > Aristaeellaceae > RUG563. The sequence goes on along the minus strand of JAFXZO010000033.1, from coordinate 4,212 downwards.
CGAGGGCCCCTTCCTATCCAGCGGATGGCCCGAGATCAACGATTTCGGCGTGCTGCAGAAATATCAGCGGCGGGGTGTGGGAAGCAAGCTCATGGACGCGGCGGAAAAGATCGCCGCCGGTCGTGCGGACACGGTCTGCCTGTCGGTGGGCCTGCACAACGGCTACGGCAGCGCCCAAAGGATGTATGTGAAGCGGGGCTATATCCCGGACGGGTCCGGCGTATGGTACAAAGGCAAGCCCTGCACGCCCTATGACACCGTCTATACGAACGACGACGACCTGGTGCTGTATCTGTCCAAGGATTTAAGGAGAAGCGGAACATGAAAATCGCCTGTTATCCTTTTGCCGCAGGCGCGGACATGGAAGAAAACCTGAGCCATATCCGCTAGGGCGTGAAAACGGCGGCGGAGCGCCGGGCCCGGCTGGTTTGCTTCCAGGAGTGCGCCCTGACCGGCTATCCGCCCGTAGAAACGCAGATGGAGAACATTCCCGAGGAACGCTGCGCCGCGGGCATCCGGGCCGTTTCGGCCTTGGCCCGGGAATGGGGCGTTTGCATCCTGCTGGGCACCGTTTTGTACGACGGCGGCAGGCGATATAATTCCGCACTCGTTTTTGACGAGAACGGGGAAGAAATCTGCCGCTATGACAAACGGGCCCTGTGGGGCTGGGACGCGGAAAATTTCACCCCGGGGGAGCGGGACGGCGTATTCGTGCTGGACGGGCTCTCTATCGGCATTCGGATCTGTTTTGACGTGCGGTTCCCGGAACTGTTCCGCACGCTGTTTGACGGCGGGACGCAGCTTTGCGTCATGCCGTTCTGCGATACTGCGATGCAATACCCGGAGCGGCGGAGGGTCCTCACGGGCCACCTGCGCACGCGCGCGTCGGAAAACGTGATGCAGATCCTGTCCGTCAATTCCCTGTCCCGCTGCCCGGCCGTGCCGACCGCCTGGTTTGACCGGAACGGAAGGATCGTGAAGCAGACGGACAGGGAAAGACTGCTGCTGTGCGACGTGACCGTGCCGGAGGAAGACTTTGGCATGCGGGGCCGCCGGGTGAACGCGGCCCTGTTCAGAGAGAAAAGGACGTAAAGCATGGCGATTTGCACCTTATGTCCCCGCCAATGCGGGGTGGACAGAAGCGAAAGGACCGGCTTTTGCGGCATGGGCGAAAAGCCCAGGGTCGCCCGGGCCGCGCTGCATTTCTGGGAAGAGCCGTGCATTTCCGGCACGCGCGGAAGCGGCGCGGTCTTCTTTTCGGGCTGCACGCTGCGCTGCGCCTTCTGCCAGAATTACGAAATCAGCCATCTGGGCCAGGGCAGGGAAATCAGCGTCCGGCGGCTTGCGGACATTTTCAAAACGCTGGAGGACCAGGGCGCGCACAACATCAATCTGGTCACCGCGACGCCCTTTGCCCGCGCCGTGCTGGACGCGCTGGATCTGTATAAGCCTCAAATCCCCGTCGTATGGAACACGGGCGGCTATGAAACGCTGGAAACGCTGCGGATGCTGGAAGGCGCGGTGGACGTCTACCTGCCCGATCTCAAGCATGTTTCGTCGCGGCTTTCCAAGCTCTGCGCCGCGGCTCCGGATTATTTTGAGACGGCGTCCAAAGCCATCCCGGAGATGTGCCGCCAGACAGGAAAAGCGCGCTACAGCGAAGACGGCATGATGCTTCGCGGGGTGATCGTTCGGCATTTGGTCCTGCCCGGCTGCACCGTGGACAGCTGCCGGGCGCTGGATTTTATCGCGGAAAAGCTGCCCCGGGGCACGCCCGTATCCCTCATGCGGCAGTACACGCCTTCGCCGCACTGCACGATCCCGGGCCTGGAAAAGCGCGTGACCGATCAGGAATACGCGCGCGTGCTCCGGCATTTTGAAGCCCTTGGCTTATCCGGCTTCATCCAGGAAAAGGAATCCGCCGACGCGGTCTATACGCCGCCCTTCGATCTGACCGGGGTATGAAAGCCGGCCCGTTCAAGCGCCTGAATTTTGACAAATTTCAGAACTATTGTTCAAATATAGTTCAAATTTTTGTAAAATATCCCGCCTACAATGACATCGAACCCGAAAGGGAAAGATATCATCGCGGGCCAAACCGCTTGACAAAGAAAGAAGGAATGAAATGATGAAGAAACGCTCCTCCCTGTATTTTGGCATACTGGCAGTTGCGCTTGCCGTTATCATGATCGGCGCTACGATCGTATCCGCCAGCGCGTCCTCCGCCACGATTTCTCAAGAAGAGATCGATAAGATCGTGAACACCGCCACCGATGCCTCGCAGATCACCAGCCCCTTCCTGGAGGTGACCGAAAAGGTGCGCAACAGCGTGGTGGGCGTGAACAACTACACGACCAGCACCTCCTATTACGGCTATGGCTACGGCTACGGATACGGCCAGCCCGAAACCCGTGAATCCCTGCAGGGCACCGGCTCCGGCGTGGTCGTGACCCCGTACGGGCACGTGCTCACCAACTACCATGTGGTGGAAGGCGCCACCCGCGTGACCATCACCACCGGCGTGGACGACCAGGAGCACGAAGCCACCGTCGTTTGCTATGACGCCAATCTGGATATCGCCGTGCTGGAGGTGCCCGGCCTGGATCTGCCCGCGGTGGAGCTGGGCGACAGCGATCAATTGCAGGTAGGCGAATGGGCCATCGTGATCGGCAACCCGCTGGGTGAAAGCTATGCCCGCACCGTATCCGTCGGCGTGATTTCCGGCCTCAACCGCGAAGTGACCGACCGCACCATGGACCGCTACGGCCGCATGTCCACCATCACCAACACCATGATCCAGACCGACGCCGCCATCAACTCCGGCAACTCCGGCGGCGGCATGTTCAACACCCTGGGCCAGCTGCAGGGCATTCCCGCCCGTTACGCGAACAGCACCGGCAGCAGCAGCATCTTCTTCTCCACCGGCCGCGACGTGGACAACATCGGCCTGTGCATCCCCATCAACGTCGCCAAGCCCCTGATTACCGAAGCGCTCCAAAACTACAATTCCGGCAAGACCGCTTCCTCCGGCACGGACAATCAGTCCCGCCAGCAGCGCTCGAACGGCCAGGGCGGCGATCTGTACGGCCGTCCCCGCGCCGGGATCTCCATTTCCACCCTGAGCAACGTATCCGCCTACGGGCTGCCCCAGGGGGCGCTCATCCGCGTGGTGGAAGAAAAATCCCCCGCGGAAGAGGCCGGATTGCAGGTTGGCGATATCATCGTGGAGGTGGATGGCCAGGTCATTTCCTCCTCCGCTGATTTCACCGCCAAGGTAGGCCAGTGCGGCGACGGCGACACCCTGACGATAAAGGTTTACCGCGACGCGGAGCTCGCCAGGCAGATCACCCAGAACGCCCTCACCATGGAAGGCGTCGGCAACGGCGAATACCTGGAGGTGACCATCACCCTCCGCGTGATCGACAATATCGACAGCTGATTGATTTCCTCCCGCCGCCGTCCCTGATCCGGACGGCGGCATTTTGGTCTATCCGCGCGTTGAAAAAAGATGCCGGTTTGTAAATCTTTGCCGCGGGGAGGCGGGTCCCAACGCCTGAAGATTGACAAAGCGCGGACGGATATGCTATCATGTATTCGGGGGATCAGCGTCGCGAATGGCATGAAGCGTTCATTCGCAGCGCTGGTTTCCTTGCATCAACCATGTTATGGAGGATACGATTACGAAACGATCAATATACTTGCTTGCGGCGGTGCTTTGCCTGCTGCTGTGCGCCGGTGCGCTGGGAGAGGAAACGCCCCCGGAAAAAGAGCACACGGACGCGCATGTGACGGTGGAAGTGGCCGCAGGAAAAATGCAGATCATACGCACCGAGAATCCCGAAACCCACACCTGCGTCGTTCGGTATGATCTTTACTGCGTGGAATGCGATAAGGTCGTCGCTGCCAACGTGCGCCAGGAAGAATTCGAGGAAGCGCACAGCTGGGTATCGACGCGCAGGGAGCCTTCCTGCGAGGCGGACGGAACGGAACTGAAAAAATGCGTGATCTGCGGCTATGAGCTCGAAATCCCGCTGATCGCCGCCGGCCACCAATGGTCGGACTGGGAGGAGGACGCGATCGATCCTTCGCTCGTCTGCCTTACGGATAAGACCGCCCGCCGCGTCTGCCAGGTTTGCGGGGAGACGGAAACGACGCTGGTCTCTCCTGCGCCCGGCCATCAATGGGCGTCCGGCGTGTCCTATCCGCCCACGT
>JAFXZO010000032.1 GCA_017541205.1 Clostridia bacterium | reverse complement strand
GGGACGGATTTTTCTTCATTTGCGCGGCTTTGTCTCGCTTTCTGATCGCTATTATATCATTTTCTTCTTTATTCGGCAAGATCAATCCGACCGGCTTCTATACAAGCCATGCAGATCCCCGCATCGATAAAACTGCTTGCAAACCATGGCAAAACAAGGTATAATCAAGACAGAAACGGAGGAAGCCCTGTTTCCTCCAAAATTGAAAAAGGAGGCTGTTCCCATGGAAAAGTACGAATGCCCCTGCGGTTACATTTATGATCCCGAAGCGGGCGATCCGGACGGCGGCATTGCCCCCGGCACCAAATGGGAAGATATTCCCGATGATTGGGTTTGCCCCGTGTGCGGCCTTGGCAAAGACGCCTTTAGCCCCGCCTGACGGCGATGAACCTGCCCTCCCCGCGCTGTTTTTCAGCGCGGGACTGTTTATTTTGGTCCAATATGCGGCGAAAACAGGGCAAAAAATGTGAATTTTCCCGGATATATGAATTCGGCCCTTGCATCCCGGGGCAAAATACATTATACTATATGTTGATTCAAAGTACCCCTTTGAATCAGAACCGGCATAAGGAGGTTCGCAAAATGGAATGCAAAATCAAGAATGACATGGGCACCATCTTCATTGCGGAGGATGTGCTGCTCAAGGTCGTTGGTTATGCGGCGCTGGAATGCTACGGCATTGTTGCCATGTCTTCCAAGCGCGCCAAGGACGGCTTTGTGGAATGGCTGGGCCGTGAAAACCTCAGCAAAGGCGTGCAGCTTCGCATGGTGGACAATCAATTGGATGTGGATCTGTTCATCGTGGTGGAATACGGCATTTCCGTCGCGGAAGTGTGCAAGACCATCGTGGAAGTGGTTCGCTATAAGCTGGAGAGCATGACGGGGGTTCAGGTGCGCTCCGTCAATATTTCCGTGGAAGGCATTCGCGTCTGATCCACGCATTGAACGGAGGGAAACCTTTGATACAGGTACAGTCAATCGACGGGCTGCTTCTGCGCGAAATGGTACTGGCAGGGGCGGCTTTGCTGGAAAAAAACCGGGAAGCGGTGGACGCGCTGAACGTGTTCCCTGTTCCGGACGGCGATACGGGCACCAATATGAGCCTGACCATGGCCAGCGCCACCCGCGAAATCAACTCCAAGGAATTCACCAGCGCCGGCGAAGCTGCCGAAGCGCTGAGCAAGGGCGCGCTGCGCGGCGCGCGCGGAAACAGCGGCGTTATCACCAGCCAGCTATACCGCGGCTTTGCCAAGGCCTTGAAGGGCGTTGATAAAATCACCCCCGCCGAATTTGCCGCCGCCCTGCAAAAAGGCGCGGAAACCGCCTATAAAGCCGTCATGAAGCCAAAGGAGGGCACCATCCTGACCGTGGCCCGCACCATCGCCGAAGACGCGGTGCGCCAGGCGCAGCTTGCGCCCAATGATTACGACGCGCTCTTTAACGTGATCCTGCAATCCGGCGAAGCCATCTTGAAGCGCACCCCGGAAATGCTGCCGGTGCTCAAGCAGGCGGGCGTCGTGGACGCGGGCGGAAAAGGCCTGCTGCTCATTTATACGGGCTACGCCGCCGTGCTCCGGGGCGAAACCATCGACGAAGTCACGCCGGAAGAGGACGCCTCTGCCGCCCAGGAGTTTGTGGACGATCACGAGGCCCTGGAAGAAATCAAATTCCCCTACCATACCGCTTTCGCGCTCGATCACATCAAGGAGACGGTGCAGGAAAGCGATATCGACCATTTCCGCCGCCGGCTGAACCGCATCGGCGATATGGTGCAGCTCACCGGCAGCCTGAGAGAAGGCTATTCGGCGCATGTGCATACGGGCGATCCGGGACGCGTGCTCCAATACGGCATGGAATTGGGCGAGCTCAAAGATATTTCCGTCATCAATCTCATGGAGATCCGGCGCGCCCGCGAGGAAGCGCAGGCCGAAACGCACGCTTCCGAGCCGCCCAAGCCCTACGGCATGGTGAGCGTTTCCCTGGGCGAAGGCTTTTCCAGCATCCTGAAGGATCTGCAGGTGGACGCCATCGTGGAGGGCGGGCAGACCATGAACCCCTCCATCGAGGATCTGCAAAAGGCCATTGATTCCGTGAACGCGGAAACGATCTTCGTCTTCCCCAACAACGGGAACATCGTCCTCGCCGCCCAGCAGGCCGCGGAGCTGAGCGATAAGCACGTATTGGTGATCCCCACCAAAAACGTAGCCATGGGCATTGCCGGGGCTGTTGCTTTCCAGCCCGATCAGACGCCCGAGGAAAACGTCCAGCGCATGGAAGAGGCCGCGCAGCGCGTGCGCACCGGCACCATCACCTACGCCGTGCGCGACAGTGACTTTGAAGACATGCACATCAACGAAGGCGATATCATCGGCCTGCACAACGGCAAGGTGGCCTTTAAGTCGGACAACGTGCACGACGTTGCCATCCAGCTTTTGCAGGCCATCGTGACCGACGAAGACGGCCTCATCACCGTCTATTACGGCGCGGATACCCCCGAAGAGGACGCGCAGGCCCTGGGCGCGGAGATCGAGGGCCTGTACCCCGACTGCGACGTGGAGGTGCACGCGGGCGGCCAGCCGCTGTATTACTATCTGCTTGCGGTGGAGTGAATAATTCTTTCTGCCGCTTCAATCGCAGGGAGCCCGCTGTGGAAGCTTAGGCGGGCTCCCTGTTTTTTTCCATTTGCGCCGCGTCCCTGCGCGCCGAATTCTTTCAAATCGCGGCCGGATCATTGACAGAAGGGCCGTATTTGCGCTATATTATAAAAGGTTTTTTTAGCTATCGTCCGAAAGGAGACCGCTATGCGCACACTCGCATGTTTCATCGTCCTCACGCTGCTTCTTTCCATCCTTCCCGCCGCTTTTGCGGAAGCGAATTTTTATGAAGCGCCCAAGCAGATCACCGTCACCTTTACCGGCGACTGCACCCTGGGCACCGACGACCGGGAAAGGAACACCAAAACGGGCTTTGACGCCTACATCCAGAAGTACGGCTATGAATACCCGTTTGCAAAGGTGCGCGATATATTTGAAGCGGACGATCTGACGGTCATCAACCTGGAGGGCGTGTTTTACGATTATGACACCTACCGCACCGATAAAACGTATGCCTTCCGCGGGCCCACGGATTACGTCAATATCCTCACCTGCTCCAGCGTCGAAGCGGTGTATCTTGGCAACAACCATACCCTCGACTATGGAGAGCCCGGCATCCGCTCCACCGTCGAAACGCTGGAAAGCGCGGGCGTCAAATGGTTCGGCACCACCGAATACACCAACGCCTCCTACACCTATGAAAAGGACGGCGTCAAGATCGGTTTTGTCTCGGTCTATATTTCCTATTGGTGGCAGGGCGGCAGGAGCCCCATGATCCAATTGATGAGCGAGCTGAGGCGCGACGGATGCCAGGTGATCGTCGCCTGCATGCACGGAGGCGTGGAATACGATATCCGGCACGATAATAACCAGGAAAAGCTGGCCACCGCCCTGCTCGAATACGGCGCTGACATCATCGTGGGCAACCACCCGCATACGCTCCAGGAAATCTGGGTGCGCGACGGAAAGACGATTTTGTGGAGCCTGGGAAACTTTGCCTTCGGCGGCAACAGCAAACTGAAAAACAACAAAGCCGGGGAGCTGAACATCGATACCTGCATCGCCCAGATCACCTTTTCCTTTGACGAGAACAACAATTACCTGGGCCATCAATTGCGCCTGATCCCCTGCCACCTGTCCGGCAGCACGGATTATAACGATTATCAGCCCTTCCCCGTCACCGGCAAGGACGCGGAAAAAGCGCTCAAAAACATGCAGCGCGCCGTCAACTGCCTGCGTTTCAATCCCTTTGTGGAAGGCTATGGCTCCCTGCAGAACTTCGTCGCCGCGCCCAGGTTCCAGGTCGGCATCATCAAATAAGGGCGGGCGGCTGCCTGGCAGGCCAAACCGACTGTTTGCAAGAGGTACGTTATGATAAACGCCAAACGGTTTATTCAGGAGCTGCATCTGCAGGTGCTCAGTCCCTCCACCCGCGAGGAGTGGGATGTGCACGCCGCCGAGCTGAACCGGCCCGGCCTGCAGTTCGTCGGGTTTTATCAGCATTTTCCACAGAACTGGCCCCAGGTGGTCGGCCTGACGGAAATGAGCTATCTGGAATCCCTGACGGACGCGCAGCGCAGGGAATGCCTGGAAGCCTTCTTTTCCTATAACATTCCCTGCGTCATCATTTGCCGCGGCATGCATCCGCCGGACGATATGATGGAGCTGGCAGCCAAGCACAACATCGCCCTGCTCCGCACGGAAATGGTGACGACGCGCTTCGTTGCCCTGGCCATGAATTACCTCAACGGGTGCCTCGCGCCCAGGACCACGCTGCACGGCGTATTGGTGGATGTATACGGCATGGGCGTGCTGATCACGGGCGAAAGCGGCGTCGGCAAAAGCGAAGCCGCGCTGGAGCTGGTGCGCAGGGGCCATCAGCTGGTGGCGGACGACGTGGTGGACGTCTGCCGCATCACGGAAAACCGGCTGATCGGCGAATCGCCCGAAACCGTGCGCCACTTTATGGAGATCCGCGGGATCGGCATCATCGATATCAAGGCCATGTACGGCATCAGCGCGGTCCTGACGACCAAAACCATCGATTTGGTGATCCATCTGGAGGCTTGGAAAGAAAAAAAGGCGTATGACCGCCTGGGCTTATCGGAGGATTTTACCACCATCATGGATGTGCGGGTGCCCCAGGTGGTGCTGCCGGTGCGCCCGGGGCGCAACGTGGCGGTCGTGATCGAGGTGGCCGCGCGCAACCATTCGCTCAAGCAGATGGGCTATTCCGCCGCCAAAGAGCTGGACAGGCGCCTCAACGAAATGATGATGAACGCCGGCAAATGAGCCGACGCCAGCATAATCCAACATCAATACAGAACGGAGGATGGAATTATGGCATATATCGGCATCGATCTGGGCGGCACCAATATCGCGGTGGGCGCTGTCAATGAAGAAGGGCAGATCCTCTCCCAAGTCTCTGTTCCCACGGGCGCGAGCCGTCCTTATCAGGAGCTGGTCAAGGACATGGCGCAGTGCGTCAAGGACGCGGCGGAAAAAGCAGGCCTTACGCTCAGCGACATCAAATCCGTCGGCATCGGCATCCCGGGCGTCGCGGAGGAAGCGACCGGCGTGGTATTCAATTGCACGAATCTGGGCTGGTTCAACGTTCCGCTTCGTCAGGAGCTGCAAAAATATATCGACCTGCCCGTATATATCGATAACGACGCGAACGTTGCCGCCCTGGCTGAGAGCTACGCGGGCGTGAGCAAGAATTGCCGCAGCAGCGTGATGCTCACCCTGGGCACCGGCGTCGGCGGCGGCATCGTGATCGACGGCAAGCCCTGGTCCGGCGCGCATGGCCGCGGCGGCGAGATCGGCCATATGACGCTGATTCCCGACGGGGTGCCCTGCACCTGCGGCAATAACGGCTGCGTAGAGCGCTATTGCTCCGCCACGGCCCTTATCCGCATGGGCAGGCAGGAATGCTTCGCTTTTGAAGGCAGTCAGATGCTGGTCAGGACCGGCGGCGATCCGGAAAAGCTGAACGCCCGGATCGTGATCGACTGCGCGAAAGAGGGTGATGCTTGCGCCACCCGGGTATTCAACGATTTCGTTCGTTTCCTGGCTATGGCAATCAACAATATCACCGCTTTCTTCGATCCGGAAATGATCGTGCTGGGCGGCGGCGTCAGCGGCGCGGGAGATTTCCTGCTCAAAGCCGTGGAAGCCCTGCTGCCCCGGTATCAGATGTTCAAGGCGCTGCCGATCCCCAAGGTAGCCATCGCCAAGCTTGGCAACGAAGCAGGCATCATCGGCGCGGCCATGCTGGGCAAAAGCAAATAAACGTTTTTTACTGGAGGAGAGATCCATGCAATATTCCGTTCGCCAATTGTTCCGCCAGACGCCCAAGGACCAGACGGAGGTGACCGTTTCCGGCTGGGTGCGCACGCTGCGGGACAGCAAAGTATTCGCCTTTATCGAAGTAAACGACGGCACGTTCTTTAAGAATGTGCAGGTCGTCTGCGAGGATGGGCTTGAAAACTTTAAGGATATCGTGAAAACAACGCTGGGCAGCGCCATCCGCGTGACCGGCATCCTGGCCCTGACCCCGGAAATGAAGCAGCCCTTTGAAATCAAGGCCCGGAAGGTTGAAATCGTCGGGCTGAGCGATCCGAGCTATCCGCTGCAAAAGAAGCGCCATACCGTGGAATACCTGCGCACCCAGGCCCATCTGCGTCCGCGCACCAACCTGTTCAGCGCCGTGTTCCGCATCCGCTCGCTGGCGGCGCAGGCCATCCACGCTTTCTTTGCGGAGCGCAGCTTTGTGTATGTGCATACGCCCCTGATCACCGCTTCCGACGCGGAAGGCGCGGGCGAAATGTTCCGGGTGACGACCCTGGACCTGAACAACCTGCCCAAGGATGAACGCGGCAAGGTGATCGATAAGGAAGATTTCTTCGGCCGTCCCGCCAACCTGACCGTATCCGGACAATTGAACGTGGAATGCTTTGCCCAGGCCTTCCGCAACGTCTATACCTTCGGCCCCACCTTCCGTGCGGAAAAATCCTATACGCCGCGCCATGCCGCGGAATTCTGGATGATCGAGCCGGAAATCGCCTTCGCCGATCTGGAAGACGATATGGAATTGGCCGAAGACATGCTCAAATACGTCATTGCGGACGTGATGGCCAAAGCGCCCGAGGAAATGGAATTCCTCAACAATTTCGTGGATAAGGATCACAAATTGATCGAGCGGCTGACCAACGTCGTCAGCAGCAAGTTCGCCCGCTGCTCCTATACCGACGCCATCGAGATCCTGCAAAAAGCCGATAAGCAATTTGAATATCCCGTGCATTGGGGCATGGATATCCAGACCGAGCATGAACGCTACCTTGCCGAAGAGCATTTTGGCAGCCCTGTCTGCGTATACAACTACCCCAAGGAAATCAAGGCCTTCTATATGCGCCAGAACGAGGATGGAAAGACGGTTGCAGCCGTGGATATCTTAGTGCCCGGCATCGGCGAGCTGATCGGCGGCAGCCAGCGCGAAGAACGCCTGGATGTGCTGGAGGCGCGCATCAAAGAATTGGGGCTGGATATGGACTCCTACTGGTGGTATCTGGAGCTACGAAAGTTCGGCACCACGCCGCACGCCGGCTTCGGCCTGGGCTTTGAACGCCTGATCATGTACCTGACCAGCGTTGCCAACATTCGCGACGTGCTGCCCTTCCCCCGCACCACCGGCAGCGCCGATTTCTGATTTTCCCAAAGAATACAACGCCGTCCGCGCAGCTGCATGCGGACGGCGTCATTTTTCCTTTCAGCGTGAATTTTGTTTTTTGGGGTCGAAAAATCGCGGTTCATATGGTATAATCTTTTTTGCAGAAGCGCTTATCAACAGAAGAGGATCTTGCGGCTCGTGAAGCGTTTTGATAGGGAGTTGGAAAATGTACATCGGGTTTGGCTTGTTTTCGCTCTTTTGCTGGGCATGGTTTGCTTTTTCGATCAACAGGGACAGGAGCAGATACAGGAACTGTTATTTTCTGTTTATCGCCCTGCTGTCCGTTATCCCGTTTCTGCTCAGCATTTCCGGCCCGTATAAAGAGACTGTTGCCGTTGTGATCGTCAGCGCAGTGCTGTTGGCGCTGCTGATCGTGCCTTTTTTCCTGATCTATAACGGCATCGTGATGATCAAGCGGGAAGGGCGTCATCTTTCTCAATTGCTGTCCCTTGCGCTGGGCATCCTGATCCTCCTTGGCGAAGCGGCGTTTGTTTTCGTCCTGTTCGGCCCGTATTATGCGGAGGACATCCTTTCCGGAAACGCGTTTTATCGTTCGGCAGGGTTCATTGCCTGCGCGTTATTCAGCGGAACCGTCATCTATGGTTCCCTGTCCTTCCTGATTTTTATGCTCTATACCCTGTTTTTGCAAATCGCCCCGATCAAACGAGATTTTGACTACGTCATCATCCATGGGGCGGGATTGCTCGACGGGCGAAGGGTATCGAAGCTCCTCAAGGACCGGCTCGACAAAGCGATCGATGTGTACCGCATGGACCCGACCCCCACAAAGCTGATTCCTTCCGGCGGCCAGGGCCCGGACGAGACCATATCCGAAGCGGAGGCCATGAAACGTTATCTGCTGGAGCAGGGCGTGCCGGAAAGCGACATCATCCTGGAGGATGAATCCAAGACCACGTATGAAAACCTGGAAAAATCAAAACGGATCATTGACAGGAACAGCGGAAGGAAGTACACTGCGCTTGTTACCAGCAATTACCATGTGTACCGGGCGCTGCGGTATTGCAGGAAGATCGATCTGGTATGCACAGGCATCGGAAGCCACGTCGCCCTCTATTACTGGCCGAGCGCGCTGATCCGCGAATTTATCGCGATCCACGCCGAAAAGAAGCACGCGATCCTGTTTTTTGCCGGATGGGCGGCCTGCGCCGTGCTGCTGCTGTACGTTTGTTTATGGAGAGGCTGAACTGAAGAGAAATCGTTCGGATCCCGGTGAACAAGGAAAGGCAGGGAGGAGCCCATGACGAGAAATCGGGTTTTCCTGATCGTGCAGGCGGTGCTGTGCGCGCTGGTCGCCACGCTGCTTGCCGCGGCGGCGATCGGGCTGTATATCGAGGGCACGGCCGGCCAGGCGGAGACAGGCAGCCTTTTTTCCTACATTTATACACGGGAAAAGGTGACGGCCCGGCTTTCGCCGATCCTTCCGCTGGTCTTTGCTTCTCTTGGCATGACGGCGGCCGGATGGATCCTGGGCATACGGGAAAAGGAAACCGTCGGGCGGCCCATGCCCGGATTGGCGGTAAAAAAATCTGTGGCGCAAAAGGCCGGGCGGCCTGCGCTTTTCATGCGCACGGCATTCTTGATCCTGGCCGCGGCGCTGATCGCGGCGGGCGTGATGAACGGCGGGCTGGAGGACGTGTTCACGAAGGCGGCCGCCATATGTATGGAGTGTATCGGACTTGGATAAGAAAATTTTCAATTGGTGGAACGCCCATCGGCCCACGGCCCGGCGGCTTTCGCAGCTGTACGCGGCGCTGTTGTACAACGCCCATTTGAAGGGCTTTGTCGAGGGGCGGATATTCACCGGAAGCAGCAAGGCGATTTGCGTACCGGGTCTCAACTGCTATTCCTGCCCCGGGGCCGTCGGGGCCTGTCCGCTGGGCGCGCTGCAGAACGCGCTGAACGCCGCCGGGCACACCGCGCCCTGGTACATGCTGGGTATCCTGTGCCTTTACGGCGTGATCCTGGGCCGCACGGTCTGCGGCTGGTTCTGCCCGATCGGGCTTTTGCAGGAGCTGCTTCACAAAATCCCTACGCCCAAAATAAAAAAAGGCCGCACCACCCGGGCGCTGTCCTATCTGAAATACGGGATCCTCCTCGTGTTCGTGATCGCTCTGCCGATCTGGTACGGCGTGACGCAGGGCAAGACGCTGCCGGGATTCTGCAAGTATATCTGTCCCGCCGGCACGCTGGAAGGCGCGGTGGGCCTGCTTTCCAACCCGCGGAACGAAACGTCGTTCTATCAGTTGAAGCTCCTGTTCACCGGCAAATGGGTCATCATGTTGGCGGTTGGGCTCGGATGCGTATTTTGCTGGCGCGCCTTCTGCCGTTTTCTCTGTCCGCTGGGGGCGATCTATGGGCTGTTTAACCGCTTTGCCTTTACGGGCGTGAAGGTGGACCTGGAAAAGTGCAATGGCTGCGGCGCGTGCGTGCGCAATTGCCGCATGGATGTGAGGCACGTGGGCGACCACGAATGCATCTCCTGCGGCAAATGCATCAGCTTCTGCGCCCAAGGCGCCATCGCCTTGAAATGTGGGAGCCTGACGCTCAAAGGCCCCGAAACCGGCAAAAACGCCGATCCCGAGAGCGCGGTCCGAAAGCGCAGGCTTTGGGGCCGCATCCTTTGGACGATCGCCGTCCTCGCGCTGGCGGCGCTGCTGATCTGGGCAAACGTTTTAAGCGCGCCTAAGAGCGAGAGCATGCCTGCCCCGGAGCCCGCCGTAACCGAAGCTCCGGCCGATCCCGCGGCGGATGACCTTATCGGCGCGGAAGTTGGGCAGCATCTTATGGACTTTTCCACCGACACCCTCGGCGGCGGGGAATTCCGCCTTTCGGATTGGCGCGGCAAGGTGGTCGTCATCACTCTGTGGGCCACCTACTGCGCGCCCTGCGTGGAAGAGCTTCCCTTCTTCGACCGCCTCCAGGCGGAGCATCCAGACAGCCTCGCGGTCTTGGCGATCCACCACAAAATCGGCGCAAAGAAAGCCGAAAAATACCTGGCGGATAAGGGCTGGGATCATATCATCTTTTGCCTGGACAGCGATGAAAAGAACCTGTTCGGCATCGTAAACGGCTCCGAAACCATGCCGCAGACCATCGTACTCAATCAAAAGGGCGAGGTCATTTACAACGTGCAGGCCCCGGTGACCTATGAGCAGCTCGAGGCGCTGTATGCCCAGGCGTGCGTATCGGAAAAATGACCCCTCCAAGCCGCGGGCCGGCGAAAAACCCTGTGGACAATCGCTGCCCGGATATGGTAGAATACCCCGGAACAGGATAAACCGCAAACGACGGATTCATAACGAAGGATAACGGGCCGACGCGCAGTTTCTTTCCCTAATTACGGTTTTAAGGAATGATAAAAATGAAGGCAATCAGAAAGATCGCATTGGTGACATGCGGCTCCAATTTTGAGCGGCATGGGAATACCATCCGGGCCATGCGTCGGAAGCTCGCCGAATTGGGAGGCTATGCCCTTTATGTTATCACCAGCTACGGCGTTTATGAGGATGGCATGGATTTTACCCAGGGCGAGCCGGCCATTTACCGCCTTCTGGAGGTCATCGATATCGACGGCTGCATCCTGGAAGCAAATCTTGGCAGCAAAGAGCTGACGGAGCGGATCGCCGCCATCCTGAAAAAGCGCGGCATTCCTCTGCTGGCGATCAATCTGAAAATCCGGGATGTGCCGAGCCTGGGCCTGGAAATGAAAACGGCCGGGATGGAGCTCCTTAAGCACCTGATCCTGACGCATGGCTGCTCCAGCATCAATCTGGCGCTCAGCTTTGGGAACCGCGTGATCTCCGACAATATGCTGGAAGCGTATCGCAAGGTGCTCTCCGAACACGGCATCCCCTTTGATGAGCGCCGGGTGCTGATGACGAGCGTCTCTTTCCAGAGCGGGAGGGAACTGTATGCGCGTTTTGACGAACGCGGCGTCATGAAGGACGCGCAGGCCGTGGTCTGCATTCATGACGTTTGCGCCTTCGGCCTGTGCCTGGAGGCTCAGGACAGGGGCCTTCGCGTGCCGGAAGACCTCAAGCTCTGCTCCGTCAATTGCAGCGGCAACAGCATTGCCTGGGCCCCGGGGATCACCGGCATCGACCGCATGGATGGAAAAGCGGCCGCGCTTGCCTGCGAGCTGATGGATCAAATGCTCAGCGGCAAGGAGATCAGCCGGGAGAACACGTATTCCGGCGAAGTGCGGTATCTAAGCAGCTGCGGCTGCGCGTTTTCCCCTTCCTCCTACGAAGGCAGGGCCGATATTTTCCGGCGTCTGGTCATCAATAAAGTGGACGCCGCCAAGCAGATCGGCGGCATGATGCAGTTCAACAACGCGCTGGAAGACGTTGAATCGCTCTCGCAGCTGGCTGCCAACATCCGAAGGATGATGGCCGGGATCGGCTGCCAGTCCTATTTCTGCTGCCTGAATGAAAACGACCTGGCCTATATCGAAAGCGACCGCGAGGATACGAAGGAAAAAGGAAAGGCCCCGTATTACGACACGATGACCGTCCTCACCGGCGAATCCGCGCGGACGGGAGAAATATCCGGCGCTTCGTTTCAGCTAAAAAACCTTTTTCCCGCCCCGCCGCAGGCCGGGGATATTCTTGTCGTTCTGCCCATCCATTATATCAGCCGGTCCTTTGGCTATATGGTGTTCCTCAATGAAATGCTTCCTGTGGACAACTATCATTATCGCATCTGTCAGGACAGCATCGGCAGCAGCATCGACAATCTGCATCGGCATATGGTCCAGAAAAGCGCCATCGCCGAGCTTGATCTGCTGCACATGCAGGATCAGCTCACCGGATTGCAGAACCGTTTTGCGTTCAAACGCTTTCGCGACCGATATATCCTGTCTCCGGGCGGCTATACTACGGTGCTGATGGATATCGACGGGCTGAAAACGATCAACGATCACTTTGGCCATCTGGCCGGGAACAACGCGATCTCCATCGCCGCCAAGGTGATCCGCGAATCCGTCGGGGCGGAAGACCTGGTGATCCGTTACGGCGGCGATGAATTCCTTATTCTGTCCCATGATGCGAAGGCCGCGTACTGGGAGGGGCGCAGGAAAGAAATCGATCGGAAGCTGGAGGATATCGCCGCACGG
This sequence comes from Clostridia bacterium, assembly GCA_017541205.1. Lineage (GTDB taxonomy): Bacteria > Bacillota > Clostridia > Christensenellales > Aristaeellaceae > RUG563. Next base: position 2,073 of record JAFXZO010000032.1, on the reverse strand, counting down.
CAGCAGCTGCCGTATTCGTTCGGAGTCAGCCTCGGCTACGCCATTTCATCGGCGGACGCGCCTCTGTCCATTGAACAGAGCCTGGAGCTTGCCGATCAGGCCATGTACGAAAACAAGAAACAGAGAAAAGCGCTGAAGAATACGATTGCGTAAAAAAACTGGAGGAAGCCGCTCTTTCCGCGCAAAGAACGGTTACCCCCAGTTTCCTTTATGAAATAACGAACGGGAACAAGGTCACTGCAAATCCGTGCGGATGATGTATACGGTCATGGCCTGCATGCCTTCGGGGCACAGATCATATCCGCCGTTTTGCGCCTGATCCCTCGTTTGCTCGTACAAGTCCAGGATGCGGGCCAGATCGTTCTGCACGTACGGAAGGGCCATGGCGGCAAGCTGCTTGGTGGTGGTTTCGACGGTGGTCTTGACCTTGGCGGCGCCGTTTTTCTGGAGCTTACCGGCGTCTTTTTGGAGGGACGAAGCGCCGGATCGCAGGGCGTCCGCGCCATCCGCAGCGCTGATGACGGCGGCATGCAGGGCGTCCGTGTTCTCCGCGGCCTGCGCAACGCTGCCAACGTAAGCTTTCAGGCTGTTCACGAAATCGATCGTCCGGTCCAGCTCCGCTTTCAGGGCATTGACCTCCTCCTTGGCCGCGCCGTCCAGTCCCTGCGCCGCGGCTTCGAGCGCGTCCGCGTAATGATCCGCCGTCAATTCCGGCACGGTAAGGCCCATTGCGGCAAGCCTCACGCCAACGGACCCAAGCGCGCCGGCCAGCAGCGTACCCGCCTGGGCGTTCATCGAATCGCTCTCCGTCTTTAAGCCGGCCATATCCGTTTGCAGCGCTTCGGCGCTTGCCCGGGCTTCCAGGATGCTGTCTGTCAGCGCCTTCGCGCCGTCCATAAGCCCCGCGGCGCTGTCCGTGAGCTTTTGGGCGTCTTCGTCCAGTTTCTTCACGGTATGAAAAAAGTCGTTGACGCTGCCCAGCACCAGATTGGTTTTCAGGTTCTCCAGGCCCGGCTGCATAGGCAGGTCTTCCCCATTCTTCAGGGCGGTGAGCAGGGAGGAGGCCAGGCTTGCGACGCTCCGCAGGTCAATATCCAGTTTGGAATCGATTTCCTTGCATGCGATGCGGATGGGATCAGCGGAAATGAAGGTCATCATCCAGGCAAGATCGGCATGATCCGCATGGAAGGAAACGGAGAAATGATCCGGCAGCCGGAGCCCCGCGTCAACGCCGGGCACGGCATAACCAACCAGGATCCGCTGGCCCGCTTCGGAAAGGATCAGGGCGTTTTCCGCCTGTATGTTCGTCATGCCGTCCGCGGGCAGGGGCAGCAGGGTGACCGCCAGGGCCGTCAAAGCCCGCTGTACGCCGTACGTGACGGTGAGCACCGCCTCGCCGGTTTTTTCCTTCAATTCCGCGGCGGAAACGGTTTCGCCGTCAAGGGTCAGGGTTACCGCCGGCAGAATGGCTGGGGCCCGGTCGGATGTGCCCTGGTAAATGATATCGTTTCCCTGGGCCTTCCAGATCAGGGCGCCGCCGTCCCGGGCAAAGGCTTCGCTGCCGCTCATGTTCTCAATATCCTTTAGGATGGACGCGTCGATGATTTCTTCCAGACCGTCCGCATTCTCCAGGCGGATGCTGTCGGTGATGCTGAGGATATTTCCGTCCGGCCCGGCCACGATGTATACTCGTTCATGCTTGGTATTTTCGCCCAGAGCAGGCGCGCAGCAGCACAGCGCCAGCACAGCGGCCAGCAGTAAGGCAATCAGCTTTTTCATAGCGATCCTTCTTTCTTCCTTCTGTCAGTTTTTCGCATCTTTCATATCAAAAGTGGTATGCACGATCAGTTTGTCCAGCAGCAGCAGCGTGGCGGGCAGCAGCAGCAAAACCACCGCTACCGACAGCAGCGCGCCGCGGGCGATGAGGCGGCACATGGAGGAGATGATCGCCACGTTGGAATACAGGCCCACGCCCCAGGTGGCGGCAAAGAACCCGATCCCGCTGACCAGCACGCTTTGAGCGGAGGCCGCTGTGGCCCGGCTCACGGCCTCCTTTTTCTCCATGCCCGCCCG
>JAFXZO010000031.1 GCA_017541205.1 Clostridia bacterium | reverse complement strand
TGCTGCTGGCCGCCGGAAAGTTCGCTGGGCTTGCGGTCCATCAGGCCGTCGATCTGCACCAGCTTCGCCGCCTCCTGCGCCCGGTCCAGCATGGCGTTTTTATCCATTTTATCCTTGCCCTTCAGGTTCTGCAGGGGGAAGAGGATGTTCTGCCGGACCGTCAGATGCGGGTAGAGCGCGTAATTCTGGAACACCAGGCCGATGCCGCGGTTTTCGGTGGAAAGCTCGGTCACGTCGTCGTCGCCGAAGAAGATTTTTCCGCTGGTCGGCTTTTGCAGGCCGCTGATCATGTACAGCGTGGTGCTTTTGCCGCAGCCTGAGGGGCCCAGCAGGCCGATCAGCTTTCCATCCGGGATCTCAAAATTGAAATCGTTGACGGCGACCACTTCCTCGTTGGATTTCTTGTTGCGGCTGGGAAAAATCTTGGTCAGGTTTTGCAGGACGATTTTCATACGGTTCCCTCTCCTCCTTTGCAGATTGCCCGTCAGGCGCGATCAGTATTCCCGGCGGGCGGCGTCTTCCGCGTGGCGTTCTTTCTTGTAGGCGATCAGAGCGTCGGCGGTATCGAAAATCCTTTGGCTGGCCTGGTCCACCGCCACGGTGCCGGCCAGCAGATCATGGATCAGGGCGTTGGTCGGGGTGAAGATCAGGACGAGGACCTCCACCAGCAGGATCAGCCCGATCACCGCGGGCCCCACGACGCCGATCGTGCCCCAAAAAACCATCATCAGGATCAGGACCGGGATCATGGTTTCAATGGTGTATTTGCCCAGGATCGCGCGGATGAACAGCTGCACCGCGCCGACCTTGACGTGATCCTGCTTCATCAGCCCGATGCCGAAGATCTTTTTGCCCAGCGTCTGGCCGTCCCCGATTTTCAGCGGGATCAAAAATTCCATCGTGAGATGGGAAAGAAACAGCGAAAGCGATACGATCAGCACCGACAGCTGCAGCATCATCTGATTGGCGCGCAGGGCCTTCGCATCGGCGTTGAGCGCCGCGAAGGCTTCGTCCACGCGCCGTGCTTCTTCCTCGGTGAGCGCTTCGTATTCCGAATAAGTCATTTTCAGGTTCACGCCGTATTCGGCGCCGTATTTTTCGTAGCTGTCGGCCACGATGCGGCTGTACCCGTCATAGCCCACCAGCGCGCTCAGGCCCCACGCGACGAGCACGGATACGATGCCAAGCAGGATAAAATCAAAAAGAAAGGCGGAGATTCGCTTCCACATACTGGCTTTTTGCAGGTCAAGCCCCATGGATGGGATCCCCCTTTTCCGGCGGTCATTCTAAACTGAAAAACGAATCATTCATGCCCAAATATTATACAAAAAATCCGTGCCAAAATCCATATTGTTACGAAATATTAAGAAAATTGACATGATCTGACATACCCATGAACGGCCAAAGAAAAAAAGCCGTCCGAAGCGGGACGGCTTGAAATAAAGCGTTACAATTCCACGATTTCCGCGTTTTCCACCGCGGAGCGGATCAGGGCCTCCTGATCCAGCCGGCTTTCGCCTTTTTCGATCAGGGCCATCTTGGGCTTGGTGGCGGGATGGCGGGGGGTGAACACGGTGCAGCAATCCTCGTAGGGGAGGATGGAGGTTTCGTAGGTGCCGATCTTGCGGGCGTATTCCATGATGTCGATCTTGTCAAACCCGATCAGCGGGCGGAACACGGGCATGGACACCACCTGGTTGGTGACCCCCAGGGCTTCGATGGTCTGGCTGGCCACCTGGCCGACGGATTCGCCGGTGATGAGGGCCAGGGCCTCTTCCTTCTGCGCGATGCGCTCGGCAATGCGCATCATATAGCGCCGCATGATGAGGGTGGTGTAATCCTCCGGGCATTTTTCATGGATCTGCATCTGGATCTCCGTAAAAGGCACCACATAGACCCGGATGCCGCAGCAGTATTCGCTGAGGATCTTGGCCAGGTCCAGCACCTTCTGCTTGGCGAACTCGCTGGTATAGGGGAAGGAATGATAGTGCACGGCCACCAATTGCACGCCGCGCTTGGCGATCATATAGCCCGCCACCGGGCTGTCGATGCCGCCGGACAGCAGCAGCGCCGCCTTGCCGCCGGTGCCCACCGGCATGCCGCCCGCCGCCGGGTATACCGAGCAGTACAGGTACGCCTGGTCCCGGATCTCGATGGACAGGATATGCTCCGGACGGCGCACGTCCACCTTCAGACGGTCTTCATTCCGCATCAGCACGTATTCGCCCACCTTGGCGTTGATCTGGGGCGAATCCAGGAAATAGTGCTTGTCCGCGCGGCGGGCTTCCACCTTGAAGGTGCCGCAAAGGCCCTGCATGAGCTGGTTGGCCTGCTCGCAGATGCCTTCAAAATCGTCCTTCTCCATTTCGACGGCCGGGGCGATGGAATGCACGCCGAACACCTTCGCGACCCGCTGCATGCAGCCGTCCATATCCTCCGCGTCGCTGATGAACACGCGCGCGTCATGCAGCCAGACCTTGCCGCCGAACGGCTTTGCCGCTTCCTTCACACGGGCGACCAGCGCGCGCAGAAAATAAGGCCGGTTCAGGCCTTTCAAATATATTTCGCCGTAGCGAACCATGAGCAGCTTTCGCATAGAACAGTTTTCCCCTCATCTTCTTTGATATTTGGACAGCATGGCGTGCTGCCGGGCAATCGCCTGCGCCGCAATGCGCATCTCTTCTTCGGTATTGTCCGGGCACAGGGAAAAGCGAAGGGCGGATTCGGCCTGGCGCTGGGGCGTGTGCATGGCCTTTAAGACCGGGCTGATCCGCTGCTTAAAGGAGGAGCAGGCCGAGCCCATGCCAACGTATACCCCTTCGCCCTCCAGGGCGTGCAGCATCGTTTCCGCGCGGACCGGCGGAAGCGATACGTTCAGGATGTGCGGGGCGGCCTTTTCGCCGTCCGGCGCGGGGCCGTTCACCGACGCTTCGGGCACGGCTTCCTGGATCAGACGCCACAACAGCAGCTTGAGCTGACGCATGCCGTTTTCCGTGGGATAACGCCGGATGGCCGAAAGCAGCCCCGCGATGCCCGGCGTGTTTTCCGTGCCGGAGCGCAGGGCGTTTTCCTGCCCGCCGCCCACCTGGCGCGGATTCAATTGCGCCCGGGGCGTCATGACGAGCGCGCCGATGCCCTTGGGCGCGTGGATCTTATGGCCGGAGAGCGCGTAGGTATCCGCTTTGCAGGCCGCCATGTCGAAGGGCACGCGCAGAAAGCCCTGCACCCCGTCCACGTGAAAATGCGCGAAGGGGGCCGTTTCATCCCGGAGGCGGGCGATTTCTTTCAGGGGCTGGATCGCGCCGGTTTCGTTGTTCACCTGCATGCAGCAGATCAGGGCCACGTCGGAGGAAAGCAGGCTTTTGAGCGCTTCCAGATCCACCAGGCCCTCATGGTCGTAGGGGATTTCCTCCGCCTGCAGGCCGCAGCTTTGGCAGGCTTCCTTGACGGCGGGGTGTTCGCCCGCGGAATAGAGCGCCCGCCCGGCGCGGACCTTGGCGGCATGGCCGAGGATCGCCAGGTTGTCGGCCTCGGTGCCGCCGGAGAGGAATACGACGCGGGAGCCCATCGGGGCGTGCGCGGCCTTGAGGACCGCGTCCCGGCAAAGGCGCATCTGCTTTTGCGCTTCCAGCGCCGGCGCGTACAGCGCGGACGGATTGTAGTATCCTTCCCGCATGCACCGGACCATTGCTTCCGCCGCCTCGGCGCATACCCGGGTGGTCGCGCTGTTGTCCAGATAGATCGACATGCTGTTCGGGCCCCTTCGTCAGTTGTTCTGCCAGGCGCCCTGGGACAGGCTGCGCTTAATCAGGGCGAGCATTTCCTCGCTGGGCTCGATGATGATGATGCGCTTTTGGTTTTCCTTCTGGAAGTAGAAATAGAGCAATTCCGCCTCCCGGTTGAGGAACCAGTTGGTGCGCTTGACGCCCTGCATGTTGATGTAGCGGTTGAAGGAGCCGGAGGAGACCAGGCCGCAGGCTTCCACGTTGCGGATGTTCATGGTGCCCAGGTTCTTGCGCTTTTTGTTGTTGTACACCTGGGCGAAGTCCATCTGCCCGTTGGTGAAGGTGTATTCGTATTCCATTTTCAGCCGGTCGCGGTAAAGGAAGAGCAGGACAGCGCCGCCGCCGAAAAGCAGGATAGAAGCGACGGTGATGAAAAAGGCGCCGCCAAAGCCCTCCTGGGTCAGCACCGTGGTAAGGGAGGTGAAATACAGAAAGGCGGTCAGCCCCAGCAGCACCATCAGGAGATTGGCCGCGATATACGACGCGGTCTGCACGCCCCGGTTCCGTTTGGTGACGACTTCTTCCAGAAATTGATCCATCATGTTTGTTTTCCTCCTGACGAAAAAATCGGTTGATCGTTTAGGCGAACATGAGGGTGACGGCGAGGCCGACGCACAGGCCGCCCAGGACCTCGAGCGGCGTATGGCCCACCAGCTCTTTGAGCGTATCCTCCGTGATGGGCTGGCCTTCCACCAGCACGCGGCGCAGGATCTCGTTGAGCACGGCCCCCTGCTTTCCCGTTTCGGCGCGCACGCCCATGGCGTCGTAGATCACCACCGCGGCCAGGGCGAAGGCCAGGGCGAAGCTGGCGGAGGCCACCCCTTCCTTGATGCCGACCATCAGCATCAGGGAAAACACGAACGCGGTGTGGGAGGAGGGCATGCCGCCCATGCCGAACCACCGCCGCCAATCCCACTCGCGCTTGAGCCAAACGGTGATGAGCACCTTGATCGCCTGGGCGATGGCCCAGGCCATCACGGCGCTGCGCAGGGGAAGATTTGCCCATAGATCTTGTAAGAAATGCAGCACGGGTTTTCCTCTTTTCGTATCATCAGTGCGTGCGGTTGAGGGTGGAGAAGGCCAAGTCCCGGAAGAAGAGGGCCCTGTCCCCATAGGGCGCAAACGCGTCCGCCGCGGCCCGGATGTGCGTTTCCGCGTCACGCCGGGCCTGGGATTCGCCGACGCACGCGGGCCAGGTCAGCTTTTTTTCTTCCAGATCCTTGCCCAGCGTCTTGCCCATCAAGGCGGGATCGCCCTTTAGATCGAGCAGGTCGTCCACGATCTGGAACGCCAGGCCCAGGTGATAGCCGTACGCGCGGCCCGCCCGGACCAGGCCGTTATCGGCGCCGCCCAGGATCAGCCCGGCGGTCACGGGCGCGGTCAGGAGCGCCGCGGTTTTGCCCTCGTGGATCCTGAGCACCAGTTCTTTATTCGGCGTTTCGCCTTCGTTGGTCACATCCAGCGTCTGCCCGGCAAGCATGCCGCCGACGCCCGCCGCCGCGGCGATCTCAAGGATCGCGGGCAGCGCGCGGGGATGATCGCTTTTCAGCATCGTTTCAAACGCGTGCGTCAGCAGCGCGTCCCCCGCCAGGATGGCGACGGCCTCGCCGTACACGACATGGCTGGTGGGCTTGCCCCGGCGCAGGGTATCGTTGTCCATGGCGGGCAAATCGTCGTGGATCAGGGAATAGGCGTGGATCATTTCGAGGGCGGCGGCAAAGGGAAGCGCCGATTCGCCGCCTTCTCCGGCCATATCCGCCGCGGCAAGGAGCAGGCAGCCCCTTAGGCGCTTGCCGCCGGCCAGGAGGCTGTAGCGCATCGCCTGGCGCAGGATGTCCGGCGCGCCCGAAATGGGCAGCGCTTCCAGGTAAGCCTCCAGCGCGGCTTTGTAATCATTCAGCGTTTTCATGGGGCGTCCTCCATGGGGGCGAGCTGCCCGCCGGAAAGCTCCAGCATGCGCTTTTCCGCGCCGGACAGTTCTTCCGTCAATTGGCGGCTCAGCTTCATGCCTTCTTCGTAGGCGGAAAGGGCCTCGCTCAAAGGAAGGGATCCGCCTTCCATCTTTTTGACCAGCCCTTCCAATTCCATGAGCCTCTCTTCAAACGACGCTTGTTTCTTTGCCAAAGGGATCCTCCTTCCTCGCTTCCAGAGCGCGCACGCGGATGCGCCCGTCCTGGAGCAGAACGGTCATTTCGTCCCGCGCCTGGGATACCCGGGTCACGGCTTCCCTTCCGGAAAGCACGATGGCGTAGCCGCGGCGAAGCGCCTGCCGCGGGCCCAGGGCGTCCAGCTTTTGCGAGAGGGCCTCCACGCGGGAGGAAAGCAGGGCCAATTGCCGCTCGGCGAGCGATTGCAGGCGGTGGGCGTTCAGGTCCGCCCGCGCGCGCATATCCCGCACCAGGGTCAGGGGATGGCGCGCCGCCAGGCGTTTTTCGCACAGGGCGAGGGTGGACCGGCGGCTCAAAAGCAGGTTATGCCCTGCCCGCGCCATGCCCTCCCGCATTTTCTGAATGGTGGCGAAAAGCGCGTCCTGATCCGGCACGCAGACCTCTGCCGCGACGGAGGGGGTCGCCGCCCGGACGTCCGCGGCAAGGTCGCTGAGCGTCACGTCCACCTCGTGCCCGACGGCCGATACCACCGGCACCGGGCAGGCCGCGATGGCGCGCACCACGATTTCCTCGTTGAACGCCCATAGATCTTCCAGCGATCCGCCGCCGCGGCCCACGATGACCACGTCCACATCGGGCAGCGAGGAGACCTCGGCGATGCCCGCGGCGACGTCCTCCGCCGCGCCCTCGCCCTGCACCTGCGCTGGCCGAAGGATCAGCTGCATGCCGGGAAAACGGCGGCGTGTGACGGTCGCGATATCGTGGATCACCGCGCCGCTGCGGCTGGTGACCACGCCGATCGCCCGGGGCAGAAGGGGCAAGGGGCGCTTGCGCGTCACGTCGAAGAGCCCTTCCTTCATCAGCTTGTTTTTGAGCGCTTCGAGCTTCAGATACAGGTCGCCCACGCCGTCGCGGGTGACGGATTCGGCATAGAACTGATAGCTGCCGCGCTCCGGATACAGGCCGACCGCGCCGGTCAGGATCACCTTCATGCCGTTTTCGGGCCGGAAATCCAGGCGCATGTTGTACTGCCGAAAGCATACGCACTGGATCATCGCGCCTTCGTCCTTTAAGGTGAAATACCAGTGGCCCGACGCGTATTTTTTGAAATCGCTGATTTCCCCGCGCAGCGAAAGGAAGCGCAGGGACGGATCGCTGGCCAGGGCGCGGCGCACGTAATCGTTAAGCTCGGTTACCGTCAGCGTCCAGGGCATGCTACTGTCCCTTTCGTTCGGCGGCTTCCACGGTGTTTTCCATCAGCATGCAGATCGTCATTTTGCCGACGCCGCCGGGCACGGGGGAGATATACCCCGCCACTTTTTCCACGTTTTCAAAGTCCACGTCGCCGACCACCTTGCCGTCCACCCGGTTGATGCCAACGTCCACCACCGCGGCCCCGGGCTTCACCATATCGGCGGTTACGAACCGGGGCTTGCCGACGGCGGCGATCAAAATATCCGCCCGGCGGGTATGGGCCGCAAGATCGGCGGTGCGGGAATGGCAGATGGTGACGGTGCAGTTTTCGTTCAAAAGCAGCATGGCGATGGGCTTTCCGACGATGTTGCTGCGGCCGATGACCACGGCCTCCCTGCCGGAAAGCGGCACGCCGCAGGCTTTGAGCATGTACAGGATGCCCTTGGGCGTGCAGGCGACCACGCCCTCCTGGCCGGTAAAGAGCTTGCCCGCGTTCGCGATGTGGAAGCCGTCCACGTCCTTTTGGGGCAGGATGCGGGCGAGGGCCCGCTTTTCGTCCAGATGCCGGGGCAGGGGCAGCTGCACCAGGATGCCGCTGACGCGCTCATCCCGGTTATAACGGTCGATCGCCGCTTCCAATTCGTCCTGCGTGGTTTCCCGGGGCATGCGCAGGGTTTCGGAGAGGATGCCCAATTCCTCGCACGCCTTGCCCTTGTTGCGCACGTATACCTGGCTGGCCGGATCGTCGCCCACCAGGATCACCGCAAGGCCAACGCCTGCGCCTTTTTCTTTGAGCGCGTCCACCCGGGTTTTCAGCGCCGCCATCTTTTCGGCTGCCAGGATCTTGCCGTCCATCAAAATCGCCATACGCGTTCTCCTTATCCATTCGATCAGTTGCTCATTCATCGGGGATCAGCCGTTTTCCCCGCAGCGCTTTCGTCCGAGCAGCGCGACGCCCACGGCGTTGTCGCCGGAAAATTCGGGCCTGCCGAAATAGAGACGCAGGCCCGCGCGGCGTTTTTCGTTCCGCTCCAGGAGCATGCGCCGCAAAAGCGCCGAGGACGCGACGCCGCCGGCAATCAAAGCGTCCTTTGCGCCGCCGCTTTCCGCCGCCGCCTGCAATAGCCGCAGCACCGTGCGGCACAGCACGCCGTACACCTCGGCGGCGACGTCTTCTTTCTTTTCTCCGGCCCGGATCATGCGCAAAAGCTGCGCTTCCGCTCCGGAAAGATGGCAGCGCAGGCCGTCCTGCTCAAAGCTGACGGGCACGCGATTGCGGTTTTCGCCCCGCATGGCCATTTCTTCCAGGAAAGGCCCGGCGGGAAAGGGGAGGCCGAGCGCGACGCCGATCCGGTCCACCAATTGTCCGGCATGGAGATCGGCGCTTGTTCCGACGGGCGTCAGCGCGTCCCCGTCCATGAGCAGCGCGTCCGTGGTGCCGCCGGACAGATGCAGCGCGATATACCTTTGGGCGTTCAGGCCGGTCCCGTATTTTGCCGCTTCGATGTGGCCGCGCTGGTGGGTGGTGGTGAAAAAGGGGACGCCAAGCGCCGCGGCCAGGGCTTGTCCCTGGGATACGCCCACCTGGAAAACGGGCATGTAGGAATCCTCGCCGTCCCTTGGCGACGCGGAGGCGCACACGCACCCGATCGGCTCGGGAAGATCCTTCAGCAGCGGAAGGAGCACGTTCGGAAGCTGCCTTACATGCGCAAAAACGGCCTCGCTTTGGCGAAGGCCGCGTTCACCCGCCGGCACCGGAAGCAGCCGCCGCTCCTGCCGCGGCAGGCCGTCGGTAAAGCATATTGCGGCGGATGTCGTATAGCAGCTGGTATCCAGCCCCAAGGCCAGCATCAGGCCTGCGCCTCCTGATCCCGGGTGGCAAGCAGGGTGGCCAAAACACCGTTGACAAACTTGGCCGCCGTGGGCGAATCAAACCGCTGCGCCAGGGCCACCGCCGCGTCGATGATGACGGCGTCGGGCGTTTCGCGCGCGCAGCACATTTCGTACGCAGCGACCCGCAGCACCGCCAGATCCACCTTGGCGATGCGGTCCAGCGTCCAGCCCTTCAGGCATTTTTCGATCCGGGCGTCCAGCTGATCTTCGTTCTGCCGGATGCCCGAAAGGAGGGCGTCGATGTACGCCTGATCGTCGTTTTCCGGCTCAAAAGCAATCAGGCCGCGCAGCGTTTCCTCGCCGCCTTCGCCGCCCAGCATCTGTTCAAATTCCATCTGCACGGCTGCCGCCCGCGCTGCTTTTCGAGACATGCATTTATCTCCGTTCTTGCGTTACTTTGGTATCAGGGACTTTAGGCTTCGTCCTGCGGTTGATCCTGCGCGGGCGTTTCCTCTTCAGGGACGGCTTCGGCTTCATCCTTTGCCGGCGCTTCGGTCGCCTTGCGCACGGCGCGGGCGATCTCCGGGTTCTGCTCCCGATAGGGCACGACGCTGCGGGCGGGGAACAGGCGGTTGATGACGTTCTTGAGGCATTGCCTCTTATCCTTCACGCCGCCCAGGAACGCGCCGACCGCCATCAGCGCGGCGATCAGCACCGCCTTCCAGAAGCCGACCGTCAGAATCAGCAAAGCCAGCACCATGGCCGCCACCGAGAAAAAGATGGCGCACTCCGGGGTGCCGATGGTAAAAACGTTGGAAAAAACAGACTTGCGCTCCTGGTCACTCATGTGCCGGCACCTCCGTTTCCTCTTCTTCCGCTTCCTCATGCGCTTCGTCCCGAGCCTCTTCTTCTTCCGTCGGGGCCTGATCGCCTTCATCCTCTTTTTCCGTATCAGCGTCCGGGGCCTGGGGCATGATGGCGGGCTGGTTCTGGCGGCCGAAGAGACGCTGATGCAGGGGCGGCTTTTCCTCCGCCTGGGGCAGGGCCGCTTCTTCTTCCTTTTCTTCTTCTTCGGCGATCTGCTCGATGGCGGGCTCATCCTGGGTGGATTCCACGGATACGCGCACTTCTTTTACCTCGATGCCCGAGGAAGCCACCAGGTATTGCTTGATCTGCTTTTGCAGGGAGGCGATGGCCATGGGGATGGAAATATTGTTGGCCAGGGATACGAACAGATCCACGATCACGCCTTCCCGGCTGTTGAGGATCTTCATGGAGCGGACGGTGATTTCTTCATGCAGATCGATGCACTTTTGCACCAGGTTTTCAATGGCCTTGACCGCGATGCGCAGTTCGCCGTTCTCCGTCTTCTGCACCACAAAATCCTTTTTCGCCGCGTTGACCGTGCGCGGAAGGAAAAGCAGATACCCGCCGAACGCGATCAGCAACAGGCCGAACAGGATGCACACCACCCGGGCCCAAAGCGCCATTTCGGCGATGATGCCCTGAATCTGCAGCCCGGCAACGAACAGCACGACGCCGGAAAGGGCGGTCAACACCGCGCCCAGGAACAGAATCAGCCGATCCCGAAACTTGATTTTCATCTTGATCGCTCCTTTTCAGAATGGCCGCTGCGCGATGAAGTGCGGCCAAGCCATGAATGGCGTCGGATCATTCGCCGGGAATCAGGCGCGCTTGCGGCCCCGGGGCTTTGGAAGCTTGGGCTCGGCGCCGTCGGTGACGGTTTTTTTCCTGCCGCGTTTGACGGGCTCGGGCTGCTCCTGCGGCTCCGCTTCCTGAACGGGGGGCAGCGCCTCCTCGGCGGGGGCGGCGGCCTCCGCTTCCTCGGCGGGCGCGCCGTCCAGCTGCGCTTCTTCGGAAAGGGTCGCTTCGTCAAAGGCGTTCTTTTCTTCGGAGAGGGCTTCGTCCGAAAGCACCTCGTCCGCGGGCTTTTCTTCTTCTTCCGGGGCGGCGGGCGCTTCTTCCGGCTTTTCTTCCGCAGCGATCTGCGGCGTTTCCTCCGGTTTTTCTTCGGAAAGGGCCTCCTGCGCCTCTTCGGGCTTTGCCTCGGCCTTTTCCGCGGCGGGCGTTTCGGGCGCGGCGAGCACGGGATTCTTGGAGGCCTCCAGGCTATTTTGGTTGGCCTTCTTTTCCTTTTCAAAGCTGACGCCCTGCACGTGCACGTCCACGCGCACCACATGCAGCCCGGTCAGGCTTTCCAGGGCCTTGCGCACGTTTTCCTGCACCTCGGCGGCAAGCTTCTGGAAGGGCTTGCCGTATTCCACGATCACATAAAGATCCACCGCGGCTTCCTGGCTGCCCACTTCCACCTTCACCCCGCGGGTGATGTTTTTGTTGCGGCCCAAAATTTCACTGAAGCCGCCGCTGACGCACATGCCGGCGATGCCGTCGATCTCATTGGCGGCCACGCCCGCGATGGTGGCGATCACTTCGTTGGCGTAGCTGATCGTGCCGCCGTTTTGCAAATCCACGTCCACTTTGACGGGAAGATTGTCTTTTTTCTGGGTTTTCTGCGGCATGTGAAAGCACCTCCTTACAGGTATAGTCAAGTATATCAGATTTTTTCCATTTTGGCAACTGTTTCAGGGCTTGTCTTGTCAGGGCGTGATGCGGTTGGGGCCGCGGAAGAGGAACATGACTTCCTTGATGCTGATGCCCAGCAGCAGCATCGTCAGGCGGTCCACGCCCAGGCCGAAGCCGCCGTGCGGCGGGCAGCCGAAGCGGAAAAAGTCCATGTAGAATTTCACGTCTTCGCCCAGGCCCTTTTCATCGGCTTGACGGCGCAGCTGTTCATAGCGGTGCTCGCGCTGCGCGCCGGTGGTGATTTCGGTGCCGCGCCAGATCAGGTCGTAGCCCAGCGGCATGCCGTTTTCATCCCGCATGTGATAGAATGCCCGCTTTTCGGGGCCGTAATCGGTCACGAAGAGGAATTCGTGGCCGAACTTGTCCATCGAGAGCTTGGCGCACAGATGCTCGGCGTCGGTGGTCAGATCGTTCTTTTCGCTGTCCTCCACGGTGTAGCCGTAGCGCTCCTCGAGCTCGTTGTACACGTCCTGCAGCTTCATGACGGGGAAGGGCAGCGCGGGCACCACGGTTTCCAGGCCGTAGAGCTCCCTGATCTTCTCGCCGTACTTTTCCTTGACGCGCTTTAAGGCGTATTGCAGCAGGCCCGCCTCAAAATCCATCACGTCGCGGAAGGAGGTGATATAGCTCATTTCCACGTCGAAGCCGGTAAACTCGGTGGCGTGTTTGTTGGTGAAGGATTTTTCGGCGCGGAATACGGGGCCGACCTCGAAAATGCGGTCGAAGCCCGCGGCCATGGCCATCTGCTTATAGAACTGCGGGCTCTGGGAGAGGTAGGCCTTGCGGTCGAAATATTTGAGCTCGAACACGTCCGCGCCCGATTCGCTGGCCGCGCCGATCAGCTTGGGGGTATGGATCTCCATAAAGCCCTTGTCCAGGCAGTATGCCCGCAGCGCGCCGACCAGCTCGGTCTGGGCCTTGAAGATCAGGGTGTTTTTATCGCTGCGCAGGTCCACCCAGCGGTAATCCAGGCGGCTGTCGATCGCGGCGTCCTTGGTGAGGGGCAGGGGCTCGGCGATGGAGAGGATCTCCATTTCCTCGGGCAGCATTTCCTTGCCGCCCATCTTGACGTATTCGTTTTCCACCACGGGCCCCACGCAGGTGACGACGCTTTCCACCGTCAATTGGTCCACGATGGCGGCCAGGTCCGGGTGCTTTTCCTTTTCGATGGTCACCTGCAGGCGGCCGGAGTGATCCCGGATCACCAGGAAGGCCATGGTGCGCTTGTTGCGCAGGTTCTCCACAAAGCCCTGGATCTTGTTGGTTTCGCCGCATACGACGTTCGCGATCAGATTGCGTTCCATTTGTGATACAACTCCTTTTTCATCATGAAGTATAGCTCAGAAAACGATGCTTGCGATTTCGTCCGCCGCGGAAGCGAGCGGCAATTCCTTCTCTTCCTTTGTGGCCATGTTCCTCAGCTTGACGACGCCGCGCTCGTATTCTTCGCCGCCGATGAGCGCCACGTACTTCGCCCCGATCTTATCGGCGAATTTGAACTGCGCTTTGAGGGAGCGGCCCGTCAGGTCGCAGTCCGCCTTGACACTGTGATCGCGCAGGGCCTGGGTGAAGGTAAAGGCGGGGATTTTCATGTCCGCGCCCAGGTTGGCCACATAGACGTCCGTGGCGGCGGGCATTTCGGGCAGCAGATTCTGGTTTTTCAGCTCCATCAAAATGCGTTCCGCGCCAATGCCGAAGCCCGCCGCGTGCGTCGCGGGGCCGCCCAGCTGCTCCACCAGCCCGTCATACCGCCCGCCGCCGCACAGGGCCAGGCCCTCGCGGCCGGACTGCATGATGATTTCAAACACCGTCTTGGTGTAATAATCCAGCCCGCGCACGATATGGGGATCGATGGCGAAGGGGATGCCCCGGGCGGAAAGCAGCGCCTGCAGTTGGGAAAAATGTGCTTTGCATTCGTCGCACAGGCAGTCCAGGATCAGGGGGGCGTCCTTCACGATGGCCTTGCATTTTTCTTCCTTGCAGTCCAGGATGCGCAGGGGGTTCTTCTGGAAGCGTTCCTGGCAGGTCGCGCACATATCGTGGATGCGCTCGCCCAGATATTCCTTGAGCTTTTGGTGATACCTTGGCCGGCATTCCGGGCAGCCGATGGAATTGATGTGCACGCGCAGGTTTTGGAGGCCGAGCCCCGTCAGGAAGCCGAACAGCGTGGAAATCAATTCCGCCTCCACCGTGGGCTCCCTGCCGCCGAAGCACTCCATGCCGAACTGATGATGCTCGCGCAGCCGCCCGCTCTGGGGATTCTCATAGCGGAAGATCGGCGCGTTGAGATAGTACACCTTGCAGGGCAGCGTATCGGCGAACATGTGGTTCTCGATAAACGAGCGCACCGCGCCGGCCGTGCCCTCGGGCTTTAAGGTGATGGAGCGGTCGCCCTTGTCCTTGAAGGTGTACATTTCCTTCTGCACGATGTCCGTGGTGTCGCCCACGCCGCGCAGGAAAAGCTCCGTATGCTCGAAGACAGGCGTGCGGATCTCCCGGTAGCCGGCCCGCGCGGCGGCTTCCCTTTCCTTTTGCTCGATCCACTGCCACAGATAGGCGTCCTGGGGAAGCATGTCCCTGGTACCCTTGGGCGCTTGCGTCAGCATGTTGTTCCCTCCTTAAAAAAATACGCCCATGCCTGCGCATGGGACGAAGAAATCTTCGCGGTGCCACCCTGCTTGCGCGGAAAAAACCTTCCGCGCCGCTTTTGCCCGATAACGCGGGAATGCGCCCGGATCAGCCGGGAAGGCTCGGGGGTGTCCTGATCGCTTGCCCGGCGCGCGTCTTTCAGCCTGGAACGCGCTCTCTTTGCCCGGGGGAATGCGAACCCTGTCCCGTCATGGCCCGTTTGCTTTATTATAAGAGGAAAAGCGCCTCCTGTCAACCAAAAATGCGTTGGAAAAGGCGCCGAAAAAATGGCGCCCGGAGACTTATTCGCAGAGGGTTTCAAGCTTGGCGATATGCCGGGTGAGCGCGCCGCAGAATTCAGGGAGGGAGGAGGCGCGCTCCTCGAGCGGGACGCCCAGAAAATCCTTGCATGCGCCGATCAGGGATTTGGCGGCGAGCTGCATTTCTTCCAGCTGCATGGACAATAGATCGCGCTGCACCCGCAGCCGGTCGCCCGGAAGGGGGCCGCCCTTCTGGGCGCGCCCGGCCAGGGAGCTCAGGGCGTGCAGGATGCATTGCACGTCCGGGTCCGCCACAGCCTCGGGGATCGAAAAGGGTTCCGGCGCATGGCCCGGCGCTGCAAGCTGCGTCGGGGGGCAGGGCAGGCCCTCGCTGCGCAGCTCCTCGATCACGCTGTCGATCAGCGCGGGCTTTTTGCGCAGGATGGCGCGGTATTTGTTCTGATACCGGAGCATCCGCGCTTTATCGCCGCCGGAAAGATTCGTCACCGAGGCCCGGACCGAAACGCCCCTTCCCCGGTCCTGGAGCACGTGACGAAGCAGACGGTGAATTTCCTCCGGGGTGAAGCTTTCAAAGGGCGCGGCGCGGCGCAGGCTGCCGGCGGGCTGATCCCGCAATTGCATGTAGTAATAATTCCTGACGCTGTTGGGCTTTCTTCCCAGGGCTTCGCCCATGCGCTCGAACACCGCCCTCAGCGGCGCGCCGGTATCCGCTGCCGCGTGGATCTCCTGCCACAAAAGGTCTGTTTCTTCCTGGCTCCAGCCGCCCCTGGCTGCGTGAATGGTCTGTTCCATAGCGTTTTCCTCCGGATTTTTCCTGTCGTTTCCTTTCATAGTATGCGCGCGGGGACAAAAGAATATGCGTTTTTTGTATGTTCCGCCGCCTTTTTTCATTTTTTTCAGTAGGAAGGAACAAAAGGGGCGTTTCATTCGTCTATATGTATGAGGTGACAAAAGAGATGAGTACGATGCTTTCGATTTTTCCCCAGGAGGATAATCCTGCTCTGCTGGCCATCGACGAGAAAGAAAAGGTCGTATATGTGGACGGCGAGCCCTGCGAACTGACCCAGCAGGAATTTTCCCTTTTGCAGGAATTGGCTCAGAACATCGATCGTCCTGTGTCCCGTCAGGAGCTGCTGCGGGATGCCTGGGGCTATGTCTGCCCCGGGGCGACCCGCACGGTGGACGTGCATATCCAGCGGCTTCGCAAGAAGCTGGGCTTTTTCTGCATCGAAACGGTGTACCGCAGGGGATATAAGCTGCGGGCGCAGGAAGTGTACTGAATCGGATGAACGCGGCCTAACGCGTGATCCTCCAAATGAAAGGCGTGGGTTTCCAACCGGATCGGAAGGAAGCCCACGCTTTCTTTGGGACGGGCGGGGTTGCCCGGGGCGTTTCATCGCCCGGCTTATTTCAGGAAGCACGTCATCATGTACCCTTCCGTGCCGCCGTAGCGCACCTTGGTCCATTCGTCGCCGGGGATCAGCACGGTGATGGATGCGCCGGAGGGCACGCGGATATACACCTGGCCCGACGCCTTGCTCGGCGCGGAGCGGAGATTGACGTAGGACGTGCCGTTGCTGACGGTTTTCTGGGTGGACGCACCGGACAGGTGCAGATACCTGGTCATAAAATAGCCGATGTTGCCGGTGGCGCTGCCGTAGACCTTCGTCCAGGTTTCGCCCGCCTGGATGACCTCAAAGCGTACGCCGTTGCGGTACTGGGCGACCACCTTGGCGGTCGTGGAAGGCTGGGCGCGCAGGTTCAGGTATTGCGTGGCCTTGGGATTGCTGACCGTGGCGGAGCCCTGCGTTTTCGGCTTCGCGGCATGGGACGCGCCGGAGCCGGAGGACGCGGCCGACCCGCCGGACGTGTTGGACGAGCGCACCAGATACCTGGAATCCATGTAGCCCGTCACGCCGTTCACGGCCACCTTCCAATAAGCGCCGGATTTGGGCGAGGAGAGCAGCACGCTCACCCGCGTGCCCGCCGGGTACTGGCTGAGCACGGCGGAGCCGTTCAGGTACGGCGCGTTGCGCAGGTTCACGCCGCCGCTGTTGGGCGATTGGATGTAATAGATATTCTGCCCGGACGCGGCGCTCAGCTGCACAAATTCCTTACGGAAATACCCCACCTGCTGGCCGACCAGCACCTGGAGCCAGCCGCTGCCCGGATCGGACAGGAGGGTAAAAGGCGTGCCGTTGTAGAAGATGCCCAGCACCTGGGCGTCATAGCTCGGATAGGCCCTGAGGTTCAAAAACTGGGTGGCGACGGGGTTTTTGACCACGCCGCCGGTGGAAATGACGGGGGACGCGTCCTCGCCGAGTTTGAGATAGTTGACGCTCATGTAGCCGCTCTGCCTGAGGGCGGGCACATAGATGACGTACCAATCGCCCTGCCTGGCGGTCAGGCCCACCCAGGTGTATTCATCCACCGCGGCGAGCACGTCGTACTGCGTGCCGGGGCCTTTGCGCAGATTCACCCGGCTGGTGCCCTGGACGAGCGCGAAATCAAGAATTCCCTGGCCGGCGATCTGGCAGCCCTCCGCGCGGGCGGGGCAAACGCCGCCGAAAAGCGCCAGGCAGCAAATCAGCAAGGACAAAATCCTGACGAACAAGCGTACCTTCATGGGGATCCCCTCCGTTCAATGGCCTTTCATACATGCTAACGGAGCAGGACCCGGTTTTGTTCCCGAAAGATGGGAAATGGAACGGTTTTTTTATGGCCGGGGCCGCCCGCCGCCATTTCTTCGGCGGGATCCGGCCCGTACAGCCGCGCGAGCGCCCGACGCTCCCGCGCGGGCAGGGCGGGGCCCAGCATCCGCTTCTCGCAGGGAAAGCAAATCAAACAGCCCATCACCTGAAGTCCGGTGGGGAACGCCCGGCCGCAGAGGATGCATACGTCTTCCTTCATTGTTTCCGCCTCCTGTTCAGCACCAAGGATGCCCGGAAGGCAGGAAAAATATACCGGCAAACCGCTAATCTGGAAAATTCCAGCCGCTTTCGATGAGGGCGGAAAGCGAATCCCGCCCCTGGTAGAGCGGATAACGGGGGGAAAACAGGCCTTGCTCCGAAAGCGCCTGCTGGGACGGACGGGAAAGCAGGAAGCGAAGGAACTGATCGCCGCCCGGCGAAAGCGCCCGCGCGCCAAACCGGGCCATGCCCCGCCCGTCCGGCAGCGCGTACGCCCGGTAGCCAAAGGGCAATTGCGCGGCTTCCCCGGCGGTCAAAAGCGCCGCGTCCGCCTTGCCCTCAAGAAAATCCGAAAGCGGCGATAAGCTTACGACGGTATGGGGCAGCGCGCCCGCGCAGCCGGGCGGGGCCAGCGCGGGGCGGCTTTGATCGGCGTCCGTCAGCGGCGCGGGCGTTGGGATGGGCGCGGGCGTCGGGCTTGGCCGGGTAAAGAGGGAATAGGTGGGCGGCGGGGTCGAAACGGGGTTATCGCCGTCCCGCAGGATCAGCGCATAGCCCCGCAGCGCGGCGATTTCTCCTTCGCCGGGAAAAAGGAGCAGATCGGGCTTAAGCAGGTCGTCCCGCCCTTCCATCGCAGCCTGTGCTTCCTCCTGCGTCGCGAAGCGGATGTAAACGCGCGCCTTCGTTTCCTTTTCGTAGGCCGCGGCCCGCTTGCGCAGCCATTGGTACAGATCGCTTTCCCCTTCCCGCGTCCACACCCGGATGAGCGCCGGGGCGGGAGCCTTCATTTCTTCCCTTTCTTTTCCGGGGAACAGGAACACAAGCCCGGCGGTCAGCAAAAGCCCCAGGCAGCAAAGCAGGATGCGGACAGCAGATTTGCGCATAACAAAACCCCCTGCCCGATTCTATGCGGACAGGGGGCGGCGCATGCGGGCATCATTCCTGCGCGCGGGCCTTGCGCCATGCTTCGATGCGTTTGCCGACCAGCAGCACGACCGCGATATCGTGGACGCCCTGGTATATCAGGCACGCGCCGATCACGATCACGCTGATTTCAAGGGCCGTGAAGGGATTGAAGAGGATCACGGCGCCGGCAATGATGGTCAGGATCGCCAGGCCCAGCAGCACGGCCCAGGAACGGATGCCGGCGCGCTTGGCGTCCGCCGCGCGCAGGACGCTCCCCACGCCGCAGCCGGCAAGCAGCAGGCCGAACAGGAACGGGATCATGGAAAGGACGGCCTCGGCCCTCGTCATGAGGAACAGCCCCAGGCCGATCGCGATCAGGCCCACGACCAGATCGCTCTGGAACAGGAAGGGGTAGGTATGATCCTGCCGGAAATAGCGCACGACGCGCAGAATGCCCATGACGATGGACAGAGCGCCAAGCAGATAATTGATGATTTTCAGCGTTTCGCCCGGAAACAGCACCAGCACCAGGCCGACCAGAATGGTCGCGACGGCGCAGGCGATCCAGCTGCTTTTCATTTTTTTCCAAATGTTCTTCATGGCTTCTCAGCTGCTCCTTTATGCATGGATCTGTTTGATCGGTTATGCGAGAAAAGGGTAGAATTTGACATTCCATCCTGCATGAAGTATACTACCGGTGCCGTTTCCTGTCAATCTGCGCGCGCGCGGCGGCAGGGACGGCGCCAAAAGCTTTGGGAGGAAAAAGGAGCATGGCCGATCGGAAAACAAAGGGCGCCAATGTGAAACAGCTGGTGTATACTGCGCTGATGACCGCGGTGATCGCGGTGCTTTCGCAGATACAGATTCCGCTGCCGGGGCTGGTGCCGCTGAGCCTGGCCACATTCGGGGTCATGATGGCGGG
The DNA here is from genome assembly GCA_017541205.1 of Clostridia bacterium. Lineage (GTDB taxonomy): Bacteria > Bacillota > Clostridia > Christensenellales > Aristaeellaceae > RUG563. The sequence continues at coordinate 7,315 of JAFXZO010000031.1, read as the reverse complement.
GCTGCTGCTCGGCTGGAAGCGGGGGGCGGTATCGGCCGCGGTATACCTGCTGCTTGGCGCTGTGGGCGTTCCGGTGTTCGCCGGGTTCAAGGGCGGCGTTTCCGCGCTCCTTGGGCCGACGGGCGGGTATCTGATCGGGTATCTTCCCTATGCCATGCTGGCGGGCATCCCCATGCTTGGCAGCAGGGACGGTTTTTTTGCCCGCTGCGTCTCCCTGCTCCTTGGCACCCTGATCTGTTACGCGCTGGGCACGGCCTGGTTCGTTCACCAGACCGGGCGCACGCTCTATGAAAGCCTGGGCATTTGCGTGCTGCCCTTCCTGCCCGGAGACGCGGCGAAAATCATCCTGGCTTCTCTGCTTGCGCCCAGGCTTCAAAAGGTCATGAAGGAAAACTGACGCGCGGATCATCTTCTCTCATCCGCCCCCGCAGGAGGATCATCATGGCAAGAACGGATTCAGACATGACGCAGGGCAGCATCTGGCGGCATTTGGTGCGGTTTTCCATCCCAATGGCGGTCGGGCTCCTGTTCCAGCAATTGTATAATACGGTGGACACCATGGTGGTGGGCCAGTTCGTCGGCCAGCAGGCGCAGGCCGCGGTCGGCTCCACCGGGCCGATCATCAATACCGTGGTGGGCTCGTGCGCGGGGCTCGCCATCGGCGCGTCGGTCATCATTTCCCAGCGCTACGGCGCGCATGACCGGCAGGGCCTGAGCAAGGCCGTGCACACCACCATCGCGCTCACGTTTCTCATCAGCCTGATCGCGACGGGCATCGGCTTAATGGTTATCGATCCCATGCTCCGCTTCATGCAGACGCCGGAGGACGTGATGGAGGAATCCCGCGTCTATCTGACGATTTATTTTTCCGGCATAACGGGCGTGCTGTTTTATAACATGGGAAGCGGCATTCTCAAGGCGGTGGGGGATTCCAGGCGGCCGCTGCTTTTTCTGATCCTCTCCGCCCTGCTCAATACGGGCCTGGACCTGCTTTTCGTGCTGCAATTCCATATGGGCGTGGACGGCGTCGCCTACGCCACCATCCTTTCGCAGTTCATTTCCGCGGCGCTGATCCTGGCGGTCTTGTTTCGGGAGGAAAGCGATTACGGGCTGCGCCTTCGTTCCCTGCGCATCGACCCGGGCTCCATTCGGGGCATCCTGCGCCTCGGATTGCCCAGCAGCATCCAATCCGCCGTTACGGCCTTTTCCAATGTGTTCGTGCAGGCGTATATCAACTATTTCGGCTCCGCGTGCATGGCGGGCTACGGGATCTATGGCAAGGTGGACGCCTTCGTGCTGATCCCGGTGCAGGCGATCGCCATGTCGTCCACCACGTTCGTGGGGCAGAACTGGGGCGCTAAGCAGAATAAGCGCGCGCAGGAAGGCGTCAAGACCGCCGTTATCATGAGCTTCATTTCCACGGCGGCGCTGGGGATCATCGTGTACGCGCTGGCGCGGCAGCTGCTGGGCGCTTTTTCGCCGGAGCCGGAAGTGATCGAATTCGGCGAACGCTTTATCCGCATCGTGACCCCCTTTTATCTGACCACGTGCTTTAACCAGACTTACGCCGGCGCACTGCGCGGCATCGGGGACGCCACCATGCCCACCGTCATCATGCTGGCCAGCTTCGTGGTGTTCCGGCAGATCTACCTGGCCGTGACAAGGGCGCTGGGCGCGGGCTTCCTCGCCGTTGCCCTGGCCTATCCCGTGGGCTGGGTGATGTGCTCCGCGCTGCTCATCATCCGCTATCGAAGGAGCGCGCTGTTCAGCAAGAAAGCCATCTGATCATTTCATGCGGGATGGCTTTCTTTTTTTGAATAGAATATAATCCTCAATACAGCGGCACATACCCCGCCTGGCGCACGGCCATCTGGCCTTCCTCGCCCACCAGCCAGCGGACGAACGCCTCCGTGTTTTCGTCGCCCTTGCGGTACACGGCGTAATAGTTGACGGTGAAGGGATACGCGCCGGACTGGAGGTTTTCGTCGGTCGGCGCGACGCCGTCGATGGACAGCACCTTGATGCCGCCGCTTTCCACCAACGCGTTCACATAGTACAGATAGCTGTACCCGACGGCCCCCAGGCCGTTCTGGTAATTGCCCACCTGCTGCACGGCGTCGGCCATGCCGTCGGAAATGTAATTTTCATTCACCCGGCTCATTTGCAGCCCCTGCATCACCATTTCCTCCATGGCGGTCTGGCTGCCGCTGCCGTGCGGGCGCTGGTAAGCGTCCAGGCGGAGGGCTTCGCCGCCCAACTGGCTCCAGGAAACGTACCGGCCGGAATAGATTTCCTGAATCTGGCGCACGGTCAGGCTTTCGACGGGATTCTGGTCATTCACCATGAAGATGAACGCGTCGTAGCAGAAGGGCACGTAGATCAGCTCCACGCCCGCGTCCTCGGCCGCCTTTCGCTCGTCGGCGTTGGGATAGGTGGCCAGCACCAGGTCGATGGGGTGGGTATCGTCCATCATGACGCCCTGGGATTTGACGGTGGAGAGCGGATTGGGCTTGCCCTGGATCAGCCGGTCATAGGCGTAGGGCGTGGTGGAAAAGGTGACGAAGCCGTTCATGTCCGCTTCGGGAAGGTCCAGCCATTGCCTTGCAAGCTCCATCGCCATCGGCACGCAGACGGTGCTGCCGTCCATGCTGGGATAGGTGCCATAGGAAGCGATATACAGGCCTTCGCCGCCTTCGAGCGGCGTTTTTTCGCCCAGAGAAAACCGGGCATCGTCGGTTACGATTTTTTGCCAGTTTTCGCCGCGGCTCACGGCCTGATTGATCTGGCTCCAGGAGCCGGTGTCCGGGTTCTCCGCCAGGGCGGGCGCGATGAACAGCAGGCAGCTGACCAGGATACAAAGAATACGTTTCATGGATGGTTTTCCTCCTTAATTTTCGGTTCTTGCCGGTACGATGAGGATGTGACGGACGGATACCCAGCCTTCCGTGAAGCCGGTCGTGACGAAGTATCCGTTTTCGGTTTCCGAAAGGATCTTCACCTGCGTTCCGCCCGGGAGGGCTTCCAGCTGCGCGCCGTCCGGCCCATTGAGCAGCGGAATGGGGGAAAACGGATCCTCGCTGTACATGATGGCATACGCGTTATCCGTGCCGTCCGGGACGCGGCAGATTTCGGTATCCTGCACGGCGCAGCCGAAGGCAACGATGTTTTCTTCGGTATAGCCGCCGTAATATCCGTGGAAGGTTACGACCGGCCCGAACAAATGCCAGCTTAATACGTCCCGGTCAAAGGCGGGCATCTCCTCCGTTTCCGCGTCCATCCCGGGCGCGGGCAGATAGCGCTTCCAGGCCCGCGCGTTAAGCCGGGGCACGATATCCGAGTAAGCAAACAGCGTTTCCCCGGGGGAAAACTCCACATTTTCGATGGCTGCCCAGCCGTATTCGCCGTCCCAGTCGATCGGCGTGCCCAGCAGCACCCGGTTCCCGCTGCACCATTTCAGGTACACGAACGCGCCGTCCGGCAGGGTCAGCACGGTTTCATCGCCGTCCGCTTCCTTGTACACCGGCACGCCTTGCCCGTGGCCGTTCAGCCGTCCCGGCTCCCACAGGGAATTGGCGTCCTGATAGATTTCGTCCCCCAGCTCCCACGCATCCGCCTTCAGGGTGTCGCCGTTGTCGCCGCGGTAGAGGGCGGAATCCGGGTAATAAACCACCCAGCCGCTCTCCTCATCCCGATCCGCGCGCAGCCCATCGGGCAGCGATACCAATTCCAGCGACACGCATTCGCAGAAAACATCTTCGCCGACGGATGTGACCGTCAGCGGCAGGGCGACGGCCTGCAGGCGCGTGCAGCCCAGGAACGCGTAATCGTCCACTTCCTTGAGGCCGATCGGCAGGGAGATGGTTTGCAGGCACGCGCCGTAGAAAGCCTGTTTGCCGATCTTTTCCACCCCGGCGGGCACGTCGTAATGCGTATCCCTCCTGCCGCTGGGATAGGAAAGCAGGGTTTTCCCGTCCGCGGAAAACAGCACCCCGTCGATGGCTTGATACAGCGGGTGCCCTTCCGGCGTATCGTAATTGAGGATCCGGTTTTCGCTGACGGCGGTCCATAGATCATCCCAGGGCAAGGCGCATTCGATGCGCAGGGTATCGACAGCGCAATAGTACAGCGCGTCCGCATAGATTTTCTCCAGGGCTTCCGGCAGGGTAAACGCTGTTAGACTGAAGTAACAGATCGCTTCCGAGCCCAGCGCCCGCAGGGTTTCGGGCAGGCGGATACGGGTGATCTCGGCCTTCGCTCCATCCTCTGCATCGGGAAAAACGGTCCAGCGATCCAGGGAGAAGCTGTCGGCGAAAAGCGCCATTTCCTCGGCGCCGGGCTCGATATATTCCTCTTCGCCGTCCACTTCGATCCACTTGCCCCAGCAGGAGCCCAGGGCGCTCACCCCCTCCTGCACGGTCAGGGTATCGCCGTCCACCCGGACGAATTGCCGCATCCAATCTTCCGCCGATTCTTCCGCTCCCGCGGGGGACAGACCAAAGAGCAGCGTCAGGATGAGCAGGCACAGCAAAAATCGTTTCACTTCGCGGCCCCCTTTCCATTCTCTATCCATAATAACACGCGAAGGCTGGTTTTTGTTGCATTGAAAATAAAAAAAGTATCTTTCCAGTTGGAAACGGATGAAGATACAAATAATGCTTATTTTCTAAAAAGAATGAATGTATAGGCTAGAGGAGATCCTTCGCTTATCACTCCGCTGGCGCTTCGTGATGCTCAGGATGACACGGCGGTAGTTTTTTGGTTTTTCCTTTGTTGCTCTTTTGGATTGTTAATAGAGAAAGAACCTCCTCCAAACGATGTATTCAAGTTTTTTAGAAGATAACACATTATAAAGCTTTCTTGGAAAGGGGTCTGGGGGAAACCGTTCTTTGGCTTCCAAAGAACGGTTTCCCCCATTATGACCCATCCGTTTTACAGCAGCGCCCTTTGAATTTTGCCGCTGGTGGTTTTGGGCAGTTCGTCCCGGAAAACCACGATGCGGGGATACTTGTAAGGCGCGGTGCGCTGCTTGACGTAAGACTGGATTTCCTTCTTGAGCTCCTCCGTGCCTTCCTTGCCCTTGACCAGCACGATGCTGGCCTTGACCACCTGGCCGCGCACGGGATCGGGGGCTGCGGAAACGCCGCATTCCAGCACGTAGGGCAGTTCCATGATGACGGATTCGATCTCGAACGGGCCGATCCGGTAGCCGGAGGACTTGATGAGGTCGTCCACGCGGCCCACGTACCAGTAGTACCCGTCCTCATCCCGCCAGGCGGTGTCGCCGGTGTGGTAGAGGCCGTCGTGCCAGTTGCCGTTCACGTTCTTGTCGTCGCTGCCGTAATAGCCGGTGAGCAGGCCGCAGGGCGGGATGTTTTCCCCGGTGCGGATCACGATTTCGCCCACCTCGCCGACCGGCACCTCGTTCCCGGCGGGATCGACCAGCGCCACGTTATAGAGCGGTACGGGCTTGCCCATGGAGCCGGGCTTGGGCGTCATGCCGGTGAGGTTGCCGATGATGACGGCGGATTCGCTCTGGCCGAAGCCCTCCATGATGGAAAGGCCGGTCGCTTCCTTGAACTTTTGGAAGACCTCGGGGTTTAGCGCTTCGCCCGCGATGGAGGCGTGCACGATGGAGGAAAGGTCGTATTTGCTCAGGTCCTCCTTGATGAGCATGCGGTACATGGTGGGCGGCGCGCAGAAGGTCTTGATATCGTATTGCTTAAAGAGCGGCAGGATATCGTCGGCGTGGAAGCGGTCAAAGTCGTAGACGAAGAGCGCGGCCTCGCACAGCCACTGGCCGAAGATCTTGCCCCAGCAGGCCTTGGCCCAGCCGGTGTCCGAAATGGTCAGGTGCAGTTGGCCGGGGATCACGTTGTGCCAGTATTTAGCGGTGATGTAATGGCCCAGGGGGTACTTGTGGCTGTGGCAGACGAGCTTGGGATAGCCCGTGGTGCCGGAGGTAAAGAACATGAGCATGGGGTCGTCCCCGCAGGCGGAATCCTCCGTGCGGTCAAAGTGCGAGGAGAACATGGAATATTCGCTGTCAAAATCGTGCCAGCCCTCCCGGCTGCCGCCGCAGTAAACGAGCGTTTTCACGTTCGGGCTTTCGGGCAGGGCCTTTTCGATTTCGCCCGCGGCCTGGCCGTGGCTGGTGCAGACGACGGCGCTCACTTCGCCGGTCTGGAAACGGTAAATGTAATCCTTGCAGAGCAATTGGTCCGTCGCCGGGATCACGACCGCGCCCAGCTTTTCCATGGCCAGCATGGTGATCCAGAAATGATACTGGCGGCGCAGCACCAGCATGACCCGGTCGCCCTTGCGGATGCCGATGGATTTATAGTAGTTGGCGGCGCGGTTGCTCATCTTGTGGAAATCGAGGAAGGAGAAGCGGCGTTCCTTCTTATTGATATCCAGGTGCAGCATGGCCAGCTGGTCCGGGTGCTCCCTGGCCAGTTCGTCCATGATATCGAAGGCGAAATTGAAGCGGTCGATGTTGTGGTACTGGATGGCGGTGGGCGTGCCCTTTTCGTTCACTTCGGTGTCGATATAGCGGTCCGCGATGGTTTTTAAGGCGGAGGCGGCGGGCGCGGCTTCGTGCACGTGCGGGTTGTACTCCGTTTCCTCGCCCGGGATGACCACGGCCAGGAACACGCAGTCCTGCCCTTCCGCGGCGATCAGGCCGTGGGGCGTGGAGGAATCGAAGAAGATGGAATCCCCGGGGCGCAGCGTTTCCGTGTGCTCGCCGATCTGGGCGCGCAAAACGCCGGACAGGATGTAGTCGAATTCCTGGCCGGGGTGGCTGACCGTTTCGATGGGCGCGGCCTGCAATTCGGGATCGTAGGAATAGCGGGTCAGGTACGGCTCCACGATGCGCTTGCGGAACAGGGGAGCCAGGTTGCGCATCTCGATGCCCTTGATGTCCGTGACGATCTCGCCTTCGCCGTGGCGCGTGATGTTGTAGTTGGACAGGCGCGGGCTGGTGCCCTCGATCAGGTCCACGATGTCCACGCCGAAGGCGGCGGCGCACTTATGCACAAAGGAGAAGGGCATTTCCACGTTGCCGGTCTCGTACTGGGTGACGTCGGAAAGGGAAAAATTGGTCATGCGGGCCAGATCGGCGGTGGTATAGCCTGAAATCTCTTTTAGTTCCCTTATACGGGCGGCCACGTCCCGAAGCATTTCGGGGGCCTGGGCGGCGGTGGGCATGAAGCAAAACCTCCTTCATCTGTAGGCGAACAAAAAGCCCGCCCCAAAGCGTTTTCTTTGAGACGGGCTGATTTTTGACAATCAACTCGCGGTACCACTCAAATTGCGC
>JAFXZO010000030.1 GCA_017541205.1 Clostridia bacterium | reverse complement strand
CTTTTCATCCACGTCAAATTTATTTCGGGCCATCTTACACCGCCTCCTTCATGGGGATGCCATACTGCAGGCAGTAGGTCTGCCAGTAATAGCCCCGCTTTTCCAGCAGTTCCCGGTGGGTGCCCTGCTCGGTGATTTTGCCATCCTGCAAAACCAGGATCAGGTCGGCGTCCCGCATGGAGGAAATGCGCTGGGCGATGATGAATTTGGTGCAGGGGAAGGGCAGGGCGTGAAGCTGATTTTGAATATACAATTCCGTTTCACTATCCACGGCGGAGGTGGTGTCGTCCATCACCAGGATGCTGGGCCGAACCGCCAGGGCCCGGGCCAGGGCGATGCGCTGCCTTTGTCCCCCAGAGAGGCCCACGCCGCGCTCGCCGATGATGGTGTCGTATCCCTCGGGCAGCTTTTCCGCAAACTCCGCCGCGTCGGCCCGGCGGGCAAAATCCTTCACTTCATCGATGGTCAGCGCCTGATTCCCGAAAGCGATGTTGCCCTCCACCGTATCGGAAAAGAGGAACACATCCTGGGTGGCGGTGCCGATGCCGCCCCGCAGCTCCTTCAGCTTCCATTGCTTCACGTCACAGCCGTCCACCCGGATCTGGCCTTCCGTCACGTCATAGAACCGGGCCAGCAAGTGGATCAGGGTGGTTTTTCCCCCGCCGGTGGGGCCCATGACCGCCACGGTCTGCCCCGGCAGCACGGAAAAGGTCACGTCCGAAAGGATCGGTTTGCTGTCGATGCCAAATGAAACGTGGTCGAATTCGATCCGGCCCTGCATGCGCTCGTGGGCCACGGCGTCCGGTGCGTCCACGATTTCGGGCTTGCCGTAATGCAGCTCCATCACCTTGGCCGCGGAGGTGGAAAACCGCTGCAGGTCGTTGATTAGGTTGCCCAGCTCCCGCATGGGATTGGAAACGGCCCAGCTCAGGCCCGTAAAAATCGCCAGCTCGCCGGGGGTCAGTTCGCCCCGGATAATGAAGAGCCCGCCCACGAATACCGTCACCAGCTGGATGGCGTTCACCAGCAATTCGATCATGGGGAAGAAGGTGAGCCAGAGCTTATTGATGCGCAGATGACTGTCCATGAAGGCGCGGTTCTTTTGTTCAAAGCGTTCCTTCTCGTATTCCTCCCGGGCAAAGGCCTTCACCACCCGGTTGCCCGCGATGTTTTCCTGGGCGGCGGTGTTCATTTCGCTGAGCTTTTCCCGCATGAATACGAACCGGGGCCGCACGTGCTTGGAAAAGAATTTGGTGATCAGCAGCAGTACCGGGGTGATGGCGATGAGCAGCAGGGTCAGCTTCCAATTCACAATCGTCAGATATACCGTGGCAAACAGAAAGGTGCACGCGGCGTCGATGATCCGATAATCAATGTAGGCGAGAAAATGCCGGCACCAGTCCAGATCGGCGCTCATTCGGGTCATCAGATCGCCGGTGCGGTGGCTGTCGAAAAAGCGCATATCGTTGTACTGCATTTTTTCAAACAGCCGGCGGCGCAGGTTGAACATCACGTTCTGGGATGCTTTTTCCAGAAAAATCACCATCAGATACCGCATGCCTTCCCTGCCCAGCTTCACGGTCAGCATCAGCATGAGAATGCCCATCAGCGGATCCGGGTTTTGGGCCATGATCACATCGTCGATCAGCCGCCGGGACAGGGCGGGGTTCACCAGCAGCAGTACGCAGCTTGTCACGCAGATGCACAGCGCGATGATATGCCGTTTTCGATAGGGCTTATCCATGTTTTCCCACAGCCACCTGATCTGCTTTCCCATCGTTTGATCTCCCTTGCGGGCCATGCCCGCTGCCCGTCCCCATTGATTGGATCAGGATTCCATATTTCCTGCCGGTTTTCTTATTTCCGTTTTCCTTTTCCAGGAGCCATACCGCATAAGACAGGCGGTCCCGGCCAGCATCCAGGTGATGCCCGCAGTGAGCCAGATGGTCAAGACGCCGGCGGAAGTCATCTTGAGAAGCAGCAGCGGAAGGCCCACACGGCCGGCGATTTCCACAATTCCGTTGATGATGGAAAACACGGCGTCCCCCACCCCGTTGAGTACGCCGCGGGAAACATAAATGATCCCAAGAAAAATATAGAATAAGCTGGTGATCTTCAGCGCCTTGCCGCCCAGGGCGATCACGTCCTGTTCGTGAACGAAAAGGCCCGCCAGATTTTCGCCAAACAGCTGCATGATCAGCGTCATGACGCCCGCCAGCGCCAGCATGGCCAGCAGGCTGTCCCGAAAGCCTTCCCGGATGCGCGCTGTCTTTCCCGCGCCTTTGTTTTGACCGGTATAGGTGGACAGGGCCATGCTCATGGAACCGAAGGGCTGCTGTACCAACTGTTCCAGGCGGTTCCCGGCGGTATAGGCCGCCATAGCCACGGGGCCGAAAGTATTGACCACCGATTGCAGCGCCGTGGTAGAGATGGCGATCAGGCTCCATTGAAGCGCCAGGGGCAGCCCCAGGCGGATCGCCTGCTTCGCAATCGACGCTTCATACGCCATTTGCTTCCTGCTCACGTGGAAATAGGGATTGCGGCGGAACGCATACAGCAGGGAGCCCGCCCCGGCCAGGAGCTGGCTAAGCATGGTGGCCAGCGCCGCGCCGAAAACGCCCAGGCCAAACTTGCCCACAAACAGCAAATCCAGCCCCACGTTCATTAGGCAGGAAAACACCAGGAAATAGAGTGGCGTCCGGGAATCCCCCAAGGCGCGCTGCATGGAGGACGCATAGTTATAGACGGCAATCAGCGGCACCGAGGCCGAGGTCATGCGCATGTAGACGATGGCGTCGGGCAGGACGTCCGGCGGCGTGCCCATCCAGGAGAGCACGGTGGGGACCATGAGAAAAGCGGCCGTGCCGGTCAGCAGGGCGGACGATAGCATGATATAGGCTGACGTGACAATGGACGCACGGACCATGGCGTCCTTCCGTGCGCCGAAAAGCTGGGAGGTAACGATGCCGCAGCCGCCGCTGATCCCGTTGAAGATGGAAAAAAAGAGAAAAGAGATGGAGCCGGTGGCGCCCACCGCCGCCAGGGCGTTGGCCCCCAGCAGCCGACCGACGATCATGGAATCCGCCAGGTTGTACGCCTGCTGAAAGAGGTTTCCGATGAGCAGCGGCAGCGCAAACACAGTCAGCAGCCCGAGGGGCTTGCCCTCCGTCATGTTCATGGTTGTGCCGCGGGCGGTGTTTCTTTCGCCGCGCCGGAGCGGGAGCAGCCTTCCTTTCGCCGGATGGGTCCATCCGCGAGTGCTCATCCTCACACCTCCCTGCCTGCGGTTTTTCCAAGTCATTTTATGCCAAAATAGCCGGAACCGCTTCCCGTTTTTTATCCGCCCGCTTCCCATATTTTGAACAGAGGCACAAAAGACTTGACTTAAGGTTTCCTCTACGTTTTAATAGGATTGTGATCAAACATGATCGGAGAAAACCAGCATGAATTACAGTCAGTATGAAAACTATGGGTTCGAAAAATTCAGCGCCTTTAATCTCTCCACCGGTCATGCGGGCAGGAGCTATCAGGCGCACTGGCATTCCTATGGCGAGATCCTTTTGGTGGGGCCCGGAGAAACCAATGTTTTTCAGATCAATCGGGACACCTATCAATTGACGGAAGGCGATTTTCTGCTGATCTGGCCCATGGAAATGCACGCCATCATCGACGCGGACCGGAAGGAATCCCTGGTGATCCAATTCAGCAACGCATTTATCAATTCACTGTTCGACCTGCGCCGGATCATGCATTTCTACCGGAATATGCATGTGCTGTGCATCAACGCGCATCTGGAGTTGGTTTCCCAGCTTCGGGTCATTGCGGACAGCATGAAGGAAATCTACTTTTCCGCCGAGCCGGACCGGGAGTTGCGCTGCTGCATGCTGCTGATGGAATTCATGCTGACGCTGGACCGGCACCGGGATGAATTTGCCCCAGAAATGCAGGGCGCAGCCCCCAGCTACAACGATTCGGTGCTGCATCGGATGATCCTGGTGACGGATTATATCAAAAACAACCTGACGGCAGACAATCTGTCCCAGGGCGCGATGGCGGAAATGGCGGGCATCAGCAAGGAGTATTTCTCCAGGATTTTCCGCAGCGTGACCGGGATGAACTACAGCAAGTGGCTCAACCTGATCCGCCTGGAAAAGGCGACGGAGCTGCTGGCGGACAAGGAGAAGACCATGACGGAGGTGGCCATGCTGTCCGGGTTCCAGAGCATCTCCAGCTTCAACCGCGTGTTCCACGCGGAAAAGGGTATGCCTCCGGGAGAATACCGGGCGCTGCGGATGGAACAATAGCAACTTGCATATCAAGCGGATCATGAAACAAAGGAGGAATTCACCTTGTCACAGCACGTACTGATTACCGGCACAGGCCGGCCTTACGCCCTGGGCTTCAATCTGGTCAAAAGGTATTTGGAACACGGGGACAGTGTGTTCGCTTCCGTACGCCGCCCGTCCGAAGCGCTGGAAGAACTGAAAAAGGAGTATCCCGACCGCCTGCATATCCTCACCATGGACATCGCTTCCACGGAGTCGGTGAACGCGGCGGCCTGGGAAGCGAAACAGCTGACGGATCACTTGGATCTGATCGTCAACAACGCCACCACGGCCTCCGCCGACACCATGAAGGAGCTGCCGGATTTCGACCTGGACCTGATCGCGCCTGCGGTAAACGTGGGCGCTGTGGGCCCGGTCCGGGTGCTGAAAGCGTTTCTGCCTCTGCTGAGGAAAAGCGCCGTCGGCGCGCTGGTGGTCAACATTTCCTCCGAGGCCGGAAGCATCGGGAAATGCTACCGCACCTTCTATCTGGATTACGGCACCGAAAAGGCCGCGCTGAACATGCTCACGAAGACCCTGCACAATTATTTCAAAGATGACCCGAACCTGAACATCCTCTGCGTTCACCCCGGCTGGATGCGGACGAATCCGGGCAACAGCGAAGCGCCGCTGGACCCCTATGAGCACGCCGAAACGCTGCGGCTCCTGTTTGAAACCAGGCGGCACGACAAAACCGGCCCCATCTTCATCACCCACACCGGGGAAGCCTATCCCTGGTAAGAAGAAATACGCATGCGATCAGGACGTTCAGCTTCCGTGAGCGTTCCGAAAAGGAGGAAAAATGTACCAGGTAAAAGGAAAATGGGCGCTGATCACCGGAGCGGCCCGGGGGATCGGTTATCTGACGGCGCAATTCATGGCGGACCAGGGCTGCAACCTGATTCTTCACAGTCGAAACCTTGCTCACACGGAGAAAATTCTTGGGGAGGTGCGGGCCAAAGGCGTGCAGGCGCACGCGGTAGCGGCTGATCTGGGTGATCGGAAGGCGGTCGAAGCGATGCTGCGTGAAATCGACGGTTTGGGCGTGCCGGTGGACATCGTGCTGAACAATGCGGGGCTTCAAATCGCCTATCGGACGGATTATCTGCGCACGCCCGCGGAGGATTACGAGGTCAGCTTCCGGGTCAACACCATTGCTCCGGTCATGATCTGCTATCATTTTCTGCCTGGCATGATGGCCCGAGGCTCCGGACGGATCCTCAACACCACCAGCGGGATCGCGCTGGATGTATGTCAGGCGGGTTACAGTGCCAGCAAGGCTGCTTTAGATAAGATTACGATTGATCTCGGTTCGAAAGTACAGGGCACCGACGTGCTGATCAACTTGACGGACCCGGGCTGGTGCCGCACCGATCTGGGCGGACAGCTCGCGCCTAACGCCCCGGAAAGCGCTATTCCCGGCATTGTTGTCGGTGTGTTTGTGAATGACGGGAAATCCGGTCGAAACCTTGGCGCTCAGTCCTTCGCCGGAATGAGTCTGGAGGACGCGGTGCGAAAAGCGGAGAAAGACTTCCCGAGCCCTTACTGATACAGATCGGGGCATCCGCCCCCTGCAAGACCGATAAAAGAGGCCGTTTCCAAACGACCGGGAGGAATGACAATGAATAACTTTATCTTTTATTCGCCCACGTATTTTGCCTTCGGTAAGGACGCCGAAAATCAGGCAGGCAGCCTGGTGAAGCGCTTCGGCGGCACAAAGGCGCTGATCCATTACGGCGGCGGCAGCGCCGTGCGCTCCGGGCTCATCGGCCGGGTGCAAGCCTCTTTGGACGCGGCGGGCATCCCGTATTTCCTGCTGGGCGGGGTGCAGCCCAATCCCCGCAGCGGGCTGGTGTATGAGGGCATCGATCTGTGCCGCCGGGAAAAGATCGATTTCATCCTGGCGGTGGGCGGCGGCAGCGCCATCGATTCCTCCAAGGCCATCGCCGCGGGTACCGTTTATGACGGCGATTTCTGGGATTTTTACAGCGGAAAGCCCATTGAAAACGCCCTGCCCGTGGGCACGGTGCTCACCATCGCCGCCGCAGGCAGCGAGGGCAGCCCGGACAGCGTGATCACCAGGGAGGAAGGTATGTTCAAGCGCGGGGCCAGCGGCGACGCCATCCGCCCGAAGTTCTCCATCCTGAACCCCGCCCTGACCCAAACCCTGCCGCCCTACCAGACCGCCGCGGGGATCACCGACATCATGGCCCACCTGTATGAGCGGTATCTCACCAACACCAAAGAGGTGGAGGTCACCGACCGGCTCATCGAAGCGCTGCTGCTCACCATGATCCACGAGGGCCCGCGGGTGATCGCCGATCCCGATAACTATGAAGCCCGGGCCAATATCATGTGGGCCGGGATGATGGCCCACAACAATTCCTGCGGCGTGGGCCGCAGCCAGGACTGGAACAGCCACAACATCGAGCACGAGCTCTCCGCCCTGTACGACTGCGCCCACGGCGCGGGCCTGGCGGTGACCATGCCGGCGGTGTTCACCTATGTGATGGATCACGACGTGATGCGCTTTGCCCAGGTAGCCGTGCGGGTCTGGGGCTGCCAGATGGATTTTGCCCATCCCGAGGTCACGGCGAAGGAGGGCATCGAAAAGCTCAGGCAATTCCTCAAATCCCTGGGCATGCCCACGAATTTCAGGGAGCTGGGCGCGAAGGAGGAGGATATCCCCGCGCTGGTCAAGGCCCTGTGCCGGGGCGACGGGCGGCAGGGAACCATTTCCGGCTTCGTGACGCTGAACGAAGAGGACTGCGCGAAGATTTACCGGATGATGGCCCGTGCATAAAGAAAGCTCGGGGAAAAAGAGGAGGGAAACGCCGTGAACCCGGCAATGGATACGCTGCGCACGGTGCTGCCGGTGCTGCTGATGCTGTTTCTCGGCGCGTTCTGCCGAAGAAAGGCAATCATTTCCCGTGAAGGAATCCAGGCGCTGAAGACGGTGGCGGTGCAGATCGCGCTGCCCGCCGTGCTGCTGCACACCTTCGCCGTGACGCAATACACCTTTCGGGATGTGATGATCCCGCTGATCATGTTCGCCGTGTGCGTCGCCGCATGGCTGCTGGGAAAGGCGTTGGGGCCGCGTCTGGGCATGAAAAGCCCTTTTGTGCCCTATCTGACCACCGGGTTTGAGGCAGGGATGCTGGGGTACGCGCTGTTCACGCTCCTGTACGGCAGCGAGCGGATCCCTTCCTTCGCCAGGATCGATCTGGGACAAGTGCTGTTTGTCTTTACGCTGTATAAGATCCTGCTCAGCCGGAGTGAGGGAAAGCAAATCGCCGCAAAAACGCTGGTCAGGGAAATGGTTTCCTCGCCGATCATCCTGGCCATTGCGGTAGGCGTGATCCTGGGCGCCACAGGGCTGTATCAAGCCCTGATCCCCTCCGGCGTCAGCGCTCTTGTGGATGCCTGCACGGATTTCGTCTCCGCGCCCGCGGCGGCGCTGATCCTGCTGGCCATTGGCTACGATCTGGTTTTCGACGACATCCCGTGGAAGGACGCGCTCTCGGTGGTTGGGCTGAGGCTGGCGATCATGGCGGTTCTGGGAACGGCGGTGTTCTTTGCGCTCAGGCTACTCTTTCCTGAACTGCGCAGCGAGGCGGCCGTCATCCTGATGTTCCTGCTTCCGCCGCCGTTTGTGCTCCCAGTCTTTGCAGCCGGGGAAAGCCAGCGGACGTACGTTTCCGCTTCATTATCCTTATCCACGCTCGTTTCCATTCTGGGCTTTGCCATCCTGGCCATGCTCGGCCTGTAAAACAAGGGGGAGAAACAATGAATTCATGGAAGCATCGAAAAGCGGAAGCCCGTCTGAGGCTTCTGAACCCGGACGGGACCCCCGCGGCCAATTGTCCCGTGCAGGCGGATCAGGTTTCCCATCAATTCCTGTTCGGCTGCGGCGCCTTCGACACCGTGGCGCTGATGAAAACGGAGGATGAACGGAAGAAAGCCTTTCTCCGGGAACGGATGGAAAAATGGCTCAAGCTGTTCAATTACAGCACGCTGCCCTTTTATTGGGGGCGGTATGAGCCCGAGGAAGGGAAAACGGCCTATCCAGAAACCATGGCGGCGGCGAAATGGCTGCGGGACAGGGGCGTGCAGGTCAAGGGCCATCCCCTGTGCTGGCACACCGCCTGCGCAAACTGGCTCATGCAGTACGGCAACGATGAGATCCTCCGCCGCCAGCTGACCCGCATCCGCCGGGATGTAACGGCCTACAAGGGTGTGATCGGATTGTGGGATGTGATCAACGAGGTGGTGATCATGCCGGTGTTTGACCGGTATGACAACGCCATTACCCGCATTTGTAAAGAGCTGGGCCGCGTGCCGCTGGTGAAGGAGGTCTTTGCTGCGGCTAAGGATAGCGACCCGGAGGCCGTGCTGCTCATCAACGATTTCAACACCAGCCCGGCTTATGAGCGTTTGATCGAAGAACTGCTGGAGGCGGGCGTGCCCATCGGCGCCATCGGCATCCAAAGCCACCAGCATCAGGGGTATTGGGGACTGGAAAAGCTGCAAAACGTGCTTTCGCGCTTCTCCCGCTTCGGCCTGCCCATCCATTTTACTGAAAACACTCTCATTTCCGGGGAGATCATGCCCGCCCACATCGTGGACCTCAACGACTGGCAGGTGGACGCCTGGCCCAGCACGCCGGAGGGCGAGGAGCGCCAGGCCCGGGAGATCAGCGAAATGTACAGCGTGCTGTTCGCCCATCCGCTGGTGGAGGCCGTTACCACCTGGGATTTCAACGACGGCTGCTGGCTCAAGGCCCCCTCCGGCTTCGTCCGGGAGGACAACAGCGAAAAGCCCTCCTACGCCGCGCTGAACAGCTTGATCCACGGCGCGTGGGAAACGCATGCCGCGCTGAACACCGATGCGGACGGATGGATCACTCTGGAGGGCTTCAAGGGTGATTATACGCTGAAAACAAGCCGCGGCAGCGCAGCGATCGCCCTGAAAGAAAACGGAACGGCTTCCCTGATGCTCATGAAATAAGAAAAAGGAGAAGAAACCATGAAAATGCTGAATATTGCAAATGGCCCGCAGAACGCATTGTGAGGGATTACATATTGTAAGCCTTCATGATGAAAAGCCGCATTTAATAAGCGGCTACGTACCGGTATGATTCCAGCCTGTATGTTTGTGGGATGGAAAAAGATAATTTGCTGGCTGTCGGGGAAATATAAGAAATGTAAAAACAGGCTGATGAGGTGCTTAAAGCCAAGCACGATTGGAGTCTCTTTGAACATCAATGCTCCGTTTCCGGCAAGGTGGATGGTATCTATCTTATCCGTAAGTCTTTCGGCGCTATGAAGCCTCTCCGCGATTTCGTCT
>JAFXZO010000029.1 GCA_017541205.1 Clostridia bacterium | reverse complement strand
TCGTCCTTCTTGTGCCACACCAAGGGCACCGTGAGGGCCGTCAGCAATTCATAAGAAAAATAGAGGGTGAACAGGTTTTCCGCCGCTGAAAGCAGGATCACCGCGCTGTACGCCGCGATATACCAGCTGAAAAACAGCCCTTCGCGCGCTTCATGCCGCATGTACTCCACCGCGTAGAGCATAGCGGGAGGCCACAGGACCGCCGCGAGGGCCAGATAGATTTTCCCCGCGCCGTCCAGATAAAACGCGCATGCGAAGCGATCGGACAGGCGAAACAGCTCCACCCGTTCGGGATCGCCCCAGAACAGCGTATACCCAACCAGCGCGCTGGTCAAGCACACAGCGGCCACCGCGTAAACCATCCGCCCTTTCCGGGAACGGATGCGCAGAACGGGCAGCGCAGCGCCCAGCAGAGCGGGCAGCAGCGCGCAGATCAGCAGCAGCATCTTATCCTCCTTACAGCAAGGTTTGCGCCAGGGTTTCCAAATAGGAAATCAGCCCGCCGGAAAAAACGCCGAGCCCAACGATCAGCAGCGCGTATACCGCCATGGGGAGCAGCATCCGAACGCCCGCCTCGCAGGAAGGCTCCGGCTTATGATCCTCCCCGGGAAAACAGCCCCGGATCACGAGCGTGAACAGGTATGACGCCGTTAAAACGGCGGAAATCAGCAGCACCGCCGGGCCGATCCAGCTGTAGGAAAACCCCGTCGCGAGCGCGCCCTGGGCCAGGTTCCATTTGCTGATGAACCCGCCGGTCGGGGGGATACCGACGAGGCCGAGGGAAGCGACGGTAAAAAACGCGTACGTCCAGGGCATGCGGCGGCCCAGGCCGTCCATTTCCTGCACATACGTTTTTTCCGTTTTGTGGATGATATTGCCCGCGCCCATAAACAGCGTGTTTTTCATGAGCGAATGGAAAATGACGTGCAGAATCGCGCCGACAAAGCCCCATTCCGTCATGGTAAAAAGGCCGAAGAGCACATAGGAAACCTGGGATACGGAGGAATAGGCGAGGCGTTTTTTTAGCTTCTTTTCTTTGAGCGCGAGGAGCGAGCCCATCAGGATCGTCAGCAGGGTCAGCGCAAGCAGCGCCATCTGCACCCAGGTGCCGCGCAGCCGTTCCACGCCGGCGATGGAATACAGCACGCGGATCACGCCCAGCACGCCCATTTTGGTAATGACGCCGGACAGAACGGCGCTCGCCGGGGCGGGAGCGACCGGGTGCGCCGTGGGAAGCCAGCCGTGCATGGGAAACATGCCGGCCTTGACCCCAAAGCCAACCAGCATCACCATAAAAATCGCCATCGCCAGGTTTTCCTTGCCCGCCAGCTGTTCCGCGGTCAATACGCCAGCGGCAAAATCGCCCGTACCGCCGACGGAGCCCACAAAGAATATGCCGATCAGCGCGGCGGACGCGCCGATCACGGAATAGACGAGGTACTTAATGGACGCGGCGACGGCTTCCTTATCGCGGTTATGCAGCACAAGCGGTACGGTCAGCAGGGTCATGGCTTCATAAAACATATAGAAGGTGACCAGGTTCCCGCTCATGGCCAGGCCGTGAAGCACGCCTTGCGTCACGGTGTAGAAAAGGTAAAAGCCGGAAGGATCCTGATCGTGCTCCAGGTATTCCGTCGCGTAGAGCGCCGCGCCGGGCCAGGTGACGGCCAGAAGCAAAAGATATACCTTGCTCACCCCGTCCACCCGAAGGGACAGGGTCAGCACATCCGTCCATTTGAGGGAAATTGCGTCCATTTGGGGCACAAGCGCGCAGGCGGCGGCCAATACGGCGCTGAGCAGCACTGTGCCCACAAACGCGGCGTTCATCGCCTTTCCCTTCAGTTTTCTAAAGCGCCACAAGCATCCAAGCCCGATCGGCGTCAGCACGGGAAGCAGCAGCAACAGCGTTTTCATTCTATTTCCTCCTCATCCTTAACCTGCGAATAACTGAAAGCCCTTTTCGATCCAGCCCATCACGGCGCCGCCAAAGACGCCCAAGGCGATGTTCAGCGCGATGAGGAGGACCATGGCGGCGGCAAACGATAGGGACACAGGCGCGCGAACGGCGGTTTCCTGCGCCTGAGGCCTGAACAGATTGAGCCCTGCGCGCAGAAAATACAAAACGTTCAGCACCGTTCCGACGGCCAAGGCCGACAGCGCGGCGACCATACGCCAATCGCCAAGCGCCGCGCCTGCGGAAGCCAGGTAGATTTTTCCCGAGAATCCGGCCAGCGGCGGAATGCCGACCAAGGAGCACGCGCCAACCAGAAACGCGCAGCCGGCGAGCGGGCATCTCAAGCCTGCCCCGCGCACCGCGCTGAACGTATCCTCCCCGCCGGACGCCTCCTTCAATTGATTGGCGGACAAAAACAGCATGGACTTTGCCAGGGAATGGGCGACCATATAAAGCACAGCCGCGGAATACCCAAGCGGCTTTCCCATGGCGATGCCCAAAAAGATGTATCCGATCTGGGCCACCGAAGAGTAAGCCACCATCCGCCTGAGCTTCTTTTCCCGGATCGCGTCAACGGAGCCCAAGATCATGCCCGCGACCGCGTAGGCGAACAGCACATCCTGGATCGGCTGGGTGAAAAACCCGGCCCCTGCCGCCCTGAGAAAGATTTTGATAAGCAGGAAAATGTACATTTTGCTGATGATCGAAGAAAGGATCGCGCTGGAAGACGCCGTGGCGCTGGCGTAAGCGCTCGGCACCCAGGTATGAAAGGGATAAAGCGCGCTTTTGATGGCGATGCCGAAGGTCATCAGCAGGAAGGACAGATACAGCGGGACGGGATAACCGCCGGAATCCAGCAGCGCCTGTACGCTTTTTCCAAGCTGCGGGAACAGCAGATGCCCCGTCAGGCAGTACAGCATCGAAAGGCCCAGCAGGAACAGCCCGCTTCCAAGCAGGTTCATCATCATGTACCGCGCGGACGCGAACAGGGCGTGCCCCTTGTTGCTCGCGGCGATCAACGCGCAGGCGGCGATGGTGGAGATCTCGATAAAAACGTAGGCGGTAAACAGGTCGTTTGTAAAGACCATGGCGCTTATAGACGCGCACAGCAGGCAGATCATCACGCCGTAATAAGGCGTGCGGTTGGGCGCGATTTCCGTTTTGAGCTTATCCCAGCCGCCCAGGAGAGACAAAAGCATCACGAGGGAAAAGAGCAGCCCCGTCAGCGCTTCCAGCGGGCC
>JAFXZO010000028.1 GCA_017541205.1 Clostridia bacterium | reverse complement strand
ATACCGCCGGGTTTGCCGGGATCGGGCCGCGCTGCTGATCGATTGGAGCCAGGAAAGGGACATGCTGAACCGTCCAGGCGGCGTGCATTTGGCGGAAGCGGACGATGAAGCGGCGCGGCAGATCGAAAGCCTGGCGCGGCTGACCCTGCGCGGCGGGCAAAGCCTGAAAGCGCAGCTGACCGCCCTGCAGCGGCCCGTGCCTCAGGAAGCGCCCATCCCGCTGACGCAGGCCCGCGCGCAGGCGCTGCCAAAGCTGCGTTTTGATAACGGCTTTGGCGGGTTCACGCAGGACGGGGCGTACCAGATGAGCGCGCCCGCGCCCGCGCCTTGGCATCATTTGGTATGCGGGACCTGCTTTGGCACGCTCCTTTGCGAAACGGGCATCCTGCATTCCTATGCGCATAACAGCCGCCTCACGCGCCTCACCCGGCTTTCGCCCGACGCGCACAGAGCCCTGCCGAGCGAAGAAATCTACCTCCTGGATGGGGAAGGCAGGGCGTACGCCCTGACGAAATGCCCGGTTTTGTACAGCCCGGGCATCGCGGAATACCGGATCAAAGGGGATAGCTTTGAAGCGGAAACCGCTGTGTTCGCATCGCCCCGCCAGCCGTTTGGGGTACGCCGCCTGACTGTGCGGAGTGATCGGGAGCAGACGCTCAAGCTATTGTGGCTCGTGCGCTTTGCCATGGGGGAGCGGCCGCGGGATACCCGCTGCCGGGCGGATGAGGACCGCGTCCTGGCCCGCTGCGCGTCGCTGCCCGGCGTCGCCTGGGCGGCCATGGAGGGCGGGGAAGCGCGGGCAGATTGCCAGGCGGTTTGCTTTGGCGCGGAGGAAAACTGCGCGCCGCCGATCCTTTTGCGGGAAGGCGGAAGGGAAGGCAGCGTGGGCGTGCTTTGCTGGAAAAGCGTGGTCCGCGCCAGAGAAAGCAAGCGCTTCACATTGGGCCTCGGGTACGCGGAGGACGAAGAACAAGCGCGCGGAGACTGGGAAACGCTCGTATCCCGCGGCGCTTTGCAGGCGGAAAGAGACGCGCTTTCCTTCTGGGAAAAGAACCTGCGCGGCCTTCTGCTCTTTTCCACGGAGGACGTATTGGAAAACATGCTGAACCGATGGCTGCCCTACCAGGTGATGGCTTCCCGGCTCCTTGCGCGAATGGGGCCGTACCAGCAGGGCGGGGCGTATGGGTTCCGCGATCAGCTGCAGGATTGCCTTGCGCTGCTCTTTACGCACCCCGATCGGGTGCGCGCGCATCTTCTGCTTTGCGCCGCGCATCAGTTCCGGGAAGGCGACGTGCAGCACTGGTGGCATAGCCCGCGCCGGGGCGTTCGGACCCGGATCAGCGATGATAAGCTGTTTTTGCCTTTCGTGACGGCGCGGTATATCGAGGCGGCGGACGATCGGGAGGTGCTTAAGGAGCAGATCCCTTATCTCGTTTCCGCGCCGCTTGCTGATCGGGAAAACGAACGGTATGAGGAGCCGGCGGTTTCATCGGATACGGAAAGCCTGCTTGCCCATTGCCTGCGGGCCTTGGATTCCGTGGCCCTGGGCGCGCATGACGTGCCGCTGATGGGCGGCGGGGATTGGAACGACGGCATGAACCGCGTGGGCGGAAGGCAGGGGGAAAGCGTGTGGCTCGGGTTCTTTTTCGCCTGGACGCTTTCAGCGTTCGCCCCTTATTGTCCGAAGGAAAAGCAGGCTTCGTACGCGGCCCTTCGCCGCAAAATCCTGAACGGGCTCGAAAGCGCTTGGACGGACATGTGGTATCTTCGCGCCTGGTTCGGCGACGGCAGGCCGCTCGCCGGGCCGGACACGGTCCCGCCCAGGATCGATCTCATCAGCCAGTGCTTCGCGGTGCTTGGAGGCGCGCCGAGGCATCACGCCAGGAAAGCCCTGCAATCCGCCGTGGAAAAGCTGTATGACCGGGAGCATGGGCTGGTCCGCCTGCTTGATCCGCCTTTTGCGCCCGAGGAAGGGGCGGGCTACATCGGCGCGTACCTGCCGGGGGTGCGGGAAAACGGCGGGCAATATACCCATGCCGCTGCATGGCTCATCATGTCGCTGCGGCGCGTGGGCAATACCGCGCTGGCGTGGGAGATCGCGCGGGCCATCCTGCCCGTATTCCACGCGGACACCAAGGAAAAGGCGGAGCGATACCGCCTGGAGCCCTATGTGCTCGCCGGGGATGTATACGCGGGGCAAAACATGGGCCGGGGCGGCTGGAGCTGGTACACGGGCAGCGCCGCGTGGCTGTATTACGTGATCGTGACGGAGCTGCTGGGCTTTGAAAAACAGGGCGTCAAGGCGCGTTTGGCCCCCGCCCTGCCCAAGGACATGGACGGCTTTACCCTCGTCTATCGCTTTGGAGAGACCAATTATCATTTTACCGCGGCGCGGGATACGCTCTTCCCGGCCATGGACGGCGTCAGGCTGGAGGATGGCTGGGCAACGCTGAAAGACGACGGGCGCACGCATGAAGCGCGCTTCCCCGTGCGGGAAGAATAACAAAAAAACAGGCGGGAAAACGGTGATTGCGTTTTCCCGCCTGCAAAGGCCGGGTTTTATTCCTCTTCGCTGTCCGGAATATCCGGCAGGACGTCGTCCTCCTCGGCGATTTCCCGAATCTCGGCCAGGGCTTCGTCCTCGGAGATGCCTTCCTCCCCGGCGAATTCCGCCAGGTAATCCTCCTCCGGCGAAACGTCGGGCAGATCGTCTTCCGCGGGCAGGGCGTCGGGATCGACGGCCTGGGCGTCCTCCGCCCGTTCCTTGCGGATGGGACGGGCAGGGGCCTGAACGCGCTGAATATCGGAGAGCGGATAATCCTTCTGCTCCGCGCCGTCGCCCTTGGGAATGCGCACGCGCACGGTTTCCTTGAGGATGTTCAGGTCCACCACCGTGCCCGCGCCGTCCGGGGTGAGGACCTCGCGGCCCATCCGGGGCATGCGCTTGCGCGTCGCCTCGTAATGGTCCTCCTCGTATTTGAGGCAGCACATCAGGCGCCCGCAGATGCCGGAGATCTTGGTCGGATTGAGAGAAAGGTTCTGCTCCTTCGCCATTTTGATGGACACGGGCTGGAAATCGCCCAAAAACTGCGCGCAGCACACGGGCCGGCCGCACATGCCAAGGCCGCCCATCATCTTCGCTTCGTCGCGCACGCCGATCTGGCGCAGCTCGATGCGGGTGTGGAACGCGGCGGCCAGATCCTTTACCAGCCCGCGGAAATCCACCCGCTTGTCCGAAATGAAATAGAACAGGATCTTGGAATTATCAAACGTGTATTCGCAGCCGACCAGCTTCATCTGGAGCTTATGATCCAGCACCTTGGCCTGGCACAGGGCCATGGCGTCCTTTTCGCGGGCGCGGTTATCCGCGTCGTGCTGGGCGTCCTCCGCCGTGGCGATGCGGATCACCTTTTTGAGCGGCGGGGTGATGAGCTCGTCGCTGACTTCCTTGACGCCCGTGACAACCTCGCCGTATTCGATCCCGCGCACCGTTTCAACGATCACCGCGTCCCCCGCGGTGGGCCAGAAGGGGCCGGGATCAAAATAATACAGTTTGCCCGCGTTCCTGAAGCGGACACCAATTACGCTTGCCATTTTTTTGTTTCCTCCGCTATTACCAGCATAAGTCCTTCCGATAAGGCCGCCCATCCGACATTGGCGTTTTTCTGGCGGCGGGCGGCCAGCACCGCTTCCAGGATGGCGCGAAGCGCCTGGGGCGGCGCGTCGAGCCAGAAAGAGGGAAAATCGTCCGCCGTGTCCTGCCCGCGCAGGGTCCTTTCGTGCATGAGCGTCCTGATCTCCTGCTCCAGGATCTTTAGCAGCCTGTCCCCATTGTCCTTCTGATCCCGGAGCCGCTGGGCGGCGGACGCGATATCGCCGACGCTTTGGACGGAGAGAAAGGTTTTGCGGACAAGCTCCCGCGCGTCCCAATAGGCCTGATCCTGCTGCATGGCCAAGGCGCGGCCCAGGCTTCCCTCGCAGTAGGAGGCCAGCGCGCGGGCGCGTTTTTCCTCGATGCCCCGGCGCTTCAGCTCTTTTTCCAGGCGCTCCTTTTGCCACGGCTGCATGCGGATGACGCGGCAGCGGGAGCGCACCGTGGGCAGCAGCGCGGTCTCCACATCGCATGTCAAAAGGAAATACGTATCCTCCTGCGTATCCTCCAGCGTTTTGAGCAGGCAATTCTGGGCTGCCGGCAGCATCATTTCCGCGTTCTCGATCAGCACCACCCGGCGGCCGCCCTCCAGGGAATGATGGCCCAATTCCGCGACCATCCTGCGCAGGGTATCGATCCTGATGGTTTTTTCCTTGGGCAGGGGGGCGGGGAAAAAAGCGTCCGGATGCGTGCGGGATAAAAACCTTCGGCATCCGCGGCATTGGCCGCAGGGCTTTTCGCCCTCGCCCGTGCAAAGCAGGCCCTGAGCCAAAAGACCGGCGAGGGTCCTTTTGCCGACGCCGCTTTCGCCGGTCAAAAGCAGCGCGTGCGGCATGCGGCCGGACGCATAATCATGCCAAAGGGCGAGGAGCGTTTCGCTCCCCGCCGCGCAATCCCGTAACGTCAGGTTTTTTGCAGCATCAATACTTGACAAATTGATCCACCGTCAACACAAATACTGTGGCGCCGCCAACCGTCACCTCGATGGGATAGGAGGCGTACATGCCGGACGAACCGCCCATCGTGACCGGGGAAGTGGCGATCTGTTTGCGGCTCTTGCAGACTTTTTCGATGATGGCCAGGCAATCCTTATACCGGTTTTCCTCCACGCCTGCCAGCAGGGTCGTATTTCCGGATTTCAAAAAGCCGCCGGTCGTGGCCAGCTTGGTCACGCTGAAACCATCGTTCATCAATTCGCTGATCAAACGGGAAGCGTCCTCGTCCTGTACGATCGCAATTATCAGCTTCATGGCGTTTGCTCCTTTCCTTGCGGTCATAAAACGGAAAACCACTTGCCTTACTGATATTATACTACAACCATGCCCAAATATCAACCTATATCGAAAGTAGGAAGATAAAAACAAAAACGCCGCGTCCTTTTAAGACGCGGCGACAGCAGGGGAACGCTTATTCAGCGGGCACCTCGAACACGGGGGCGAAGCCGCTTTCCACGATCAGATCATACACCTTCTGGGTATAAACGACCTTTTCCAGGGCTTTGACGAATTCGGCATCCGCGTTTTCGGGCTTCACGGCGAAGATGTTCACATAGGCTTCGGCGGCCAGGCTGCCGGGCTTTTCAAAATACACGGCGTCCTTGCCGGGGATCAGGCCGGCCAGGGAAGCGTTGTTGCCGTTGATGACCACGAAGGCCGCGCCTTCGCGCATGGTGGGAGCCAGTTCAGCGTTGGCTTCCTGGAATTCCAGGTTCTTGGGATTGCCGATGTCGAACTTGGTCACAACGCTCTCCAGCGTGGTGCCCTCGGGCAGGGTGACCAGCCCGGCGTCCGCAAGCAGGATGAAAGCGCGGGTCATGTTCACGGGGTCGTTGGGCACGACGATGATGTCGCCCTCGGCCAGCTCATCCAGATTGCTCTTGGTGCCGGGATAGAGGCCCATGGGCT
>JAFXZO010000027.1 GCA_017541205.1 Clostridia bacterium | reverse complement strand
TGTTGGGGCTCCAGAAGGTGAGGCCCTTATAAATGTCCCGGTCGCCGTGGCGGCTGGCGGCGTTGTATTTGGCGCGGCCTTCGGTGGCGGAAATGTCGCCGAGTTCTTCGATCAAATCGGGGTCGAACGTGGCGGCCATGCCGATGGCCTGGGGGAACATGGTGGCCATGCCCGCGCGGGCAACGCCGTGGAGGGCTTCATTCCACCAGTTGTAGGCAGGAACGCCGAGCCGCTCGATCGCGGGGGCGGTATACAGCAGCTGGGAAGCCACTTCTTCCATCGTCATTTGGTCTACGAGCGCCTGCGCGCGGTCCCGTGCCATTTCTCGGTTCATGTTTATACGCTCCTTTGCATAATTACGCGTTTATTGCTGATAAACGATTGCGGAACAAGAAAACCTCATTTCCGCGCAGAACCATCGCCCGGCCCGCGGGAATAATTTGCAGGCCAAGCTTTTCCATCAATCAGAATATCAAAAAATGGACGGAATGTAAAGAACGCGGTTGACTAAAAATGTATCATTTCTTGCGATAATGGACGCAAAAAAGCCCGCCGTTCCAAGCGGAAGGCGGGGCAATTCGGAAATCGTCATTGCACGGCGGGGGAGATCCCGATGCCGAGCAGCTCGTTTTGCTTGCGGTTGGTGCTGCTGTTGTAGTTGCCGGTCACGTTCAGCTGCTTGCCCATGAAGATGAGCACAGACGTCGCGCCGCCGTCCAGGTTGATCGCCTGGGTGCAGCCGAGCGCCGCCATCTTTTCGCCGAGCCAGATGCAGGATTCGCCTTCGGTGATCCCCTTGCGTTTTCCTTCCGCGACGACGACCACATAGTGCCCGGGCTCCACGACGCCAAATCCGGTGCGGGGGTTCGGGGTGTTGCCGAATTCCTTGGAGCGCGGGGATACTTCTCCGTTTTCCACCAGGATGGGGCCGAAGGACAGCGCGTCCGTCGCGCCCATGGAAAGCAGCTCCTTCGCCGTGACGCTGCCGCCCAAATGCAGGCTGATGGAGCCGTCGGGATACAGCGCCATCACGTCCAGCGGCGGATAGACGGTGGAGTTTGCCTTTCTGGGC
Source organism: Clostridia bacterium (assembly GCA_017541205.1). Lineage (GTDB taxonomy): Bacteria > Bacillota > Clostridia > Christensenellales > Aristaeellaceae > RUG563. The sequence continues at coordinate 16,082 of JAFXZO010000027.1, read as the reverse complement.
CGGTCGAACAGCACTTCCTTATCGCGGATGATCATGCCGATGGGGTAATCGTAGCTTTCTTCATGGTCGCGCTCGATGCGGTACATGAAATAGTCGGAGTTGATGGCGAACACCAATTGATGCTGCTGGGCGATCTTTTCGGGCAGCTCCTTGTAGCGGTCGCCGTAGGAGGTGTAATGCTCCTTGTCGAAGGGGTAGAAATCGAACAGCTCGCTGTTGTCCCGGGTGTATACGTGCGCTTCGTACCAGATCAGCGGGCCCCTGGAGCTGTTTTGGCCGGAATACTTGTTGATCTGGATGCGCAGCGTCTGCGAGCAGTAGAGCCAAAGGCCCGCGGCTTCGTCGGCGTAGACGAATTCTTTTTCGCCCTCCGGCAGGAAACCGAGGCCCGTGAGCGCCGGGAATTTTTCGTGGATGGTTTCCGGGTTCGCCGCCGCGGTGAACACGCCTTCGGGCAGCGGCGTCGCGGTCGGCTCCGGCGGCTCGGTGGGCGCGGGCGCTTCGGTTGGCGTATCGATGGCGGTCGGCTGCGCGGTCGCTTTTGCCGGATCGGCGGCCTGCCCATTTTGCAGGGCGAAGAGCCGGGCCAATTCCTCCGGGCTTACGGTGGGCAGGACGTTCACGGACTGCTCGGCGGAATTCTGCTGCGCCTGGGCCGGGGGAAAAGTGGGCTCAGGGGCGGGCGCGGGCGCTTCGGTTGCGGGGACCGGCGTTTCCGCTATGGCAGCGGACGCATCGAACGTAGGCTGTGCGGCGGGCTCCGCCTGCGCGGCTGCCGCTTCGCCGCCGATGGGCACGAGCACATAGGGGGAGGTAAAGGAGCCGGAGCCGGATGCGATGGTGAGCAGGCTCAGATCCACGGTGATCGCGGGGCGCACGCCCAAATCGCTGTTGCCGGTGGAGATGCGGCCGATCTTGCCTTCGTCCATCACGCGGCGCTGCTCATGCTGATAATCCTCCGAGCGGGTACGGCTCCACCAGGGGCTGTACTTTTTGCCCTTGGAATAAATATACAGGGGCTTCCAGCGCCCTTTGTTGTTGGTGACGGGCAATTCAAAGATGGGAGGATCGGGCAGGATCTTGGCGTAGGCGGTGCTTTCGCAGAGCCGGTCGTTATTGGAGGCAAAGCCGATGGACGCGTCCTTCATTTCGTTGGAGGTGATCAGGGTGACCAGCGCGTGATCCTCCGTGCGGATCAAAAGCGCGCCCTGCTCTGCTTGGGAAAAGGCGTCGTTGATGAACACATTGTTCAGATAGGCGTACAGATCGCTTTTCTCCCAGCCGGCGTAGTGGTCGTAATCCCCGTGCACGGGCGCGCCGAACAGGATGTATTCGCTCAGCATGTACGCTTCGCCCTGGCCGGAGCGGAGCACCCGCCACAAAATGGGCTTCACCGTTCCGTCCGCTTCCGTGGGATAGGAGCCAAAGAGCACATAATCATACCCCGCCGCCTTGGAATAACCGCGCACAGCCGATGCGTCCTCCGCGGCGATCCCCGCGGGCGTCGTAAGCAGCAGGCAGAGCAGGATCAGGAAAATTGATTTCAGGCGCATAATCATACCTCAATCCATATATTTCATCTGACATTATAGCATAATTGTTCCGGCTTCACAAGCAGGGAAAAACAAAAACCGCCCGGCCGGGCGGAGCCATGCAAAGAATTTACTTTTGATAGTCCTTCGGCTTTGGACGAAAGAACAGCGCGGCGAGGAACCCGAAGAATACCGCGGCGGCGAGCCCGCCGGAAGCGGCGCTCAGGCCGCCGGTGAACGCGCCAAGCAGCCCGTTTTCCTGCACGGCGCTGATCGCGCCCTGCGCGAGGGCATGGCCAAAGCCCGTCAGCGGCACGGTGGCCCCGGCGGAAGCGAAGCGCGCAAGCGGGCCGTACACCCCGGCGGCGCTCAGGATCACCCCGGCGGTGATATAGATCACCAGGATGCGGGCGGTGGTCAGCTTGGTTTTCAGGATCAGCGCTTCGCCGATCATGCACAGCGCGCCGCCTACAAAAAACACCTTCAAATACTGATACAGCATATCATTCGCCCCTTTCCAACGTGAGCGCGTGCGCGATGCCCGGGATGCTTTCGCCCTGCTGGCTGGTGGTGGGGCTGAGCAGCGCGCCCGTCGCCATAAACAGCACGCGCTTCCAATCCCCGGAATGCAGCCTGGGCAGGATGCAGGCGCTCAGCAGCGAGGCGGAACAGCCGCAGCCGCTGCCGCCCGCATGCACGTCCTCCTTTTGATCGTACATGCTCAGGCCGCAGTCCATATGGTTTTCCCGGGAAAGGGGATACCCGCTGTCCGCCATGAGCGCCATCAGGATATCCGTGCCCACCTGTCCAAGATCGCCGGTCACGATCCGGTCATAGCTTTTGGGCGTCGAGCCCGTATCCAGAAAATGCCGCTTCAGCGTGTCCGCGGCCGCCCCGGCCATGGCCGCGCCCATGTTGCTTACGTCGCTGATTTCCATATCCACCGCCTGGCCGATCGTGGCATAGGAAACGCGGGCGAGGCACGGCCCCGCTTCGCCCACCAGGCAGGCGCCGGCGCCGGTCACCGTCCATTGCGCCGCCATGCTGCGCTGGTTGCCGTATTCCAGGGGAAAGCGGTACTGCCTCTCCGCCGTACAGTAATGGCTGCCCGCCGCGCACAGCACGGGCGAGGCATAGCCGCCGTCGATCAGGATGCTGCCCAAAAGCAGCGCTTCCGCCATCGTGGAGCAAGCGCCGTACAGCCCCAGGAATGGGATTTCGAGCGCCCGCGCGGCCAGGGAGGAGGCCATGATCTGGTTCATCAGATCGCCGCCAAGCAGCGCCTGGACCTCATCACGCGCGACGGAGGCTTTTTTCATGCACCGTTCGCAGGCTTCCCGATACATGGCCTTCTCCGCCTGCTCATAGCTTTTTTGCCCGAAGAGAGGATCGTTGATGACCAGATCGAAGCTTTCGCCCCAAGGCCCGCGCCCTTCCTTGGGTCCGACAACGGATGCGGAAGCGAGGATGCGCGGGCGGTTAGGGAAGATAAGCGTATGCGCGCCAATGCGATGATGCGGCATGGCAACCTCCTTATTTACCAGGGAAAGAAATAATAGAGCAGGCCGACGAGCACCGATGCGCTGATGCCGTACACGAGCACGGGCCCGGCGATGGTGAACAGCCTTGCCCCGGTCCCGAACACCCAGCCCTCCGGCTTAAATTCCATGGCGGGGGAAACCATGGCGTTGGCAAACCCCGTGATCGGCACCACCGTGCCCGCGCCGCCAAATCGCGCGATGCGGTCAAACACCCCGACGCCGGTCAGCAGCGCGGTGAAAAAGATCAATACGATCGAAGCGAACGTGAGCGACGAAGCGGAGCTCAGAGAGAGGAAACGCTCCCCGCAATCCGCGATCATCTGCCCGAATACGCAGATGCCGCCGCCCACCGCATACGCGCGAAGGCAACCCTGTCCGAGCTTTGATTTTGGCGTCAGCTTCGCGACCAGGGCGGCATAGCGCTTTATCATCCATTCACGATCCTCGGTTCGATGCTGCTGTTCCATCCTGATCCTTCCTTTCATTGCGCACAGGCGGGAGAACGCTTGCCGGCTTCATCCGGATCTCCCGCATTCCGGGCCGGGAAACAAATAACAAAGGATGGGGGAAAGAAGAAAACCTGTTCATGCCTGCCCTCCCTTATCCGATCAGCGCGGCCAGGATGACCCCGGCGGTTTTTCCGATCGCCAGGGCCGCCGCGGCAAACCGCATGTCTACCGAGATGGACAGCCGATCGTAAAACATCGGCACGACCTCCACCGCTTCCGCGAGCGCGGACGCCAGCATGCCGACGAATACCCCGCCCAAGACCATGAGCAGTATGCCCGCGAGTACGGGGAAAACCCCTGCCGTGCGCACCGTGCCGAGCGCTGCGCCGATGGACAGCGCCAGCGCGCACAGCCGCATATCGGGCTTTGCGTCTAGAATGTCCGTCAGCCGCATGGGCAATTGCAGCAGCATCCAAAGCGGAGCCGCGCAAATCCCGACCGTCAGCCCGCCAAGCAGCCCAAGCCCCACCTCGATCATGGCGTCAGCCCCGAAACCTGTTCGGCAGATTGCCGGTATTCCTCTAATTTGATATCCAGCGGCGCGACCGTGCGCTTCCTGCTGAACAGCGCGTAAAACATGGAAACGCCAAGGAACACGCCCAAGGCGTACGGCCCGGTGATCAGCCAGGGATTCTCCGGCTGGCGGCCGGTGATCAGATGGAACAGGGCCTGCTGCGCGTCCAGCATGTTCACATCCGAGTGAAACCAGGTGATGGCGAGCGCGCTGCCCACCATCAGGATCAGAAAGGCCAGCGCGGTGCGAAGGGGACGAAGCCGGTTTTGCTTTTCCTCGGGCACGATGTGAACAAAGCATTCCGACGGGCCAAGCAGCGTGATTTGGCTGGTCACGGGCAGGACGGCTTTCACCGCCGCCATGGCGGGCAGACGCCATACCCCTTCCTTTTTTACGCACTCCACCGGCAGATCCATGAGCTTGCCGCCTTCGCTGTCCAGCGCGTCGGCGATGTGGCGAAGCAATAACTGCTCTCCGGGCCTGATCTGCGCCCGCGCCTTTAATTGCAGATACAGCAATGTCGGTCACCTCGCTTTTTCAAATGTAGTGTGCGCAGGAGAAAAAGAAGTATGCAAAGAACTTCGCCCGGCGAAAAACCGGGCGAAGAAGAAGGAAGCCTATTCTGTTACAGATCCGGCTCGTGCAAAAACAGCGTGCAGCCCGTTTGGCGGAAATACGCGATCCTGTCCAGGATATCCTTTGGCGTTACTTCAAAACGCGCGGCCAGGCAGGATATGCAGAAGAATTCCTCCGCGCCGCGGTTGACGAGCTTTTTGGTGACGGCGATTTCGTCCTGCTTTAAGGGCTTGCCGCAGCAAACGCACCTCATGCCGTTACCATCTTGGCCAGCAGCACGCGGCTCCCGTGGGCTTCCACATACTGGTGGAAGTAATCCCGGTGCACGCCCAGATCCTCATTGGTCATTGCGTCGGTCAGGCGCAGGGCGACGTCGCTTCCGTAGGGAAGGCCCGCGTCCGCGAAAATGAAGGGGATCTCAGAGGACTTGGGCGAAAAATTGAAATATCCGACGGCGAACTCGCCGCCGCTCATATGCTTGAACAGGGTCAGCCCCGCGTCCGGGTACTCATGCCAGCCGGTGCCCGTTTCAGGATCGTATTCCGTGTTCAGCGCGCGATTTTTGTATACGACATGCGGCGGGCGGCATTCGGCGTCCTGGTTGATGCGGAGCAGGCCTTTGTTCAGGACCAGGTTTTCGGCGAACGGCTTCATATTGCGCACGTCCCCGCCCAGCATCAGCGGGGCGCCCAGCATGCACCAAAGCGCGAACTGCGTTTGGTAATCCGTATCGGTGCACGCCTGGCCCAAAGCCACGTTGCCCTTGCCGTACATGCCCACGGTGAGCATATCGATATCGTTAAAGCAGTTGGCGCCGCTCATGCAGAAATTGAAAAGCTGCGAACGGGCGATATCGGAAAAGGATTTGAAGTTATCCTGGATATCGCCGGTGGAGCGGTACATATGCACGCCCAGGGATTTCATCCATTTCCAGGGATCCTTTACGCCCCAGTTGCAGGCGGCGAACAGGATATCCCGCCCCGAAGCCTTGAGCGCCATGCTCATGGTGGCATACCGGTTCACGCAGTCCGCGCTCGCGGGGAAATTGCAAAAATCGTATTTGAGATAGTCAACGCCCCATTCGGCGAAGGTTTTCGCATCCACATACTCATGATCGAAGGAGGAGGGATAACCGGCGCAGGTCTGCACGCCGGCGCAGGAATACATGCCGAATTTGAAGCCCAAGGCATGCACGCAGTCCGACAAATCCTTCATGCCGTTTGGAAATTTTTCCGGGTCGGGCACCAGGCGGCCCTGGGCGTCCCTTTCCTTCAGGCTCCAGCAATCGTCGATCACGATATATTCATAGCCGGCGTCCAGGTATCCCTTTTCTTTCATGACCCGGGCAGTTTCCCGGATCAGGCTGTCAGAGATATTGCTGCCAAAGGTGTTCCAGCTGTTCCAGCCCATCGGGGGTGTGAGCAAAATCATAAGGCGGATCCTCCTATCGGCCATTTCGGCGAATTTCTATATAATTATACCATATAGAGGCTGGAAACCGCAATACGCCAGAACGCAAAAAAGCGGGGGAAGCCGCTAAGGTTTCCCCCGTAGTCCCGCGCGCCTCTCACATCGCGCCCTGCCTGGTCAGGACGACCCAGACCGTCCTGAACAGAATCTGCCAGTCCAGCTTCAGCGACCAGTTTTCGATATACTCGCGGTCCAGCTGCACCACCTTTTCAAAATCGCGTATCTTGCTGCGTCCGCTCACCTGCCACAGGCCTGTCAGCCCGGGCTTGGTGGACATGCGCGCGCGGTAGGAGGGCTTATACTGCTCCCATTCATCGACCGTCGGCGGCCGGGTGCCCACCAGGCTCATATCGCCCTTGAGGATATTGAAGAACTGGGGCAGTTCGTCGATGGACAAATCGCGAATCCAGCCTCCGATGCCTTTTTTCCAGGTGCCGTCCTTCCTTTGCGTCATGCCGATGATCCGCGGGTCATGCTCCATTTTGAACATGAGATCGCCTTCCGCGTCGGCGCCCATCTTTTCCACGAGCTCCTGCTTGCGCTTTTCCGCGTCCGGATACATGCTGCGGAATTTGTACATTTCAAACTTGCGGCCGTTCTCGCCGATGCGGGTCTGGTGGAAGAAGATGGGGCCGGGCGAGGAGAAATAGATCATCGGCCCGACGATCAGCGTCACGAGCAGCGTGACGACGCAGCCGATGAACCCGCATACGATGTCCATCAGGCGCTTCAAGAGCAGGTCGCGGCCGGAAATGTATCCGAGGCTGGCCGTGATCGTCGCCTGGCCGCAGATCCATTCGATGTTTTTATGGCGGGCAACGATCTGGTCGATGCTGTTGATGCCCATGTGCACCGTAATACCCATGCTCATGATCTGGTTGATAAGGTCGATGGGCATTTGATCCGGCACGTCCATGTAAACCTCGTCCACCCAGTTTTTCACCAGGTAATCGATCAATTCATCCCGGTTGGCGACGATCTGGAGATTGGTCACCTCCGTGGTGCCCATTTTGATATTTTCCAGCGCTTTTGAACCTTCCTGCGGGGAAATGCCCGTGTCAAGGAGCGCGACGCCGACGAACCGATAGGAGCTGTAATTGTGGTTGACGAGCTCGGAAACCACCTCATGCAGCCGATCGAGCTGCGCCACGACCAGCAGGCCCGTACGGTTTTTGATGTGCAGGCGTTTTTGCAGGTGCGTTTTCCAAAGCGTTCGGATCGTATAGCTCAGCAGGATATAAAGGAAGATCGTGATGAAGAACACGTAGGGCGTATCGTCTGTGTTCGCCTGGGTGATGATCAGGAACGCGCCGAAAAACAAAGCGATATTGGAGGCCTGGCTCAGCACCCTGGTCAGCTCATGGTACGAATCGCGCCGGATCACGCCGTGGTAAACGTCCGTGATCACCATGACGGCCATATCGATGAACGGAAGGAAAATAAACAGGCCCCAGAACATGTTCCTTGTGAAAATATCATGCACCTTGATATGGAACAGGAAGGCGAGGAAAAGCGACAGCTCCAGCGCCAACACATCCCACGCCATAAAATCCAAATGCTGAGACCAGCCGCTTGTCTTTCTTTGGTACATCGATCATGCCCCCAAAAATGCGAAATTCAAATCGGGCCGTTTAGTATTTTGCAAAAAGAACCGAAAGGAATAAAGCCGTTGTCGCACCAGGCGCTTCAAAAAACCCTTGCATGCCTCCGCCCGCATGAAAAGGCGGGCAGAGCAAAAAAACATGGGTTTTTGAATTGAAAAAATTATAGCACAGTTCCCAGAAAAAATCCACAAGGAAACATAAGAATTTTTATATTTGTAATGAAATGGCGCGATTCGCGGCATGGCCGCAGCGCCGGAGCGGGCGCTTACACCGACGGGGCTGAAAACCAAAGCATGATCGGCGAAATCAGCGGTTTTTCTCCCGGACAAAATCGTACATCATGATCGCCCCGGCGACGGCGGCGTTGAGCGATTCCGCGCCGCCCAGGATCGGGATCTTAAGCCGCATCGTGCATTCGGAAAGCACCGCGGGGGATACGCCCTGGCCCTCGTTCCCGATCACGACGCAGATTTTGTCCCTGGCTGGCGGCCTGTGAAAAAAATCCTGGCCGTGCAGATCGCCCGCGGCGATTTCATAGCCTTGTTCTTTGAGCGCGCGCAGCGCTGGAACGAGGCTTTGCAAACGCACGGCGGGCACGCGGAACGCGCCGCCCATGGTGGCACGCAGGGCTTTGGGGGCGTAAGGATCAGCCGTTTTTTCGTCCATGAGCAGGCAGGAATAGCCCGCTGCGTCCATGGTGCGGATGATAGTGCCCACGTTGCCGGGGTCCTGCACGCCGTCCAGGGCCGCCAGAAAGCGGCCCGGATCAGCGTTCATCGCGCCCTCCGGGTAATCGCAGACGGCAATCACCCCCTGTGGGGTTTTCGCGTCGGAGAGCGCTTCCATCACGTGGCTTGCGAGCAGATACACCAAAACGCCCTGCATGGAGGCGGTCTCCATGAGGGCGGCATACTTTTCCCGCTCACCGCTGTCCGCCAGCAGCGCCCGGGCTTTCTTTTCTTTCAGCGCTTCGCCCGCCAAATGCTCTCCTTCGGCCAGGAAAAGCTTTGCGCTTACGCGCGCGGAGTGGGATCTGTTCAGCGTGCGCCAAAGCTTCACTTGCGGGTTTTGCAGGCTGGTGATGATTTCGTTCATGCTTTCAGGGCTTTCAGCGTCCGCGGCATGGCGGCCAAATGGGGCTTGAACGCTTCCACATCCAGGCCGCACGCCAGGATATGCGCCGCCAGGTACAGGCAGCACGCGCGGTCAATGGCCTCTGCAACGCCGCCCTTGAGGTCGTTCTGCGTGGTGGCAATGAAATGCGCCATCATGTCCACGGTTTCAAGCGGCAGGGAAGCGCCGGCTTCCGCCGCCGTCTTGCGGATGGCGGAAAGGACGGCCTTGGTTTCATCGGACAGGGGCGTTTCATCAATCACCGCGCTGATGACGCTGCTCAGGCTCGCAGGCGCGTAATGGGGAAGCGCGCAGGGCAGTACGGCGGGATCGGGGTATACCGGCACGTCGCAGTGGGGGGCCTGCCGGCAGACGGTTTCCCCTTCCGGCTTGCCCAGCTTTTCCAGACAGGCGGTAAACACGAGCGGATGGAACACCGCCCGATGGCAGGCGGAAATAAACACGGGAGAAGTACCGCCGGGCACAACGACGAAATCATCGTTAAGCCCCGTGCGTTCGGCAGTGGTCCCCAAAGCGGCGGCAAACGCGTCCAGCGCGGTAAACCCGTCCGCCAGCGTTTCGGCGCGGATCTGCCACAGCTTGTTTTTATTGCTCAGCGCAAAAGCGGCCAGCATCATCAGCGCGTCGCCTTCCTCCATTTGGAAGCCGGCAGCCTTCATGGATGCTTCCACGCGCTCGATCAGTTCAGCCTTGCTGGCTTCCCGGCCTACGGCGGGACAGATCACGCGCTTTCCGCCGTCGTTGTATCCGCGTACTGCGTCGATATACTGAGCGGCGTCCGCGCGCTGCCGCTCCAGGGGAGCGATCGCCTTGTTCAGCTCATCCAGCGCGTTTTGGGCGTTCTGCTGGGCGATATGGAGCTGGTCCAGCTTTTTCTGCTCGGCCATGTTCAGCTTGCCCAGGGCCTGCTCATGCGCTTCGGCCAGATTCTTTTTCGCGTCGTCCAGCTGCATCAGGGTCATCAGGCGTTCCGCTTCCAATTCCTGCAGCTGGGTGTGCATGGCGGCCAGGGTCAGATCATTGGTTTCGCGGGCCAGGGCTTTGCTGAGCATCACGCGCATACCGCTCTGGGCCAGGATCACATCCGCCGCCTGGCGCTGATCCTCGCAGGAATGGCTCATGCCAAGCAAGGCGCGCTTCAGTGCGTCGGCGGGGTTTGCCACTTCCCTGAACTCCGTATTTTGGGGAAGGGTCGCGCCGGGGGCTTCATAGCGGCTGGTATCGTAGCGGGAGGCATAGCGCTGGTTTTCCACCGCTTCCATGAGAGAATTATGGGCGCGGCGGGGATTCGTCTGGCGCTGCGGGGCCTGGTAGAGCTTGGTCCCCGTCAGCTGCCTGGCGGCCTGCTCCTGCAAAAATTCCATGGAGGGGGCGCTGTAGGTATTATGCAGCCGGTTCGCGCTTTCGCTGAGCGTCTGGTTCAGATTCTGGATCTTTTCGTACGCGTTCTGCTGCGCGTTTTGCGCGCCGTCCGCCGCAGCGGCTTCCGCCTTGGGGGCGGGAGACGGGGCCGGGGCCGGCGCGCTTTCCGCGGGCTTTTCGATCGTTTCCTGCTTTTCCGGGAGCGCGGAGATAGCGGCCTTGGGCCAATAAAACAGCAGATCCTGGCCGTTTACGGTAACGGAATGGATTTCGGTGCTGTCCGGGGGCAGGGGGCTGATTTCACCCTGGGGCTGGCCGTTATCCCGGCGGAAGGGGCCCTGGATGTTCGCGCCGTTCCGGATATAAACGAAAGGCGTGATGGCGTTGGTCAGCGCGTTTTCCGCCACGACCTGATAGAGCAGATCGTCCGGCAGGGCGCGAACCGCATCGGAATAAACGATAAATTGATTGGTTTCACCGCGGGAAGGAGAATAATTTTTGTTGGTGCGGATCTTGTTGGCGTCGCTGGGGAAGAACCGAAGGTCTACCAGGCAAAGGCCGGACAGCGTGCGCATCCTGTCCTTAAAAGTGTGCTGTTCATTCTTGTCCGGTACGATCCTTAGGAAGCCGTTATCGGGATATTCAGCCGTTACCGGCCCCAGCGGGCCGTCCTGCGTCATCAGCGGCTGAACCCGGAAATAAGCCCGGGCGATGTTGTCTTCCTCCAAATAAACCAATACTGCCTTCCCTTGAAAGTTCATAAGTACCCCTCCAAAAAATAAAATAAGAAACCAGATAAACCATATAGCGCTATTATAGCGCTTCCCGCCGTTTTGTCAAGCGTATGACGCCACGGCAAAGGGGCGGCGCAATCAATGCGCTGCCTTTGCCGCCCCCTTGTTCAGCTGCTGCAGCGGATCACATCCGAACAAACGTATCATAAATGGCTTTTACAGCGGTTTCAAAATCGACCTCATCCACGCCCACAATGATGTTGAGCTCGCTGCTGCCCTGGTCGATGGTGCGGATGGAGATGCCCTGGGCGGAAATGGCGGTAAAGAGGCGCGCGGCGGTGCCGAAATTGCGGACCATGCCGCGGCCCACGGTGGCGATCAAGGCCAGGTGATCGGAGACGGTGATCGTGTCCGGGTTCACCAATTCCTGAATGCGGGCGAGCACTTCCTCCTTATGGGGCTCCAATTCCTTACCGTGCACCACGACGCACATGGTATCGATGCCGGTGGGCAGATGCTCGAAGCTGATGCCGTATTCCTCAAACGCCTGCAGGACCCTTCGGCCAAAGCCAAGCTCGGCGTTCATCATGTCCTTTTCCACGGAAACGATGGAGAAACCCTTGTGCCCGGCGATACCGGTAATCACGTGGCCGTGGTCGTTCTGCCCGGCGTTCGCGCGGATCATGGTGCCGGGATGCTTGGGATCGTTGGTGTTGCGGATGTTGGTGGGGATGCCCGCCTTGCGCACGGGGAACACGGCGTCCTCGTGCAGCACGGTCGCGCCCATATAGGAAAGCTCGCGAAGCTCCCGGTAGGTGAGGGTGGAAATAAACTGCGCGTCCGGCACGATCCGCGGGTCCGCCATGCGGAAGCCCGTTACGTCCGTCCAGTTTTCATAGACATCCGCGTTCACGGCCCGGGCGACCAGGGCGCCGGATACGTCGCTTCCGCCGCGGGAGAAGGTATGGATACTGCCGTCTTCATCCGCGCCGTAAAAGCCCGGCACCACGGCGTGCGCCAGGTTATGCAGCCTTTCGGAGATCAGCGCGTTGGTTTCTTCTTCCATCAAATGGCCGTCCCGGGTAAAGCGCACCACTTCCTTGGCATCCACGAACGGCATATGCAGGTATTTGGCCAGCATCTTGCCGTTCAGGTATTCGCCGCGGCTGGCCGCGTAATCGGACGGAATGCCGCTTTTCAGCGCGGCTTCGATTTCGGCGAACTCACCGTCCAGGTCGATGTCGATCTTCAGCTCTTCGGCGATTTCCGCATACCGGGCCTTGATGCGCTCCAACAAATGCTTGAAAGGCTTTTTTTCCTTTGCCGCCGCGTGGGCCGCGTATAAAAGATCGGTTATCTTATCGTCCCCGGGGCCGCGTTTGCCGGGCGCGCTGGGCACCACAAATTTTCTCTCGCTGTCCATTTCCAGGATGGATTTCACTTTTTTGAACTGCGCGGCGTCCGCCAGGGAACTGCCGCCGAACTTCGTTACGATCATGGTTCAGTCACTCCTCATAAAATTCAACCTATATTCTACCCATTTATGGGCCGAATGTCAAACATAACCAGACAATTTTATCTTATGCGGAAGCGAAATTTTGCGTGCGGAGGCAAAAAGCCGCGAAAGGTTTCTGTTGCGCCTGAACGGAATGCTTGTTATAATAAAACGGTGAGCGGCATAATCCCTTCTTTTCTGGGAAAGAATGGCTTCAGGGGAGGGGATCGGGATGCTGGAGGACCGACTGGAGCGCTTCCTTGCGGCGGCGGAAAGGCTGCGCTTTGGCGACTTTGTGCGCTATGAAGCGGATCGAAAACGCAGGCTCCTGGACGCGTTCTTTCAGGGCGTTGCGCGCGGGCTTGGCATGATGGTCGGGTTTTCCCTGCTGGGCGCAGCGCTTTTGTTCGCGCTGCAGGGGCTGGCCGAAAGGAATCTGCCGGGCATCAGCAATTTTGTGGCCCAGGTGGTGGCCCTGGTGCGCCTTAGGCTGCAATAGAGAAAAGGGGAAACGAATGAAAAGAATCCTTGCCTGGACGCTGCCTGGCCTTGCGGTGCTGCTTGTGGACAGAGCCGTTAAGGTTTCGCTTGGCAGCGTGAACGCGCCGCTGATCCCCGGCGTGATCCGCCTGACGAGCGCGTGGAATACGGGCATGGCGCTGGGGCTTTTTCAGGGAAAGGCGCCTTGGATCCTGCTGGTATCCATCGCGCTGGTCTGCGTGTGCCTGTATCTTATCAAGGATTTCCGCATACGAGGCCTTGCGCCGATCGCCCTTTCCATGATTGCGGGCGGCGCGCTGGGCAATATGATCGACCGGGTGTTCCTGGGCTATGTGATCGACATGTTTGAATTGGAATTTATGGATTTTTATATTTTTAATGTTGCGGACGCGGGCGTGGTGACCGGCGCGGTCCTGTGCGGGATCAGCCTGCTGTTCAGGCCGCAGGATTGGAGCAGGAAGCAATGATCCTTCAATACGTGGGGGACGGCGAAAGGCTGGATGTGCTTTTGTCCCGGGATGGGCAGATCAGCCGTTCGCGGGCGGCGGCGCTCATCAAGGAGGGCTGCGTCACGGTACAGGGCAGGGTGGAAACAAAGCCTGCCTTCAAAACGGACGCGGGGGCCCAAATCTGTCTCAGCATGCCGGAGCCTAAGCCCGCGAAGGCGGAAGCCCAGGATATCCCGCTGGAGATCCTCTACCAGGACGAGCATCTGGCCGTGGTGGTCAAGCCCTGCGGCATGGTGGTGCACCCAGCTGCGGGGAATGACGACGGCACGCTGGTGAACGCGCTTTTGTTCCATCTGGACAGCCTGTCCGGCATCGGCGGGGAAATGCGGCCCGGCATCGTCCATCGGCTGGATAAGGATACCAGCGGGCTTATGCTGGTCGCCAAGGACGATCAGACCCACGCGGCTTTGTCCCAGCAATTGTCCGACCGGCGGATGGAAAAGCATTACCGCGCCGTGGTGTACGGCAGAATGAAGGAAAAGGAAGGCGTCATCGAAAAGCCGATCGGGCGCAGCAAAACCGACCGCAAAAAAATGGCCGTGGATGAAAACGGCCGCTGGGCGAAAACGGAATGGAGGACGCTTCAGGAATACGGCGACAGGACGCTGCTGGACGTGCATATCATCACGGGCCGCACGCACCAGATCCGCGTCCATATGGCGTCCGTCGGCCACCCGGTATTGGGCGATCCCCTGTACGGACATAAGCGCATGCCGCAGGCGGACAGGCTGATGCTGCATGCTTATTCCCTGGAATTCACGCATCCTCAGACGGGGGAAAGGATGCGATTTACCGCAAAATGCCCCTTCTGCGAACAGTGAAAGGCAACAGCGGGTTGCTTGCGCAAAGGGAAAACCTGCGTTATGCTTAGGCCATCAAGAATCGGGAGGGAAACTGCGATGGAAATTCGGGAGATACTCAGGAGCCTGCGCGAAAAGCATGCGCTGACGCAGGAACAATTGGCGGATCGGGTGCTGGTGACACGTCAGGCGGTCAGCCGCTGGGAAACGGGGGAGACCCAGCCGAACACGGATACGCTCAAGCTCTTGTCCCGCGAATACAACGTCTCGATCAATACCCTGCTGGGTTCGCCAAGGACGCTGATCTGCCAGTGCTGCGGCATGCCCCTGACGGACGATGAAATGATCAGCCGGGAAAAGGACGGCAGCTTCAACGAGGATTACTGCAAATGGTGCTATACGGACGGCGCGTTCACGTATGAATCCAAGGAAAGCCTGCTCTCTTTCCTGCTCAGGAACGTGCCCAACCCGGACGGCACACTCGAGGAAACGCGGCGGGAGCAGTTCGATCGGGGCCTGTCCCAGCTTAAACATTGGAAGGAACAATAGCAGCGCACATAAATCCGGGGCTGTTGCACAAGTCCCAATAAAAAAGACAGGGGCTGTTGCAGAAGCATGATATGCTCCCTTCCTGGCAGCGAGCTTCTCTTTTTCGCTTGTCTGCCTGAAAGGGAGCATATTACTTGTGCAACAGCCTCGGCTGAAAACAGGGTCTGCTGAAAACGGAGGAAGCTTACTTCACATACTTTTCCCGCTTCTGATAGTGGGTGTGCAGCAGCTTATGGGCCAGATGGCCGTTGGGCTCGCCCAGGAATTCGTCGTACAACTTCTTGATCTCTTCGTTCTCGTGGCTCTTGCGCTTGGGCTTGTTCGCGTCCTCGCCGTAGAGGGCCTTGGCGCGTTCCACCCTGGGATCGCAGGTCATCTTGTCCTGGCTGGACACGATGGGCTGGCCGCCGCCGGTGACACAGCCGCCGGGGCACGCCATGACCTCGATGAAGGTGTAGTTCTTTTCGCCGGAACGCACCATATCCAGCAGCTTGCTCGCCGCGCCGGTGGAATGGGCCACGGCCACGCTCACGGGCAGATCGCCCACCTGGACGGTGGCTTCCTTGATGCCTTCGACGCCGCGGACGGCGGTGAAGTTGACGTCCTCGAGGGTTTCGCCGGTGATGGTTTCATAAGCGGTGCGCAGCGCCGCTTCCATCACGCCGCCGGTCGCGCCGAAGATGACGGCAGCGCCGGTGGATTCGCCGCACAGGGGATCGAAGTCTTCGTCGGGCAGGTTCACGAAGTCGATGCCGGCTTCCTTGATCATCCGGGCCAATTCACGGGTGGTGATGACCGCGTCCACATCGGGATAGCCGGTGCCGGCCAGCTCCTCGCGGTCCGCCTCGAACTTCTTGGCGGTGCAGGGCATGACGGACACGGTCACGATATCCTTGGGATCGATGCCGGCCTTTTCGGCGTAATAGCTCTTGATGATCGCGCCCAGCATTTCATGCGGGCTCTTGCAGGAAGACAGATTCGGGATAAAGTCCGGATAGTAGGTTTCGCAGAACTTGATCCAGCCGGGGGAGCAGGACGTGATCATGGGCAGCACGCCGTTTTCCTTGACGCGGTGCACCAGCTCCGTCGCTTCTTCCATGATGGTCAGGTCGGCGCCGAAATCGGTGTCGAACACCCGGTCAAAGCCCATGCGGCGCAGGGCGGCGGCCAGCTTGCCGGTGACGGAAGTGCCCATGGGCAGGCCGAATTCCTCGCCCAGGGCGGCGCGCACGGCGGGGGCGGGCTGCACCAC
>JAFXZO010000026.1 GCA_017541205.1 Clostridia bacterium | reverse complement strand
TACCAATCACATCTTCATGCAGCAAGGCTTCGGTCATGGTTTTCGCGGCATCCAAGGTCAGGCTCGCGTTCGCCTGAAACTTTCCGTCCATCCCAGAATACACCCCCGTTTGCTTGGCCCACAGCGCCGCTTTTTCATGTTCCTTGTTCAATCCAGCGTCCCAGCCGTAGGCGTCGCCCAGGGAGGCCAGCGCCACCATGGCCAGGTTCCGGGAGGCCAGGGACAGATAGTCCTCGCTCACCCGTTCCCGGGCGTTGATGAGGGCCTGGGTTTACTCGTCTTCTTTCAGATGGATGCTCCATCCTGTGTCGATCTTCTTTTTAACGGTTTTCATGTTCTCTCGGTCAAGATCCGGCCAATCGATCACGGTGGTCGCCTTGTTGACGACTAAATGGGCTTTTTCGGCGCATAAAGCAAGCGGCGTATCGGCAAGAGAATCCGAATAAAAATGCTCGATCTTCGGAAAACCGCGGTCGATGATGTACCTGGCCTTTTCCCTTGCGTACATCAGGTTATTCAAAAGCACGCCGAATTCGCGGTCATATTCCGTTGCGATATAGCTGACGTGAAGCCTTTTTGCGATGGGCTCGATAATGCACGCGGGAGACGCGCTGATAATGAGATCGTCGGGCCTTTTTTGCTTTAGATACCACGGCGCGATCTTTTTTTCATTTTTATCCCAATACCGCTCGATCTGCAAATCAAAATCATCGATCATCGTAAGGTACCCGAAAAACTTACGCTGCATCAGATATTCCGGCATCTTCCCTTTTTTGCTGCGGATCAGATTCCGGATTGCCGTTGGAAAAAAGGTGAACCAAAGCTTCGGATGGCGGTTCATGCACCAGATAGCGAATCCGATGGAACAATCCGAAGCAAAAATCGTTCCGTCAAAATCGTATACGTTCATCCTGTTTTCGGCCTTTCCATCTTGATCGGTTGATTCACTTAGGATTGTTCTTTCCTGAAACAGCCGGAGCGTTCACCTTTCTTTTCGCAAAGAGATAAGCGGCAAAAGCCAAGACCGCGCATCCAAAGCCGATTGGATAGCTGATGCCCGCGCTCAGGCGGAAGCCCTCGGACGCCATGAGGATGTAGGTCGTGCTGACCGCCGTCATAAACGCGGCCGGAAGCGCCGTGAGCAGGCTGGTCAGCCTGTTTTCATGGGTTTTGAGCAGATAGGCGGTTGCGACCCAGAGGGATACCATCGCCAGCGTCTGATTGCTCCAGGAAAAGTAGCGCCAGAGCACGTTGAAATCCAGCTGCGTCAGCACCGCGCCCGCGCCAAGCAGCGGCAGGGTGATGATCAGGCGGTTGCGGATCTGCTTCTGATTCAGTCCGGTGATTTCCGCCAAAATCAGGCGGGCGGAGCGGAACGCTGTATCGCCGGAGGTGATGGGGCAGGCGATCACGCCGATAATGGCCAGCGCGCCGCCCACCATTCCCAGCATCCCGGTGGAAATATCGTATACTACGCCGGAATGGCCCAGCGCTGAAAGCGCGTTTTGCAGCCCGCCGGTGGCCCCGTAAAACGCCACGCCGCCCGCCGCCCAGACCAGGGCGATGATGGATTCCGAGAGCATGGCTCCGTAAAACACCTTGCGGCCCACCTTTTCGGACCGGATGCACTTCGCCACCATGGGCGACTGGGTGGCGTGGAAACCGGAAATGGCCCCGCAGGCCACGGTGACGAACATAAAAGGCCAAACGGGCAGCCCTTCCGGATGCAGGCTTTGCAGCGTGATTTCCGGCACGGTGTAGCCGCCGAAAATGACGCCGCCCAGAATGCCAGCCGCCATGAGGATGAGCACCGCGCCGAACACCGGGTAGAGCTTGCCGATGATCTTGTCAATGGGCAGCAGCGTGGCCAGCACATAGTAAATCAGGATCACGATGATCCAGAATATGTTGTTCAGCGCGGCAGGCGACAGCCTTGCCAGCAGCGCGGCGGGGGAAGTGACGAACACCGTGCCCGTGAGCAGAAGGAGAAGGACGGAAAACACGCGCATGGCCCATTTCGCGCCTTTGCCCAGGTAAATGCCGCTGAGCTCCGCGATGGACGCGCCGTCGTGCCGCTCGGAGATCATGCCGCACATATAATCGTGGACGCCGCCGGCCAGCACGGAACCGAAGATGATCCACAGGAACACCACCGGCCCGAAGCAGGCCCCCATCAGCGCGCCGAAAATCGGCCCGGTGCCTGCGATGTTGAGCAATTGCACCAGGAACGCTTTCCAGGTAGGCAGCGGAATAAAGTCCACCCCGTCCTGCTTCGTATAGGCCGGGGTCTTTCGCCCGTCAGGCGCGAATACCTTATCCACCAGCCTGCCGTAAACCAGGTAACCCGCGATCAGCACCGCGAATGAGATCGCCAAAGAAATCATAGAATCACCCCTCTGTTTACCGATTCTCCCTTACTGTAGAATTTTTCGCATTTCCTTTGTCTAAGCGGCCATTCATCATGCTTGAAATCCTGACGTCATACTGAATTTTAACATGGTTTTACCTAACACGCAACCGAAAGCAGGGATTATTGTCATGAAACATCTTCGTGAAAAGCGCAGCTTCAATCGTTCTCTCCCCTTTTCCTTTCGTTCTTTCTTGACACAGCGCGGCGCTTTCTTTATAATGGGAAGCGGAAGAAAAAGTCCATCTGAAGCGGCTCCGCGTCCCTTTCCGCCGGGAATGGGAAACGTGGGCGCGTTCTGGTGGAAACGTTTGAAAAGAAAAAATGAAAGGGGCGGAACAAATGAACGTTCGTCGGAGCTTATCGATGCTGTTGGCGTTCCTGCTTGCAGTTTCCGCGCTTGCGGGCGCATGGGCGGAGGAGGGCGAATACTTCCTGGAAAAGGAGCCGGGATGCCGCCAGCTGACGCTGTACTGGGTTGATCCCGATGCGGATTACAGCAAATGCGACGTATGGATATGGTTTCCAGGCAAGGACGGCAGCGGCACGCTGTTTTACCCCTGCGATTACGGTGTAAAATGCATGGTGAACGTACCGGAAGAGGTGAATGAGGTGGGCTTTATCGTCCGGAAGAACTGCTCCGATCCGGGAGCCAAATCCTGGGGCAACGCCACCAAGGATGTGGAGGAGGACCGCTTTGCGGTGATGACCGGGGCGGATACGAAGATCTACCTGCAGCCCGGCGACAGCATGCAGTATACCAGCCCGGACGGCGGAAAAACCCTGAATGCTATCCGCACCTTCACCATGGCGGGCATCATATCGTCCACCGAGATCAAGTATCATATCAGCCCGGCCTGCAGGCTGGATCTGGACCAGGTGCACGTGCGGGAGGAAGGCAGGGAGCTGACCATCTTGAAGCTTTCCAGCCGGAACAATAACGTCGTCACAGGCGTCATCACGGTGGAGGGCGAAATGGACGTGTCCAAAGCCTACACCGTGGAAATCGACGGATATGGGGAGATCGCCGCCGTGCCCACGGGCATCTTTGACAGCGCCGCCTTCATAGAGGATTATACCTATGATGGGGACGATTTGGGCGCGGTGATCCGGGACGGCGAAACGGTGTTCAAGGTATGGGCCCCCACCGCCGCCTGGGTGCGCCTGAACCTGTTCGCCGACGGCAGCGAGGGAGAAGCTTACGAAACGCTGGACATGGAAAAAGCTGAAAAAGGCGTTTGGACGGCCACGGCTGCCTGCGGTCATGGCACGTATTACACCTATACGGTCGCCACCGCCGTGGGCGTTCAGGAGGCGGTAGACCCCTACGCCCGGGCCGTGGGCGTGAACGGCAACCGGGGCATGGTGATCGACCTGCCCTCCACCGATCCGGAAGGCTTCCGGGACGGCGCGTATTTCGGCGGGATCGACACTTATGCCGACGCAGTGATCTGGGAAGTGCACGTGCGGGACTTTTCCAATACCCTAACTTCTTCCCAGTATCCCGGAAAATACCTGGCCTTTACGGAAACGGGGCTGACCAATTTGAGCGGCGTGCCCGCCGGCGTGGATTATCTGAAACAGCTGGGCGTCACCCACGTGCATCTGCAGCCTGTGTACGATTACGCCACCGTGGACGAAGGAAGCTCCGCGCCGCAGTTCAATTGGGGCTACGATCCCAAGAATTACAACGCGCCGGAGGGCAGCTATTCCACCGATCCCTATCACGGCGAGGTGCGCGTGAACGAATTCAAGCGCATGGTGCAAAGCCTGCATGAAAACGGCCTGGGCGTGGTCATGGACGTGGTGTACAACCACACCTACGCCCTGGATTCCTGGCTGAACCGCATCGTGCCCTATTATTACTACCGCTTCAACAACGACGGCACCGCGTCCAACGGCAGCGGCTGCGGCAACGAAACCGCCTCCAACCGCGTGATGTTCCGCAAATATATGGTGGACAGCGTGACCTACTGGGCAAAGGAATACCAGGTGGACGGCTTTAGGTTCGACCTGATGGCGCTTCACGATGTAACGACCATGCAGGCCATCGAGCAGGCGCTGCACGAAATCAACCCCAAGGCGCTGATCTACGGCGAAGGCTGGACGGGCGGCACCTCCGCCCTGATGGACAACTTCAAAGCCGACCAGAAGAACATCCGCAAGGTGAAGCCCACCGGGGACGCGATTGGCGCGGTGGCCGTGTTCAACGACGCCATCCGGGACGGCTTGAAGGGCAGCGTGTTTGATGCAAAGGATCAGGGCTATGCGAACGGAAAAGCCAACAAATCGAACGCCAACAAGGTGATTTTCGGCCTCCAGGGCGGCGTGAAAATGGCCGCCGTGAACTGGTACGTCAATGACGCCATGGTGGTGAACTATACCTCCTCCCACGATAACAATACCCTGTGGGATAAATTGCTCTTTTCCAATCCAGACGCGTCCGATGAAGAACGGCTGGCTATGTATCGGCTGTGCGCCGCCTCCGTATTGCTCAGCCGGGGCATCCCCTTCTTCCTGGCCGGGGAAGAAATGCTGCGTACCAAGAACGGCGACAGCAACAGCTATATGTCCTCCGATGAAGTGAACAATTTGGACTGGGATGCCCTCGCCCCGGACAGCGATGCCTATCGTATGATGGAATACTACCGGGGCCTGATCGGCCTGCGCCGGATGCGTTTCACCGATCCCGACGCCCCCTGCGCTTTCCTCACCACCATCGCGCCGACGGCCGAGCTGCTGGATAACAGCGTGATTGCCGTCACCTGGGCTGATGAAAATGGCACGGTGGGCTATGCCGTGATCAATCCCACCGCCAATGCCCTTTCCGTGGACCTGCCGGCGGGCTGGACCGCCAGCCGCGCGCTGGTCCGGGGCGATCAGGTGTGCCCCGACGCCGAAATTGAAAACGGCCCCCTCTCTGTGGAGCCGTGCAGCGTCACCTTGGCCGTGCGAGCGGAATAATACGCTTTTCGCGGGCAGTTTCTATCGTACATGAATGCTTGATCGTAAGATAGCGGAACGCGCGGACGTCGGGTCTGAACAACCTTACCTCGCTCGTTTCCCTGCGCTGCCGATCACGCGATCGACGGCGTTATGATCCGATTCCCGAAACGGCCAGAGAACAAGCCTGTCAATTCCGATTTTTTCTGTTTAAGCTTCATTTATGCCTGAAGCGTCCTGCATCCATTGTTCTTTCGTAATGGAGCTCACATACCCTGTCCGCTGCTCATGCATCAAAGGGACATCGACTTCTTCCGATTTCCACTGAAAACGAAAGCCTGTCTTTTCCTGGACACGCTTTGATTTGTTATTCCCTTCATAATAGCCGACCCAAACGGTCGTCATGCCGATATCTTCAAAGGCATGGCGCAGCATTTCCCTGACGGCCTCCGGCATGATGCCCTGACCCCAGAAAGGCTTCCCGAGCCAGTAGCCCAATTCGCATTCATCATCCCGCTCGGTCATATCCGTATGTCCATTCAGCTTCAGTTCAATCGCGCCGATGGCTTTGCCGTCCGCCTTCAGGCATATGGCGTACGCTTCCCTGCCGGTAAAAACGTTCTTTATCACATTCCGGCTTTCTTCAATGCTCTGATGCGCAGGCCAGCCCGCGATGGGGCCAACGTCCGGGTCTTTGGCGTATGCGTATAAGCTTTCCGCATCGCCGTCTTCCCAAGGCCGAAGGATCAGTCTGTTTGTTTTTAGCATTTTTCTCTATTCCTTTTTTATGTCTGTAAATGGCTCGCTGCCGACAAACGGCAGTTTTTTTATAGATATAGCTCGCCCATAAAATACTGTTCCTGAAATTCTATCGCTTGCATGATTTCATCCCGATCGGGCACGCTTCCGTCCATACTGACGATCCATTTGTCCTCGCAGTCGTTCAGCCTGTGCAGGACGGCGACCACTTTCCCGGCAAATGATCGGATCGGCTCCCGGACTCCGAAAACATACACATCCTGTTCCGCGCCGTCCCCCGCATAGATGCCATCCACATATCCGTAATTGATCGGATAGACCATTTCCGGATGCCTGGGATGCGAGGAGCCGAGCGGACGGTCGATCGTTCCGTTGACCCGCATGCCAAGCACCTGGCTGTAATCTACGGTTACGATCTCATTGCGGTACACGCGGCTGTCTTTTCCGTGCATGTCCTTCATCGTTTTATAGAAGGTATAGCCGTATTTCTCATACAGGCCTGTTTCTCCCGTGGAAATATAGGTATGCGCATAT
This sequence comes from Clostridia bacterium, assembly GCA_017541205.1. Lineage (GTDB taxonomy): Bacteria > Bacillota > Clostridia > Christensenellales > Aristaeellaceae > RUG563. Next base: position 44,446 of record JAFXZO010000026.1, on the reverse strand, counting down.
CCATCGGCCTTTGCCAGCGCATACGCCCGCTCCAGCAGTTTTCCTATGCGCCGCTTGCCCCGAAACTCCGGGAAGGTATAGGCAAACCCGATCCACGGGGTCAGCGACGGCTCCCGGATATCGTCCTGCCGGGCATAGGTACAGAATGAAAGCAGCTTTTCATCTTCTGTCAGCAGAAGCACTTTGGTGCTTTCCCCGCACAATTCCTTCATCCTTCCGTCCCGGAGCAAACCATACAAAAACTGCCCGGCGCTCCAGTCGGAGCGTTTGATCTGCTCCAGCCAGCGCGCCTGATCCTCACTGGCAAAATACTCTATGATCTTCATATTCTATTGTCCTGCACATGAGATTTCACGATTTAGCGCACGTTATTCCGGTTTTCTTTCCGAAAATGCTTGTTTTCGTACATCAGCTGATCGGCACGGCGGAACAGATCCTGAATGGATTGGTCGATCTTCGGGTCATACACCGCGACGCCCGAAGCAATGCTTACTATCTCCCATTCATTCTCCACCTTCGCGCTGATCTCTCTCTGCTCCTCCTGAAACTGGCGCATGAGGGCGTCCCGATTTTCAAAATCCCGGCCCATAAGCACGACCGAAAATTCATCTCCGCCGATGCGGAATACAGGGCTGTGCTGGAATACGGTGCAAATCACCTTGCAGGAATTTTTCAGGTATTCGTTGCCTTTGTCATGGCCGTGCTTATCGTTAATCGTCTTTAAGCTATCGCAGTCGAACACCCCGATGGCGACCGCCAGCTTTTCGTCCTGATTGATCTGTTCCTGCAATTGCTGGATGTATTTATCGAAGCTGCCCTTGTTCCTTACATGGGTCAGCGCGTCGGTAAAGACCTGCTTGTTCAAATCGTTTATCAAGCGTTCTTCCTTCGTTGCTTTTCTCTCTGCGCGGATGCTTCTGACCAACAGCAGCAGGATCAGCAGCACCACCAGAATAAAGCCAAGAAGCACGGCGATTATGTGTTCCTTTAAGTAGTCAAGAAAACTGGTCTTCGCGTCCGCGGTGGAATAATACGTCAGCGCCGCGTGGATCGTGCTCGCGGGAACGACCGCCGTCGTCCGCGCCAGGATCGAATAGAGCTGGGTGTCCCCTTTGCGCACCGCGAAATAATAGTCCATATCCACGCCGGTATAAACCGTGGTCAGATTCAGCTTTTTGCACAGTTTGGCGATATTGTTGTAGCGATAATTGCTGATGATGACGCAATCTGATTTTCCCGCGGCCACCGCTTCCAGCCCTTCGTGCGTATCCAGATAATAATTGATCTTCCAGCTGGGAAAATGATCCATCAGGAACAATTCATAATTGGTATTGCCCCGGTTGACAGCAACGGTCACCTGATCCTTACGGATGAATTCCTTCTGGTCCGATGCGCGAACGACGGCGTCCATCTCCGTCTTCATCAGGGTCGGCGTCATGACCACGCCAAGCGATTCCGCGTCGTACGCGATCAAATTGGCCGGGAACATGCAGTCGATTTCCCCGTTTTGCAGCGCTTCGATCGCCGCGGAAGCCGTGGGATATGCGATCGCTTCAAAAGTCAGCTGCGCGTTTTCAAAGGCTGTGGACGCATACTCCAAATAATCATTTAGCGTGCCAATCAGCTTTCCCGTATTCGCGTCCTTGGCGCAAAACGCCATGTAGTTATCCTGATATCCGACCCGGATCGTCCCGTGATCCTGGAGCCATTCCTTTTCCCCCAAAGAAAGATACAGGTTTGTTTCTACGTTTTTGAGATATTTTTCATTGAGCTGCTGGCTGTAATAGATGTTTTCATCCTGTATCCTGCTCATGGCTGCGTTCAGCTGGGGAAGCAGATCGGAGCGTTTGCCGCTGAGCGCAAAATAAAAATCTGAGGAGCCGATCTTCCAGACCGGAACGGCTTTTTTCGGGTCCGCGTTCACATCCATTGTTATAAAAGCATCCAACTGGGTGCCGAGCAAAAGCAGCGATTCTTCCTCGGTTCCGGTCGTTTCCGTCAGGTCCGCCTGGATATTGTGCGCTTCCGCCCATTCGCGGAATAAGCCGCTTTGGATCGTGCCTTTAGCGACGCCTATTTTTTTCCCGTTCAGGGAAGCATAATCATCGGAAGAAATCTCCGTATTATCCGGCGATACGAACACATAATAGGCTTCCGTACCCATGGGAAGGGAGGCGTAGAGGATGCTCTGGGCGCGCTCCTTCGTATAGGAGACATTGGCCATGAGGTCGATCTCCCCGTCCAGCAGCATCTGCATCAGTTCAGCCCAGCTGCCCTCCACATACTCATAATTCCATCCCGTATAGGCGGCGATTTTCTGCTGGTATTCATAGGAATAACCGAACCGTCTGCCCAATTGATCGGTGAAATAGTAAGGCGCCTCGTGCCAGCCCACGCGCACGGTGACGCTTTCTTCGCAAAAGGCATGTACGGGGAAAACAGCCGCCGATAAAATATAGGATAACAGCAGAAAGAAACAGATATATTTTTTTATTTTTTCTCTCGCCATTTCTTCAGTCTCCTTTAGAAATGCTTCCGCAGCGTTCCTTTAGATGATTCGTTCCGGTTCTGCCACTTTTATGCGGGCCGCTTTCCGTCCGCTTCAGCATTCAAATTTTGCCCTTTATATCATAACACACTTTTCTCATTTTTACCACCCTAAATATAAAAAACGCACCGGCTTCAAAAGAAGCGGCGCGTATATCCGTCCATGGAATAACGGCTTACAGGAGCGGTCTTAGTCTATTTCGGCGTATTCGTATCCATGCGCGGCTGCGACGTTTTTATTGGTCAGCTTGCCGCAGTAGCAATTGACGCCGCTGCGGATCACGGCGCTCTTTCTGCACGCTTCCTCCAGGCCGTTTTCCGCGATCATGAGGCCGTAACGCAGCGTCGCATTCGTCAGGGCGATCGTGCTGGTGCGCGGTACGGCGCCGGGCATATTGCCAACGCAATAGTGGACGATGCCTTCTTCGATATAGACGGGATCATCGTGCGTGGTAACCCTGCTGCTTTCCCCGCAGCCGCCCTGGTCGATGGCCACGTCCACAAACACGGCGCCGGGCTTCATTTCAGACAGATACCTGCGCTTAAACAGCTTTGGCGTGGAGCCGCCGGGGATCAGCACGGAGCCGATCACCAAATCCGCGTCCCTGAGCACCCGCTCGATATTGGAATCGGTGGATACAAGGGTCTGAATATGCGCGCCAAAGAGGTTGTCCAGTTCCTCCAGGCGCTTTAAGTTCACGTCCAGAATGCTCACGTTCGCGCCCATGCCGACGGCGATCTTACACGCGTTCATGCCCACCGTGCCGCCGCCCAGGATCACCACGTTCGCTTTCGGCGTTCCGGGCACGCCGGCCAGCAGGATGCCTTCGCCGCCAAAGCGCTTTTCCAGGTATTTTGCGCCTTCCTGGATGGAAAGGCGGCCGGCGATCTGGCTCATAGGGGCAAGGCACGGGAGCGATCCGTCCTTTTCCTGGATGGTCTCGTACGCGACGGCCTTCACCTTGCCGGCAAGCAGCGCGTCCATCTGCTGTTTATCCGCCGCCAAATGCAGATAGGTATAGAGGATCAGCCCGTCATGGAAAAGCGGATATTCGCAAGGCAGAGGCTCCTTAACCTTCACCATCATGTCCACCAGATGCCATACGTCCGCCGCGTTATCGATAAGAGAAGCGCCGGCTTTCACATATTCGGTATCGGAAAAGCCGGAGCCGACGCCCGCGCCCATTTCCATATAGACGTGATGGCCCGCCGCGATATATGCCCGCACGTTATCCGGCGTCAGGCCAACGCGGAATTCATTGTTCTTGATTTCTTTTACGCATCCGATTTTCATGGCTTTGTTTCCTTTCTTTGCAGGCGATTGGAAGGGAACTGTTTCCAAATGATTGTAACATACTGTTTTCCGGTTTTCCAGGATCAGATTGTTTTTATTGTGTTTGCCTTTCGGGGCTTTCCTTACGCCTTGTCGGTTTCAACAGGTTCAATCCGATCGGCAAGCGCGGCAAAATCGACGAGCGACAGGGTTTCGCCCCGCGCGCCTTCCCGGATCCCGCAGTCGTGGAGCCATTCCCGCGCCTGTTCCCTGGAAACGCGGAAGGAGGCGATCAGGTTGTTTTCCATGGTTTTGCGGCGCATGGCGAATGCGGCGGCGGCAACCTTGAAAAACAGGCTTTCATCCCGGACTTCGACCGCCGGCTCCTTGCGCTTGGGCATCACAACGAAGGCGCTGTCCACCTTGGGCGGCGGCGTAAACAGGCAGGCGGGCACATCGAGCATGATCGCGGGATCAAAAGCATACTGCGCGCGGACAGAAAGCATGCCGTATCCTTCCTGGCCTGGCTTGGCGGTGATCCTCTCCGCCGCTTCCCTTTGCACCATCAAGGAAATGGATTCAATGGGCATTTCCGCGGTGAGCAGCAGGTTCATCAAATCCGTCGTCAGATAGTACGGGATATTGGCGACCACATGAAACGGGCCCATCGGCGCGGTGAGCTGCGGCAGGTTCAAGCGCATGACATCGCCGTGCACCAGGTGAACATTCCTGCATTTTTCCAACGAAACCTGCAGGATGGGGATCAGCGTTGCGTCCACCTCAATGGCGATCACCCGGCGGCACGCTTCGCTCAGCGCTTTGGTCATGCCCCCGGCTCCGGCCCCGATTTCCAGCACCGCGTCTTTCTTGCCGACCTGCGAGAGCTCCACCAATTGCCGAAACAGCGCTTCATCCGTCAAAAAGTTTTGGCCAAGGCTGCGTTTATGGTGAAATTCCTGCTGCTTTGCGCGGTTTGGCTTCATGCGTACTCCTTTACTTTCATGGCGACAAGCTTGGGATCCTCCGCGCAAAAATAGGCGGTTCCCATGACCAGCCAATTCGCGCCTGCCCCGATCAGCAATTCCAGATTTTGCAGGCCGACGCCGCCATCCACGGCAATATCGCCCCGGAACCCGGCGCTGCGCAAAGCTTTGATTTTTTCCACTTCCTCCGGCATGAACGCCTGGCCGCCAAAGCCCGGCTCCACCGTCATGATGAGGATATGGTCCAGCTGGTCAAGCCAAGGAAGCAATGTGTTCACATCTGTTTCCGGCTTGATCGAAAAACCGCAGGTCACTCCCCGCGCCCGGATCGCTTCTATCATGGCGGCGGGATCGGAAAGCACCTCCCTGTGCACGGTGATGCTGGACGCCCCGCTTTTGGCGAATACGTCCAAATAGGCTTCCGGGTTATCCATCATTAAATGAACGTCGATTTTCAGCGTCGGAAAATGCTTATGGATGGCTTGGCAAAAAGCGGGCCCGAAGGACAGATTGGGCACAAAATGCGCGTCCATCACATCAAAATGAAGCTGATCGATCCCATTTTCCATCATTTTTTCGATTTCCCGGCCCAGATGCATCAGGTCTGCGGCCAGAAGCGACGGCGTCAGCTTAATCATATCTCTCCCTCCAAGCCTGGCGGCATTCCGCCAACAGCGTGTGATAACGCGCCAAACGCGCAGGATGAATCTTTCCTTCCTTCGCGGCGGCGAGCACCGCGCATCCGGGTTCCGTGCCATGATAGCAAGGCGAAAAGCGGCACGCGTCCGCGTAAGGTTCAAATTCCGGGTAATAATCCCGAAGCAGCACCGGGTCAAAGACCTCGTCCATTTCCAGCAGGCTGAACCCCGGCGTATCGATCACCCGGATATCGCCGAAGGTGAAAAGCTCCGCATGCCGCGTGGTATTTTTGCCGCGCTGGATTTTGCGGCTGATATCGCCCGTTTCCTGGGAAAGGCCAAAGAGCGCGTTGAGAAGCGTGGATTTTCCAACGCCGCTTTGCCCGGAAAAGCAGCAGGTATGCCCGCTCAAATACGCCCTGAGCGCATCGACCGCCTGCCCGTTCTGGGCGCTCACGCCCAGGACCTGTGTTTCCGCGCCTGCGTACATGGCCTGGGCCAGTGAAACCGTATCCTGCGCCTGAGGAAGATCGGCTTTGTTGACGAGCAGCAGCGTTTTGAGTCCTTGCTTTCTGGCAAAGATCATCAGCTTGTCCGCAAGCAGCCAATCCGGCGCGGGGCGTGGCGCCGTCACGATGCAAAGGAGCGATACGTTCGCGACGGGCGGCCGCAGGCATTGGCTGACGCGCGGCTTGATTTCCTCCACCCAGCCGTCCTCCTCCTTGCCTTCCCCTGTGCCGGGCGTAAAGAGGATTTGATCGCCGACGAGCGGGGAAATGTTCTGCCGCCGGAATTTCTTTTTGGCCCGCAGCACATATTCATGCCCGTCCTGGTCCCGGGCGGTATAAAAGCCGCCTCTGCCCCGTACGATGATTCCTTCCATCATGGGGCAGCATCCTCCGCGGTCGTCTCTGTTTCAATGGTAGGCTCGGGCGTCGCGGCGGACCTGACGGGTATATAAACGATCAGTTTGACGACGGTCTGCTGCATGACCTGATCCCCGACCGAGTAGGAAACCGCATCGTCGTCCATGACGGTTTGAGTGCCGACGAGGCCATACTTGCTGGCGTCGTTCGTTTCGTATTCAAAGACCTGGTCGCATTTCAGGTTCAGCTGCTTGATGATCGCCTCCGCTTCCTCGCGCGTTTTGCCAACCAGGTTCGGCACGGTGACGGAGCCGCCGCTGAGCGTGACCTGCACCACGCTGCCGCTTGGCATGGTGACGCCCTCTTTCGGGTCCTGGAACAGTACCGTATCCCATTCTTCGGTGCTGGATAAGATGCGCTTGGGAAGCGCAAGCATCGTAAAGCCGAGCCGTTCCAATTCGTTCTTCGCTTCCTCCCTGCTCCTGCCAACAAGGTCAGGGATGGCCTTCTCTTCAGCGCCTGTGGAGATGGTCAGGATCACGGTCTCCCCTTTCCGCATGGCAGTGCCAAACTCCGGGGACTGCATGATCACAATGCCGGTTGGTTTGGAAGGATCGCTGATCCGCGTGAACTCGACGTTCAGCCCGGCGCGGTAAACCTCGCGCTTTGCGTCTTCCTCCGAATAATCCAGACAATATGGCGCTGTCGTCGCGTTCACCGTCTGATCGTAGATCACATAAGCGCCGCCGGCCAGCATCCCGCCGAATATGGCCACGATCAAGGAGATTATGCCGATGCGGAACCAGATCCAGTATTTGGAATGAACGGGCCTTTGCTTGCCGGTGGACCCGGTATGCGCGGCCGGTTTTTGCGGCTTATCCGGCAGTCGTTCCAGCCAGGTGCCATCCGGCTCCTGCATGGCGCGCTGCAGATCCTGGGCCATTTCAAGGGCGCTTTGATACCGCTTTTCCGGGCGCTTTTCCATGGCCTTTTCCACGACCCTTTCCAGGGCGGGCGGAACAGTCGGGTTCAATTCGCTGATGGGGGTGGGCGTGCCGCCGATATGCTGCATGGCGACGGCAACCGGCGTTTCGCCGTCAAAAGGCGGCTTTCCGGTCAGCATTTCATAGAGGACCACGCCGACGCTGTACAGATCGCTGGCAGCGGTCACGTTTTCGCCCTTGGCCTGCTCCGGCGAAAAATAATGGACGGAGCCCATCACGCTGTCGTCGGTGGAGATGGTATTGCTGCCCGCCACCCGCGCGATGCCGAAATCGGAAACCTTGATCAGGCCCTCCGAATGCACCAGGATATTCTGCGGCTTTATATCCCGGTGAATGATGCCGTTTTTATGCGCGTGCTGCAGGGCGGACAGGATGCGGATGCCGATCTGGGCGGCGGTGAGCGGCGGCAGCGCGCCTTTTTGCAGGATCACATCTTTGAGCGTTTGGCCCTTCACATACTCCATGACCAGGTAACGCAGGCTGTCGTCCTGGCCCACGTCCAACAGGTTCACGATGTTATGATGGCTCATCTTGCTCGCGGCCATGGCCTCGCGCTCAAACCGGGCGCAGAATTCCATGTCCTTGCTGAACTCGGGGCGAAGGATCTTGACCGCGACGTTATGGCCGGTGCGTTTATCGATGGCGCGGTAAACCAAGGCCATGCCACCTTTTCCGATGAATTCGACCAGCTCGTAGCGGTTGTCCAGCACCTTGCCGATCATGCGTCCACCTCCGTGAGCACCAGGGAAATGTTATCTTTCCCGCCGCGTTCCAGGGCCAGCGCAAGCATCGTATCCGCCGCTTCCTCCAGGGACAGGGTGGATAAAAGCTCCTGTATCTCGCTTTCCGGCAGATATTCGTATAAACCGTCCGAGCAAAGAAGGTATTTATCGCCCTTCAATTTTGACAGATCCATAACGTCCACTTCAATGGTATCGCCGGTGCCGACAGCCCGGGTGATGATGTTGCGGTAGGGATGATGCGCCGCTTCCTCAGGGGTCAAAAGACCTTCGCGCACCAATTCCGCGACCATGGAATGGTCCATGCTGAGCTGGTCAAGCGTTTCTCCGCGCAGGCGGTAGCACCTGCTGTCGCCCACGTGGCCGAGCAGCAGGCGGCTTTCATCCTCCCAAATCACCGTCACCGTGGTGCCCATCCCGTTATAATCCGGATTCTCCAATTGCTCCATATAGATCCGGCGGTTGGCTTCCTCGATCCCGGAACGCAGAAGATCGGCGGAGGGCTTTGCGTCCGCAAGCGTTTCTTTGATCACCTGCGCGGCCATTTGGCTGGCCACGTCGCCGGCCTTGTGGCCGCCCATGCCGTCCGCGACGCCAAATACGCCGTACGTGCCGCTCTGGAGCACCAGCGCGTCCTGGTTGGAGGAACGGACATTGCCGATGTGTGTTCTGGATACAGCCTTCATGGGTTTTCCTCCCGCATGATTTTCTTTCGCAGCTGGCCGCAGGCGCCTTCGATATCATCGCCCATTTCCCGGCGGCGCGTGGCGGAAATATGGCGTTTCTCCAATACGTCCAGGAAACGCCGAACCTGATCCTCCGTAACGCCGAAGAGCGCGCGTTCCTTGACCGTGTTCAGCGGGATCAGATTCACATGGCACTGCATGCCGCGAAGCAGCTTCGCAAGCTCTTCGGCGCACTGTTCATCCGCGTTCACGCGGTCGATCAGCGCGTATTCGATCACGATCCTGCGGCCTGTTTTTTCGAGGTAATAACGGCACGCGTCCAAGGTTTCAGAGATCGTATAGCGGTTCGCGATGGGCATGATCTGCTTTCTGATTTCATCGTTGGGCGCATGAAGAGACAGCGACAGCGTGACCCCAAGGCCCTCCCCGGCAAACCGTCTGATCTGGGGGACCAGGCCGCAGGTGCTGACGGAAATGTGCCGAATCCCAATGTTCAGCCCGTCCGGGTGGGATACCAGGCGAAGGAAGCGTACGACCTTATCATAGTTATCAAAAGGTTCGCCGCTTCCCATCAGGACGATGTTATGGACCCGCTCTTCCTTTAGCTCCCGGTTCGCGCACTGCACCTGCCCCAGCATTTCGGCCGCGGTCAAATTCCGGACGCACCCATCGAGCGTACTCGCGCAAAAGCGGCAGCCCATCCGGCACCCGACCTGCGTGGAAACGCACAGCGTAGCGCCGTAGCGGTAGCGCATCAATACGCCCTCCACGCAGTTTCCGTCCATCAGGGAAAACAGGAATTTCTTTGTGCCGTCCAAATGCGATACGCGCGCTTGGCGGATCTCGACCGGCTGATCCACGCCGGATTGGGATAGCTTTTCGCGAAGGGACAAGGAAAGGTTGGTCATTTCGGAAAAACGCGCGCCTTTATGCAGCCAGGAAAACACCTGGCCGGCCCGGAACGGCTTTTCCCCGAGCTTTCCCAATTCTTCCCGCATTTCCTCCGGGTACAGGCCCATCCATTGGATCACATTTTCCGTCATGCTTTCACCCGACGCATCCTTGCGATAAAGAAGCCCTCGATCCCATCCCGATAGGGCAGCAGCTGCAGGCCGGAATCGTTATACAGGGCCTTAATGGATTCCTCCATATCTTCCGGCAGCGGGATCAATTCAAAATCCGGGTGGGAAGAGAGGAATTTTTTTATCTGTTCGCTGTTTTCCTGCGGAAGGATGCTGCATGTGGAATAAACGAACACGCCCCCGGCCTTCACGTATTTGCAGCAGGTGTTGAGCAGCTTTTCCTGGATCCCGCACAGTTCGTTTACGGATTCCTCCGTCGCGCGGATCTTGATATCCGGCTTGCTGTCCATCACGCCAAGACCAGAGCACGGGGCGTCCAGGAGCACGGCGTCCATGGAAGAAACCAGGTCTTCTTTGAGCTGGGCGGCGTCCCGGACGATCGGACGGATGTTTTCCAGATGCAGCCTGCGCATCATCGCCTTGATGAGCGTGACCCTGTGCTCATGCACGTCCCAGGCGTAAACCCTGCCCGTCCCCGCCATGGTTTCAGCCAGATAGGCCGTTTTTCCGCCAGGCGCGGCGCAGCAGTCCAGTACCTGCATGCCGCGCTTTGCGTTTACAGCCTGCGCGGCGAGGATGCTGCTTTCCCCCTGAATGGAGAAATTGCCGGCCAGATAATCCGCGTCCCTGGCGATTTCGGAGGCCATGCGCACGCGGTATGCGTGCGGAGCTTTGCCCTTTTCCACTTCCCAGACCTTTTTTTGAAGCAGCTGTTCAAATGCTTCATCCGTCATCCTGGTCATATTCGGGCGGATCACGGTATAATGCGCCTGATTCCTGTCCTCGCAGAGCGCTTTGGCTGTTTCAAAGCCGTAGGCGTCGATCAGCTTCTGTGCAAGCCACATCGGCACGGAATCCATAATGGACAGATACCGCGCGCCTTCGCTTTCCTCCGGCCACTTGATTTCATCTTTGCCGCGGATCAGAGAGCGCAAAACCGCGTTGGTCAGGCCCGTCAGCCCTTCCAGACCCGCGCCGCGCGTCAGCCTTACCGCCTCATCAACGATGGCGTTTTCGGGGATCCGGTCGTGGAACATGAGCTGGCACGCGCTGATGCGCAGAATATCGCGGACGGTGGGCTCCAACGCTTCGGCATCCTTTAAGAAAAAGCTCAGCGCGTGATCGATGCGGATCAGATTGTCGATGGTTCGGTATACGATGCTCGCGCAAAAGCGTTTATCCAGCTGCGACAGGTTCACGTTTTGCAGCCGATCATCGAGCGATAATGCGGCGAACGCGTCTTTTCTGACCACATCCTGAAAGATTTGCAGCGCCACCTTGCGGCTCAAACTGCTGGGGGCGTTCGGATCGCGCGGAGAAGCGTTGTTTTTCATCGGGCGCGCCCCGCCCTTGCTGTTCCGCTGAAAGCCTATCGCGGAGGGTTTTCCCTTGGGATCGTTCCTGCGGGCGCTGTATCCGCGCTGATAGGACGCGTTTCTTGGCCGGGCAGCGCCGGACAGCTTTCTGTCCCCCTTCGGGCTATCCTTATCCATGGCTGTTTTCCTCCGTTACGCGGCATTCGGTATAGGAAACGGGATGACCGCGCAGATAATCCTTTGCGTTCATGCGCTTCCCACCCGGAGCCTGCAATTCCAAAATACGCACGGCGCCTTCGCCTGCGGCGATCACCAGGCCGTCCTTTGCGTCCGCGGACAGGATCGCGCCGGGCTTTTTCCCCGGGTTTTCCGCTTCCTCCGCATGCCAAACCTTGATCTGCTCGCCTTCGCCCCATTCAAACACGCTTCCCGGCCAAGGCGTCAGCCCACGCACGCGGCACACGATTTTTCGGGCGGGCATGCGAAAATCAATTTCGCCCATTTCCTTTTTCAGCATTGGGAAATAGCTTGCCTTGTCTTCATCCTGGGGCGTCCGCGGGCAATCGCCTTTTTCGAGGCGGCGGATGGTCTCGATCAAAAGCTCCGCGCCGATGGGGGCCATGCGGGCTGTCAGTTCTTCCGCCGTTTCGCCCGGCAAAATGCCGATCGTCCTTTGCAGAAGAATATCGCCCGTATCCAGGCCCTTATCCGTCATCATGGTGGTGACGCCGGTCACGGTTTCCCCTTCCATGATCGCCCAGTTGATGGGCGCGCTGCCGCGATATTTGGGCAGGAGCGAGGAATGCACGTTGACGGTGCCGATCCGCGGGATATCCAGGATCTCCTGGGAAAGGATCTGGCCGAAGGCGGCGGTCACGCAAAGGTCGGGCCGCAGGGAGCGCAGCGCTTCCACGCCGTCCAGGCGGATCTTGACCGGCTGAAACACGGGGATGCCCCTCTCCTGTGCGCAGAGCTTGACCGGGCTTTTTTGCAGTTTGTTGCCGCGGCCCTTGGGCTTGTCCGGCTGCGTGAACACGCCGACGACCTCGCAGCCCGCGTCAAAAAGCGCTTTCAGGGAAGGAACGCCAAATTCGGGCGTGCCCAAAAATACCACCCGCATTTACTGCTCCTCCTTCTCCTCTTCGTCGTCAAAGATTTCATGGTCCATTTTATCCACGTACATCACGCCGTCCAGATGATCGATCTCGTGGCAGAACGCGCGCGCGAGCAGTCCTTCGCCGGTCAGCTCAAACCATTGGCCCTTCCTGTCCTGCGCTTTCACGGTCACTTTGTTGGGCCGGACCACGTATCCCCTGCGGCCCGGAACGCTCAGGCACCCTTCGCTGCCCGCCTGCTCGCCCTCCGTGGCGATGATCTGCGGGTTGACAAGCTCGATCAATCCGTTCTCGTCCCCCACGTCGATCACCACCACGCGGCGCAGTATCCCCACCTGGGGAGCCGCAAGGCCGACGCCCTCGGCTTTGTACATGGTATCCGCCATATCCCGAAGCAGGAGCCACAGGCGAAGATCAAATTTGGGGATGGGCTTGCATACCTTGCGCAGCGCGTCGTCGCCCAAATGCAGTATTTTCCGTACCATTCCTAAACCTCCTAAGCCAGCGACGCTGGATTGATTTCAAACAGGACCCGGACGGGGTATTCCTCCCCCGCGATTTCCTGGAAGCGGGCAAGCAGCCTGTCCGTATCCGGATGGTTGAGCAGCTTTAGCAATACGTGCGCGCGGGCTCTGCCCTGGATGCGGGTGATGGGCGCTTCGTCGGCGCGGATAAAAAGGATGCGCCGAAAAAGCGGCGTTCCGGAAAAATCCTTCTGCACCCTCTCCCGGATCGCTTCCGCCGTCGCGAGCGCTTCCTCCATGGCCTTGCCTTCACACAGGAACCTGGCCATCATGGTAAAGGGCGGATAAAGGTCCGCTTTTCTTCTGGCGAATTCGCTGGCAAAAAACGCGCGGTAATCCTGGGCGGCCGCGCCTTTGAGCACATAGTGATCCGGCTGGTAGGTCTGGATCACCACGTCGCCGGGGTTTTCGCCGCGGCCGGCCCTTCCCGCAACCTGCACAAGCAGCTGGAACGTCCTTTCCGGCGCGCGGTAATCCGGAAAGTTCAGCGTCAGATCGGCCATCACCGCGCCGACCAGCGTCACCTGGGGAAAATCAAGGCCCTTGGCGATCATCTGCGTTCCGAGCAGGATCTTTGCCTGTCCCGCCCGGAAACGATCCACCAATTCAAAATGCGCGTTTTTATGCGCGGTGGTGTCCACATCCATACGGATCACGCCCGCGCCCGGAAACAGACGGTTAAGTTCTTCCTCCACCTTCTGGGTGCCGATGCCCATGGGGCGGATGTAAGGGCTTTGGCAGGAAGGGCAAAGCCTTGGCAGCGGGCGGATCTCGCCGCAGTAATGGCAGCGAAGGGTCTGGTCCACGCTGTGGAAAGTCATGGATACGTCGCAGCGGGAGCATTTGATGGCTTCGCCGCACTTGCGGCAGGTGATGGCGCTCGCATAGCCGCGCCGGTTGATGAACAGCATCGCCTGCCGGTCATTCGCGACGCAGTCTTCGAGCTTTTGTTTGAGCAGCCCGGAAAAAATCCCATGGTTCCCCATGCGGAGCTCCTGCCGCATATCCACCAGATGCACCTTTGGAAGCGGCCTCAGCAGCACCCGGTGCGGCATTTCGATCAAGGTATAGTCTCCCCTGCGGGTCATGGCGTAGGAATAAATGCTCGGCGTCGCGCTGGCAAATACGACCGCGGCGCCCTCGCGCCTTCCCCGGGACGCGGCGATTTCACGCGTATCGTACTGGGGAAAATGATCGCTCAAATACGTCTGCTCGTGTTCTTCATCCACGATGACGACGCCAAGTTTTTCCACCGGGGCAAACACCGCGCTCCGCGCACCGATCACGATCCGGGCGTCGCCATGCCGGATGCGCCGCCACTCGTCAAACCGTTCGCCGGGGCTTAAGCGCGAATGCAATACGGCCATCACGTTGCCAAACCGGGAGCGGAACCAGTTGATCATCTGCGGGGTCAGGACGATTTCGGGAACCAGGATGATCGCGCCTTTGCCCTGCGACAGCGCATGGCGGACCAAGCGGATGTACACTTCCGTTTTGCCCGAACCCGTGACTCCGTGGAGCAGAAACGGTTTGTGCGCAGTGCGGAGGGCGGGCAGCAATTCTTCCAGCGCCTCCGTTTGCTCGGGCGTCAGCACCGGGTCTTTCGGCGCGTCGATCCTGCCGTAGTAGGGGGCGCGCAGCGCTTCTTGTTCAAAGACCCTGACCATTTCTCTGTCCGCAAGATACTGTATGGCATCGCGCGGGTCCTTGACCATTTCTTTAAGCTCGTCCATGGGGTGCGGCTGCCGATCGGAAAGGAGCGTCAGCAGCAGCTGCCGCTTTCGGCTTCGCTTCTGCGATTGGATGGCTTCTTCGATTCTGTCCTGCGGGATCAAAAGCTGTACGAATTCCTGGGTCTTTATCTTGATCCTGCCGCCACGCATTTCCGCGGGCAGCATCAAACGCAGCGCTTCGCACAGCGGGCAATGGCTCTTTTCCCGGATCTCAAAGGCAAGCTCCATCAGCTGAGGAAGCACTGCCGGGTAATCCTCCAAGGCTTCCAGGATGGGTTTGATCTTTTTTTCATCGTAATCCGCCGTTTCCTTGAGGCGGATCACAAAGCCTTCTTTTTCCCTTGGGCCGAACGGCACCCTCACCCGCATGCCGGGCTCCAGCTCCATCCCGTCCGGGACCAGGTAAGTGAATACGCGGTCGACCATTTCAGATGCGATATCCACGATGATTTCCGCGTACACCCTTTGATCCTCCAATTCGTTATCATTTGGCTTTTCAGGATTCCATGCTTTTATTCCGCCGCTTCCCTCAGCCGCATCACACGGTTCAGCAGCTCCTGCGCCACTTCGGCCTTTGGCAGGCAGGGCAGCGTTTCAGAACCGCGCTCGGTCACGAAGGTGACGATATTGGTATCCACGTCAAACCCCGCGCCCGGGGCGGTCACATCGTTGGCGACGATCATATCCAGGTTCTTTTTCTTCAGTTTTTTTTCGGCGTTGTCAAGCACATCCTGGGTTTCCGCCGCAAAACCGACCAAAGTCTGCCCTGGACGCTTGAGCCATCCCACCTGAAAAGCCACGTCCTGCGTCTGCTTGAAGGTGAGGGTAAGGGTTTCGCCGCCCTGCTTTTTGATTTTTTGCCCGGCAACGGTTTGGGGCGTAAAATCGGCGGGCGCAGCGGCCTGGATCACGATATCCGCGTCCGGGCACAGCCTTGTCATCGCGTCATACAGGTCCTGGGTGGAAAGGATCGATTCTCTCGCTACATTTTTGGGCGCCGGCAGGCTGGTCGGCCCGGAAACGAGCGTCACCCGCGCGCCGCGCTTTGCGGCTGCTTCTGCGATGGCATAGCCCATTTTACCGCTGGAACGGTTGGAAATAAAACGCACGGGATCGATCTTTTCCTGTGTCGGACCTGCCGTTACCAGGACGCGGAGGTTTTCCATGTCCCTGGAAACGGTCAGCAGCGTTTGGACCGCGTCGAATATATCCTTTGGCTCCGACATACGGCCCGCGCCTTCATCGCCGCAGGCAAGGAAGCCGCCTTCCGGGCCGATGAAATGGACGCCGCGCCTTTTGAGCGTTTCCACGTTCTCCTGCGTGGCGATGTTTTCCCACATGCCGGTATTCATGGCCGGAGCCGCAAGGATAGGCGCGCGCGTGGCAAGCACGGTGGTCGAGAGCATATCATCCGCGATCCCATGCGCCATTTTGGCCAGGATATTGGCTGTCGCGGGAGCGATCACGAACACGTCCGCGCGCTTGGCCAGGGCGATATGCTCAACCTCCCAGGTATCCGGGCGCGCGAAGGTATCCGTGACCGCCGGATGATTGCTCAGCGTTTCAAAGGTCAGCGGAGAGACGAATTGGCATGCGTTCTTCGTCAATATCACGTATACGTCGGCCCCCGCTTTGCGAAGGCGGGATGTCAGCTCGCAGGCCTTATAGGCAGCGATACCGCCCGTCACGCCCAGCACCACGTTTTTGCCTTCCAGCAGCATGGTTTTTATACCTCTTCGTCTTCCAGATTGCGGTGATAGGCCAGCAATCCGCGGTTGATTTCATCCACGGCGATGGAAACGGGCTTCATATCTTTGGGGTCGATCAGCGGCTGAGCGCCGCCAACCAGTTCACGGGCGCGCTTCGCGCTTTCCACCACCAGGGTATAGCGGCAGTCCACCTTCTGGCACAGTTCATCGATCGCAGGCTTGTTTACAGGCATTTTCTTTTCCTCCTCTATCATTCAACCTCGGGAAAAAACCGGGTTGTACGCTGTTTTTCCGCCGTGATGATCGCGGCAACCTGGTCGTAGGCCAATTCCAGGTTATCATTCACCACGGCATATTGATACATGCTCCTTTGGGCGATTTCATCCTTCGCGTTTTTCACCCTTCGCTCGATCACCTCGGGCGTTTCGGTGTTGCGGTTATACAGCCGATCGCGCAATTGGCTGATGGATTTGGGCAAAAGGAAAATGGATACGCAGTCGGACCGGAGGGACATGACCTGGCGCGCGCCCTGGGGATCGATATCCAATACCACGCTCAAGCCCTGCGCCATCTTTTCATCCACCTGGGATTTTAGGGTGCCATAGCGGTTGCCGTGCACATCGGCATGCTCCAAAAAAGCATCCTGGTTCAACAGTTCGTCATATGCCTCGCAGGAGATGAAATAGTAGTGTACGCCGTCGATTTCGTCAGGCCGCGGCGTGCGGGTGGTGACGCTGACGGAAAAGGTCAGCGACGGATCGTTGTCAAGCAGACGGCGGTAGATGGTGCCTTTCCCAACGCCCGACGGCCCGGAAATCACGATCAGCATGCTTTTTCTTTCGTCCTGCATCCGAAATCCCCCTTCTTGTGTATCCGGCTTACGTTTCGCTCTGCATACGGCCGGCAATCGTTTCCGGCTGTACGGCGGATAAAACGACATGGCCCGTGTCCATGATGAGCACGGCGCGGGTACGCCGCCCGGCCGTCGCATCCACCAGATGGCCCCCGTCGCGGGCTTCCTGCACCATGCGCTTGACCGGCGCACTGTCCGGCGCGATCACGGCCACGATCCGTCCTTCCGCCACCATATTGCCAAAGCCCACATTCAACAGCTTCATCGCGTCACTCCACATTCTGCACTTGCTCGCGCAATTTCTCGATCTCGCTCTTGGCCGAGACCACCAGCTTTGTGATCTCCGCGTCGGAAGCCTTGGAGCCGATGGTATTGATTTCGCGGTTCAGCTCCTGCGTCAAAAAATCCAGGCGGCGGCCGATTTCATCCTTCGCGTTGAGCGCTTCGCTCATTTGCCCGATGTGCGAAACGAGCCTGGCCAATTCTTCGTCGATGGCGCACCGGTCCGCCATCAGCGCGACCTCCTGCGCCAAACGCTGTTCATCGATTTCTTTGACGCCCAGTTCCCGAAGCCGGGCCTGCAGTTTTTCCTGATAGATCAAAGGGACCTTGGGCGCGAGCGCGGCAATTTGATCCCGCAAAAAACGAACGGCGTCCAAATGCGTCTGAAGATCCTCCTGCAGGGCCTTTCCTTCTCTTTCGCGCATTGCGGAAACATCGCCAAGCGCCTGAGATACGGTGTCCGAAAGGAGGGAAAGAACAGCGTTTTCATCCTCCTGTCGTACCGTGACCTGCAAGACATCGGGCTGCGCAATGATCCAGGAAACGTCCTCGTCGCGGATGGCGCCTCTTTCGCGCCGGGTCGCCTGCCTAAGCGAAAGCAGCGCCTCTTTGTATTGCAAGGCCAGCCCTTCGTCAACCCGCACCTCCCGGGCGTCCTGGCGCAGGTTCATGTAGGTTACGTTCACATCCACATGACCGCGTTTGAGCGAAGCGGAGATTTGCTTTCGCAGCGCGTCTTCCGCAAAGGAAAGGGCCCTGGGCAGCCGGCATGCAATATCCAAAAAACGATGGTTCACCGTCTTGATTTCCACCGTCATCTCCCGTCCGTCGCGGCCGACCGTCTTTCGCCCATAGCCCGTCATGCTTCGCATAAGCAAATTCCTCCTTTAATCATATGATTATATCACATTTTGATCGATTGTGGGAAGAGCAATTTTCGCTTTTTACCGGTTTTCTGAAAAAATCAGAAAGCAAAAATAAAAATTCACGAAATACTTCGTATTTTCCTAAAATATCATAATATATAGAAAAAATACATGGATAATCAAGATAATTGACCTACTTTGACCTTTTATATTATTTGACTTACTTTGACCATTAAGGTATACTTTTCTTGTCAGCGGGGAAAAGTAAAAGCAGCCCGCTGACACGCAAGAATGTCCACCGGGCTTTTGCCCGAATGAAAAAAGGAGGTTTTCACGATGCTGTATTCTATGATGCCCTATCGCGCCCATCGTAATCTGCCCCAGGAACGCCGTATGCCTTCCCTGCTTGACGACCACTTTTTCCGCTCGTTCTTTGATATGAACGATTGGATGGGAAATGTTGGCTTCCGCGTGGATATCCACGATCAGGAAGATCATTATACCCTGGAAGCCGAGCTCCCCGGCGTTAAGGAAGACCAGATCGATTTGAGCGTGGAAAACGATACCCTGACCATTTCCGCCGATATGCAGTCCGAACGCAAGGACGAAAAAGCTTACTACAGCGAACGCCGGGTTGGCCATGTGTCCCGTTCCTTCAGCCTGGACGGCATCGATCAGGAAAATATTACCGCCGATTATCGAAACGGCATCCTGTATGTCAATATGCCCAAGCTTCAGCCGGAAAAGCCTGCCGGCGCGCGGCATATCCTGATCGGGGCCGGGAAAACGGCGGAAGAGCCTGAAGCCAAAGCGTAAGCATCTTAGAGGGCGTCTTTGGGCGCTCTCCTTTTTAATGACAATAGCCGCGTTGGGATGCAGCTCCCTTCGCGGCTATTGTTCTATACCGTTTTTTATTGGGTCAGATCCAGACGGAAGGTATCCCTATCGCCTTCATGCTCATCAGCCGCTTCCGTGCTGGGGGTACGGGTCGGAGACGGGGTCTTGGTCGGCTTAGGCGTCTTGGAGGGCTTTGGTGTTTTGGTCGGCTTCGCGGTCGCTGACGTATCCGCGCCGCCGCTGGTATTCAAGGTAATGGAGGCTGTTGCCGCGTTTTCTTTTCGGACTTCGTCATACAGCCGTTGGAGCGTCTTTTCATTGGCCTTGCCGGTGGGGCTCATGCCGCGGCTGCTCTGGTAGGCGGACACGGCTTTCTTTGTGCCTTCGCGGTATTGGCCGGTTATGGTGCCCTTATAGAAACCCAGCTCCTTCAGTTTGCTCTGCAGCCAGTACACATCCTGGCCTTCCATCCCGAATTCAAGCGTCCGCTTCACCGTTTCAGGCGCCTGGGTGCCGTCGTAGGTATAGACGGGCGGCGCGGGGGTTTCGTAGGGCATCATGGTTTTTGTGTTCAATTCGCCCGGCCTTACCAAGTATTTCAGCTCCGGATCGTCCTCTCCATCCTCATGGATCCAGACCTGCATCCCCTTTTTCGCGTGTTCATAGATCCACTTGGCGTCAGCCACCGTCATGCGGATACAGCCATGGGAGCCGCGCTTTCCAAGGCCGTTAAAGGAGGATACCTTAAGGGACATATCATCGCCGCTGTCGCCGTAGAGGACGCTGTGAAAGGCGATTTCCTCTGTGATCTTCGTCCACCAGCGGGCTTCGCCGCCGCCCCAGGTGGGGAATTTGCAGTGCGGCGATTTCCGTCCGGAAAGGGTAAACGTTCCAAGCGGCGAAGGATAGGTCTTGGTGCCGGTGGCGCAGATGAAGGCGCGGTCCAGATCGGTATAGCCTTTCGTTTCCCGGTTGTAGCGCCAAACCTTGACGGCCTGATTGTTCACATCGACCTCAAAAAAGTATTCCGCGGGAATAGGCTCATAGGTGCGTGACGGGCTCAGCACGTCGGCAACATCCGGATCGTTAAAAAGGACGTTCCAAGTGGATTCATCCACGATGCCGGTCACTTCCAGGCCGTTGTGCTTCTGGAAGTCCTCCACGGCCTTCTGGGTATTCTTATAATACCCGGTCGTAATTTTCTTGTAGGTAAAGAACCCCAATTCCTTCAGGCGTTCCTGCACAAGCGCGACATCATCGCCCTTGGACCCGTAGGAAAGCTTCCTGGGAAATTCACGGCGCGGGCCCGGGGTCGGGGTAGGCACGCGGGTCGGGCCGGGCGTCGGGGCAAGCGTGGGCGTCGGCGTGGGGCGAATCAAAAGCGAATAGAGCTTCTCCTGGGTTTTCACATCGGCGGTGCCGGTGATTTCCATGCTGTTTTCGCCCTGCATGGTTTGGATAGCCGCCGTCGTGCCCTCCAGATAATTTCCGGTGATATTTCCCCAATAATATCCAAGCTCCAGCAGTTTTTCCTGCAGCCGGGACACATCCTCGCCCGAATCGCCATAGGACAGGGGGCGATAGCAATCGCCGTAAATGATCGCGAGCGTCTCGTCATCGGCGATGCCGGTCACTTCCAGGCCGTACGCCTCCTGAACGGCGGATACCGCCGCCTTTGTCGCGTCGCTGTATTGGTCGTTGGCGCGGGTGGCGGTATAGTTGAGCTGGCGCAGCCGCGTATTCAGTTCCAGCACCTTTTCCCCGCTGTCCCCGGGCTGCAGGGTATCCGCGAGCGCGTGACCGCACAGCAGGCACATCAGGACAGCAAGCAGGACGGGGATCCACCGTATTTTCATGTCTTACACCTCTGTTTATCGTAATCCGTGGAATAATCACATTGTAAGCCGGACCATGGGCGAATGCAATGGCTTGTTTTTGGGGCTTTACCCTTCTTTTGCCAATTGCTGGCCCATGATGACGCCCATAACGGACGCCATCATCAGCCCTCTTGTCCATCCGCTGGAATCGCCCAGGCAATGCAGCCCTTCGATGTTCGTTTGCAGTGCCTGGTTCATCTTGATCCGGTTGGAATAGAATTTGAGCTCCGGCGAATACAGCAGCGTTTCCGGCCCCGCGAACCCGGGCACCACGTGGTCCATGGCCTGCATGAAATTGATGATGTTGGTCATGGCCCGGTAAGGCATCGCGGCGGTGATATCCCCCGCAACGGCGTCCGGAAGCGTCGGGCGCACATTGGCGCGGCTCAGCTCTTTCTGCCAGGTGCGTTTGCCGTCCATGATATCGCCAAAGCGCTGCACCAGGATCTGCCCGCTGCCGAGCATGTTCGTCAGCTCGCCAACCTTCTGGGCGTAAGCGATGGGCTGGTTGAATGGGTGGGTAAAATTGTGAGAGCAGAGGATTGCCAGGTTCGTATTGTCCGTTTTCAGCTCTTTGTAGGAGTGTCCGTTGACCACGGCCAGGTCGTTGTCGTAATTTTCCTGGCTCACGAATCCGCCGGGGTTCTGGCAGAAGGTACGCACCTTGTCCTTGAAGGGGCGGGGATAGCCGACCAGCTTGCTTTCGTACAGCACGCGGTTGACCGTTTCCATGACCTCGTTGCGCACTTCCACGCGCACGCCGATATCCACGGTGCCGGGCTGATGGGCGATGCCATGCTCCTCGCACAGCCTTTCCAGCCAGTCCGCGCCGCGGCGGCCCGTTGCGACCACCGTATGCTCGGCGCGGATCTCCTGGGTGATCCCTTTCTTTTCCACTTCCACGCCCACGCATTTGATGCCCTCGAGCAGGAGGTTGGCGCAGTTATGTCCAAACAGGATCTCAACGCCCTGCGAAATCAGATAGTTTTCGATTTCTTTGTACAGGATCTGCGCTTTCTCTGTGCCAAGATGCCTGATCGGGCAATCTACAAGCTTTAAGCCCGCCTGGATCGCGCGCAGGCGGATCCGCTTGATTTCCTCCGTCTGCCCGATCCCTTCCACGCGGCTGTCCGCGCCGAATTGCAGATAAATCTGATCGGTATAATCGATCATTTGCTGGGCGTAGTTTTCCCCGATCAATTCCGGAAGCTGGCCTCCGACTTCATACGACAGGGAAAGCTTGCCGTCCGAAAAAGCGCCCGCGCCGGAAAAGCCCGTCGTGATATGGCAATAGGGCTTGCAGTTCATGCACTGCCCCGTTTTCACCTTGGGACAATGCCTGTTTTCGATGGCAGCGCCTTT
Source organism: Clostridia bacterium (assembly GCA_017541205.1). GTDB lineage: Bacteria > Bacillota > Clostridia > Christensenellales > Aristaeellaceae > RUG563. The sequence goes on along the minus strand of JAFXZO010000026.1, from coordinate 22,153 downwards.
TTCCACGATGGTGATCTTCTTCCTGCTGCCTTTCCTGAGCATTTCCAAGGCCGTAAAAATACCCGCCGGGCCGGCGCCGATAATCAGAATGTCTGTCGTCATGCTCTTCTCCGTTTCTTTGCCAAGCAATGGAAACCAAGCTTATTATAGCGACAATATTTCATTTTTGTCAACTGAATTTGTTGTTTTTGTTACATTTATAAGATAACAGTTTTCTATACTGTAATAAAACGATGCTATTGCAACATCGTTCTGTGATGTTTTCGTATTATTTCAAGGGTTTTCTCCCTGATGATCCGGATATTCCCGGTTGGAAAGCAGGAAAAAAGGCGCGCTTTGCGCAACGATGGACTGTCCGTTCAGACGCGTTTTCACCTGCACGGAATAAGTACCCTCCGCAGCCCATTCGCCCGTATTCGTTTTCCCATCCCAATAAAACGCGCTGCCCGCAGGGATCAGCTGCTGCGGTCTGGTCGGCGCGTCATAGCACAGCCTTCGGACCAGTTTTCCGTTTTCATCCAAAATATTGACCGTCAGCCCACACGGCTTATCATGCTGCACCAGGATCGCCAATTCCTGGCCCAGGGCGGGCACAAAGGAGGAGCCTGTCAGCGCGTTCAAATGGATTTCTCCGCTGTTTGGCCGAACGCAGATCAAGCGCGCTCCCTGGAATTCGGGCCGGCCTTGCTCCATGGTAATCAATTGCACGATGGCGTAGCCGTACGCGTCCTCACCGCCTGTATTGAGCGAAAGCGTACGCATCTTTCTGCCGGGCAGCACGGTGCCGTCCGCCTGTTCCCCGTCGAGGAAATGCTGGGCCGAATCAAACTGCCATTGACCGTCCTGGTGATACACGATCTGATAGTATAATTCCACCTGGCGCTGCACCGTGAATGAAAAGGTCACCTGGCTTTCGCCCGCGGTGAGCAGCGTTTCTTCAAACGTAATGTCCGTGATCGCCTGCTCCACAGCGGAAAAGAGCAGGGGATCATAAGAAAACAGCACAAAATCCCCGTCGTTTTCCGGGTAGCATTGAGGCGTTGAAGCGGCGTAATTCTGCCGCAGATAGTCGCTCGCTTCCGACAAAGTGATGTTTCCGTCCGCGTTCCTGTCCGCTCCGTAATCGCCCTTCAGGCCCAGGCCGCAGGAAAGCACCGCGGCAAAATAGCTGGCCCCGCCGACAGCCTCCTCCGCGCCATGCTGAAAATACCAGCTGGCCTCGCTGCCGCCGGCGCTGCACAGCACCTTATAATCTTTTCCCGTAAAATACGATCGGTCCGCGCCGCCGGAAAGCCCTTTCCCGATCATGGCCCCCGAATTGCAGGCGTCCAGGATCAAAAGCTTCGTTCCCGGGATCTGATCCAGGACCCGCTGCAAAAACGGCGTATCCAGCCGTTCCTCCGTGATGCCGTCGCTAAGGAGCAAAGCGGCGTCATCGATGCTCAACCCATCCTCAAAAACCCCGTGCGTGCTGATATAGAGGACGGAAACATCCCTTTCATCCGCATTTTGGAAAGCAGAGAGCACCGCAGTCTCAAACGCTTCCTTCGTCGCGATGACGCCGGACAGGGAACGGATCAGCGCATAGCCGCGCCTGTCCGCCGCCAGCGCGTCCGACAGGATATGCAGGTTGTTATTCGCCGCGGGCCAGGTATCTTCCTTCGTCAAAAAATGATCGCAGCCGATCAGCAGCGCGCGCAGCCTTCCGGGAGGCGGCGCAATGCTTTCGGCCTGTACAAAAAGAGGCGCTGAAAGCAAGGCTGCGATCAGCATCCAAACGAGCGGTTTGTTCCAGCCCCGCATTTTTGCGCCTCCTTTCCGCTTGTGCGTTTGCTTTTTTTCTTTTACTCAAAAGCGAATTCGTCTATCCTTTTTACGGTTTCCGGGATCGAGAATTCCGGCAGGGAATCGCAGCCGGAAAAAGCATGAAAGCCGATGCTGGTCACGCTGTCGGGGATCGTAATTTCAATCAGATCCCTGCAATCCGCAAACGCATAATCGCCGATGCCGGTGACATCATCCGGGATGACGAAGGATACGACATCCCGATTCACATTCCGGATCTCAAGCCCGGTTATTTCATCTTTTTCATCATCTTTTTCAAACAGATAGATCAAATCATAATTCGTGTCCGGCACGCGGAACGGATAGCCTTGCCTGCTCAGCGCCTTCGCGCCGTCCGAATCCAGGGCGGCATAGAGCTTCGCGGGGCAGTTGAAAAACGCGTTGCTGCCGATGCTTTCCACATTGTTCGGGATCGAAAGCGTCAAAATGCCCGTGCAGTCGGAAAACGCCCATTCGTCGATGCTGACAAGGCTCTCGGGGAGCGAAACCTCCCTCAGGCTTTCGCAGTTCCTGAACGCCTCGTAGCCGATGCTGACGACGCCCTGGGGGATCCGTACGCTCGAAAGATTCACGCAGTCAGAAAAGGCCCAGCCGGCAATGCTCGATACACTTTCCGGGATCGAAACACTTTTCAGGCCCGTACAGCCGGAAAAAGCATTGCCGCCGATCGCGGTAACGCCTTCCGGGATCGTGATGCTCTCCAAGCCGGTGCAGCCGGCAAAGATGTAGGGAAAGTCTATATCAGTCACGCTCTGAGGGATCGTGAGGCTGGTCAGGCCAGCGCAGTTAAAAAACGCGGAATGGCCGATGCTGGTGACTCCGAAAGGGATCGTGATGTCCGTCAGATAGGTGCAGCCGGAAAACGCGCCGCTTTCAATGCGGGTCACCGTGGAGGGAACCGTAAATTCGCCGCTGAATCCGCAAGGGCAGAGCAGGAATCTCGTTTTCTCCGCGTCCAATAAGACCCCGTCTACGGCGCAATAATCCTCATTATCGGGAGAAACATCAATGCGCGTAAGGCCGACGCACTCTGAAAAAACGCAGCTGCCAATGTACGAAACGCTCTTTGGGATCGTTACGGAAGTCAGCTCATTGCAGTGCCAGAAGGCAAAATCGCCGATGAAGGCCACGTTTTCCGGGATCGAAATATCTTTCAGGCAAACGCAGCCGGAAAACGCGGAATCGCCAATGACGGTCAGGCTCGTTGGCAGGGTGACGTCCGTCAGCTCCGCGCAGCGGTAAAACGCAAGATTCCCCAGGCTGGCAACGCCCTCTTCGACGATCACCCGGACAGGCGAAACGCCCCAAGGAGCCGTCGTTTTCTCCGTTCCGTCCATATAGTTATAAATGATCCTGAAATCATCCATACTCCCCGTGCCGGAAATGGTCAGCGTCCCGTCCTCCGTGAGCCGATATCTCAGGTCATCCCCGCAAAAACCCGTTTGCTTCTCCGCACGGACGATCGTGGGCGGCGCCAGCGCGAGCAATGCAAACAGCAGAAGACAAAGTTTCCATTTCATGTCCAAATCCGCCTTTTCATAAACCCCTTCTGTTCCTTGACGCTATCAGTGTATCATGTTTTTTCGGTTTCATCAAGAACGGTCACGCGAAAAACCCGCCGCAGCGGGCGGGTCGAACGCGTTATTCGGTTTGTGCGGGTTCGCTCTCCAGCGGCGTTGATTCCTGTATTTCCTCTTTTTCTTCCGGCTCTTCCGGCTTTTTGCCGACGGCGGCCCATAGATCGGCGGCCTTCAGGCACATGAGAGCATCCTTGGTAATTTCTTCTTTGCCCAGGGCCAGTCGATCCGCCTGCGCGGCGATCGCGCGTTCAAACAGATTGCGTACGCCGCGGGCGTTTCCAAAGCCATCCACATCCTTGCTTTCTTCTTCCAATATCTTTTTGAGCTCGTCCCACGCGCCTTCCTCAAGCGTATAGCCGCTCTTTTCGCAGCGCATCCGGAAGATGCCCGTCATTTCCTCAACGGTATAGTCCGGGAAGTTCATAAAACGGTTGAAGCGGGATTCCAGGCCGGGGTTTGAATGGACGAATTCCCGCATGAGGTCCGTATAGCCCGCCACGATCACCACCAAATCTTCGCGATGATCCTCCATGGCTTTGAGCAGCGTGTCCACCGCCTCCTGGCCGTAATCCATGCCGCCGCGGTTGGTGAGCGCATAGGCCTCGTCGATAAACAGGACGCCGCCCAGCGCCTTTTCGATCACTTCAGATGTCTTGATGGCGGTCTGGCCAACATAGCCCGCAACCAGCCCGGAGCGGTCCACCTCGATCAGATGGCCCTTGCTGAGCACGCCAAGGCTCTTGTATATGCGGCTCATGAGCCTTGCCACCATGGTTTTGCCCGTGCCGGGATTGCCGGAAAAAACCATATGCAGGGACAGATCTGGCGTCGGCAGATCGTGCTCCTTGCGGGCCTTGCAAATTTCGATCCAGTTAATCAGGCTGTCAACCTCGTCCTTGATAAGATCCAGGCCGATATAATCGTGCAGCTCTTTTTTCAGATCCTCGATTTTTTCAGGCGCCTGATCTTCCTGTTCCTTCTTTTCTTCCGAAGCTTTTTCTTCCTGCGCTGTTTTTTCTTCGGGCGAAGGTTCATCCTTAAGCTGCGCCGGGTTTTCATTGCTGGACAGCATGCTTTCGGGCTTGATCCCCCACAGATCCTCGCTGAGCAGCTGCATCCGCTGCTTGATAAGGCCCTGCATGATTTCATTCTGCATCTGGATGATTTCATCTTTTCTGTCCATGTGCTTCTCTCCCCTTTTCGTTATGATGACTGATAGCTGCGAATTTTGGAAAACGTTTCGTTCAGATCTTCCCAGCGGATCACGCCGTCCGGCAGAAAGGACGTCGCCTCCACCGTATAATCCCCCTGATAATGAACGGAGGAAAGAAAACGGAAAAAGCGGTCGAAATCGATGTGGCCCCGCCCGATATGCAGCGTCTGCAAATGCTGCCAGTCCATGTATCCGCCGGAATAATCATTCAAATGCAGGTGAGTGATATGGGATCGATCCCAAAGCCAGCGGGATTCTTCGGACATGACGGCGTCCATTTGACCGTGGAAAGCGGCCATTTTGGTATCAAAGGTGAATTGGACGGCAGGATCAATCTGGAATAAATGAAGCCAGTGCGTCATTGGGTCGGACGCATTGCATACGACGTTTTCGATCGTCAGGGCGAGCCCATGGCGCACGGCCGTCTCTTTTAAGGATCGATACGCCCGGAGGTTATTTTCGATCTTCTGATCGGAGGGAATGCCGTTCCAAAGGTGCAGAACCAGCTTTTGAGCGCCCAAAGCATGCGCAAGCTGACAATTGATCTCAAATCGTTCCATGGCCCGGTCCCAGTTTTCTCCGGGACCTTCGCTGAACGATTCCCCCAACTGCTTCTCGCAATGCACGACCGGGATGCATAAGCCAAGCCCGTGCAAAAAAGCAAACAGCCGATCCGCTTCTTCATACCAGGCGCCGTACATCATGAATTCATAGCCGTCGCAGCGAAGGCGATCCGGACAGCCGGAAAGCAAGCGGTAATCCCGCCCGTTGGGCCTGCCGATCAAGGCGCCGGTTGAACAGAGGATGCGGTGCATGGGCGTGTCCTTCTTTCCGTTCAATGTACGGATGCATCATCCATACCCGTTTATTTTACCGCGCTTTTGCAGGCAAATCAAGGCGGGAAACAATTTTTGTCCGCAATCCCGGTTTTTTTCATTCCACCGCTTGACAAAGAGGTTTTCCGGTTGTAAAATGAAATGCATAATTATTCATGTTTATTTAAGAATTATGAGGTCATAATTCTTAAACGCAGCGGATAATTATTATGAATCAGTCTCTTGTGGAAGCGAACTTGATTTATGAACATGCAGAAGGATGGATCGATGAAAAACGTATTCATTGACGGCGGCGCGGGCACGACGGGGCTCAAAATCATGGGAAGGCTCAGGGAAAGAAAGGATCTGAACCTCCTTTCCCTGCCGGAAGAATTGCGCAAGGATACGGACGCGCGCAGGGAAGCGTTTGAAAAGGCGGATATCGTGTTCCTGTGCCTGCCGGACGACGCGGCGCGGGAAGCCGTTGGGCTGACAGGGTCTTCCCACGCGGTTGTGATCGATACCTCGACCGCGCACAGAACGGCGGATGGCTGGACATATGGGCTGCCCGAACTGAAAGGGCAGAAGGAAAAGATCCGATCCTCCCGATGGATCGCGAACCCCGGCTGCCACGCCACAGGCTTTATCGCCCTGGTCGCTCCGCTCGTAGCGGAAGGGCTTCTCAAAGAGGACGCGCTTTTATCCTGCTTTTCGCTGACCGGGTATTCGGGCGGCGGAAAAAAAATGATCGCCGAGTATGAAAGCCCGCAGCGGGATGCGCTGCTGGACGCGCCGCGTCAATACGGCATCAAACAGGCGCACAAGCATCTGCCGGAGATGCAGAAATACTGCGGGCTTGAAAACGCACCCATCTTCTGTCCCGTCGTTGCCTCGTATTTCGCGGGGATGGAAGTAACGGTGCCCCTCTTCGCGTCCCAGCTTCGCGGCACGGCGCAGGATATCCGTTCTGTTTACGAATGCTGTTATGCCGGCAAGGTGATCCGCTATAAGGAAGACGCGGATGAAAACGGCTTCCTGTCGGCAGGCGCTTATTCGGGGCTGGACAGCATGGAAATATCCGTGCATGGCGGAAAAGACAGGCTGCTCCTTGTCGCCCGGTTCGATAATCTGGGCAAGGGCGCTTCCGGCGCGGCGATCCAGAACATGAACCTGGTGCTGGGCCTGCCGGAAGAAACGGGTTTGGTGATCTGATGGAAGAAATTCGCATCCTGCCCATGCGGGAGGAAGACTATGACGCCGTGCGCGCGCTGTGGATGACCATCCAGGGGTTCGGCATCCGCGCGCTGGACGATTCGCGGGAAGACGTGGTTCGCTTCATCCGCCGCAACCCCACCACCAGCGTGATCGCGGAGGCGGACGGAAAGATCGTCGGCTCCATCCTGTGCGGGTCGGACGGCAGGCAAGGGGCCCTGTACCACGTATGCGTGGCGAAAAAGTACCGGCGGCGGGGCATCGGCACACGCATGGTCGCCTACTGTATGCGAAGGCTCACGGAAATGGGCATCAATAAGGTGAGCCTGATCGCCTATACCTCCAACGGCGCGGGCAACGCCTTCTGGAAGCAGATCGGATGGAAGCGGTCCGACGTAAATTATTATGAGTTCGTGCTCAATGAAAAAAACATCACGCATTTTATAGGAGAGGACAAAGATGATCCATAAGATTTCAGGCGGCGTCACCGCGCCCAAGGGCTTTCAGGCGGCCTGCTGCGCCGCGGGCATCAAGTACCAAAACCGGACGGATATGGCGATGCTCTACAGCGTATCTCCCTGCGCCGTCGCCGGTACGTTCACCCGGAACCTTGTGAAGGCCGCCCCGGTGCAATGGGACATGGACGTGGTCTATCAGGAAAAGACCGCCCAGGCCGTGGTGGTGAACGCGGGCATCGCCAACGCCGCCACCGGCAAAACGGGCCTGGAAATCTGCCGCGCCACGGCGGAGCACACGGCGAAAAAGCTGAACATCCCGGAAAAAAGCGTGCTCCTGGGCTCGACCGGCGTGATCGGCCCGAACCTGCCCCTGGACAGGATCGTTTTCGGCGTCGACTGCATGTCCAAGACGCTCTCAGATACCCGGGAGGCCGGGACCGCCGCAAGCAAGGCCATCATGACCACGGACACCGTCAACAAGGAATTTGCCGTGGAATTCTTTCTTCCTTCGGCGGACGGCAGCGGCGATGTCCCCGTGCGCGTGGGCGGCATGAGCAAGGGCTCCGGTATGATCCACCCCAATATGTGCACCATGCTGGGCTATCTCACCACCGATTGCGCGATCGACCAGGCGCTCTTGCAAAAGGCCCTGAGCACCGTGGTTCCCGATACCTTCAACATGATTTCCGTGGACGGCGACACCAGCACCAACGATACCCTGCTTTTGCTCGCAAACGGTCAGGCGGGAAACAAGCCCGTCACGCAAGAGGATGAAAGCTACGCGCTGTTCCTAAAAGCGCTGTTCTTGATCTGCCGCGATTTGGCCGTCAGGATGGCCGGGGACGGCGAAGGAGCGACCAAGCTGATCGAAATGCGGGTGTACAACGCCGATACCAAGGAAAACGCGCGCGCGCTGGCAAAGTCCGTGATCGGCTCCAGCCTGGTAAAGGCCATGGTTTTCGGCAAGGACGCCAACTGCGGCCGCATCCTGTGCGCCCTGGGCTACGCAGGACCGGCATTCGATCCGGAAAAGATCGAAGTGTTCCTGCACGGCGAAAAGGAAACGCTGTGCTTTTACACGGACGGCTGCGTGCAGGATTTCGACGAGGAGAAAGCGCTCGCCATCCTGTCCGAGAGCCAGGCGCGCTTCTCCTGCGATATGCACATGGGCGATCAGGAGGCCACCGCCTGGGGCTGCGATCTGACGTACGACTACGTCAAAATCAATGGAGATTACAGAAGCTGACGGCGAAGGATGGGAGAATGGATCATGGATAACCAGTTTTCAAACGCCCAGCGGGCGGAGGTGCTCACCCAGGCGCTGCCGTACATCAAGCGCTACGTGGGCAGGATCGTGGTGGTCAAGTACGGCGGAAACGCCATGATAAACGAACACCTTAAGCAGCAGGTGATGGAAGACATCGTGCTGTTGTGGCTGATCGGGGTCAAGATCGTGCTGGTGCACGGCGGCGGCCCCGAAATATCCGAGCTCATGGCCCGTCTTGGCAAAAAGCCGGAGTTCAAAGACGGGCTCCGGGTCACGGATAAAGAAACCGTGGATATCGTGCAGATGGTGCTGGCGGGAAAAGTCAACAAAACGCTGGTGAACCTGCTGGAAATGAAGGGCGGCAAGGCCATCGGCCTGTCCGGCATGGACGGCCGGCTGATCGAGGCCGAAATGAAGGATGAAAAGCTCGGATACGTCGGCCGGATCACCCGGATCCACATCGAGCCCGTGACCGATCTGCTCAGCAACGGCTATATCCCCGTTGTTTCCACAGTCGGCTGCGATAGGCGGGGCAACACCTACAACATCAACGGCGATACGGCCGCCGCGTCTATCGCCGGCGCGCTGGGCGCCGAAAGGCTGATCATGATGACGGATATCGCCGGGATCCTAAGGGACAAGGACGATCCCGCCAGCCTGATCCCGGAATTGACCGTCCAGCAGGCGACCCAGCTTTACAAGGACGGCGTTATTTCCGGCGGAATGATCCCCAAGGTGGATTGCTGCATCAAAGCAATCGATGAAGGCGTAAAGAATGTTGTCATCATGGACGGGCGCGTGCCGCATTCCATTCTGATGGAACTGCTCACCAACGAAGGCGCGGGCACCTGGATACGAGGAGAGCGGAAATGAACGTTAAAGAATTGGATCAAACCTATATCGCCTCGACCTACAAGCGCTTCCCTTTGGAAATCACGGAAGGCAAAGGCTCTCTGGTCAAGGACGAACAGGGGAAAGAATACATCGATCTTGGCAGCGGGATCGCCGTTACCAGCTTTGGCATGGCGGATGAAGCATGGCTCAAAGCCGTTTGCGGTCAGGCCGCGCGGCTGCAGCACACCTCAAACCTGTATTATACCGATCCCTGCGCAAAGCTGGCCGAAATGCTGTGCAGCCGCACGGGGATGAAAAAGGTGTTCTTTTCCAATTCCGGCGCGGAGGCGAACGAATGCGCCATCAAAACAGCGCGGAAATACGCGTCGGATAAGTACGGAGAAAACCGCTTCACCATCCTGACGCTTAAGAACAGTTTCCATGGCCGCACCATCACCACCCTGTCCGCCACGGGCCAGGAGCATTATCACGAGCTTTTCCGCCCTCTGACGCCCGGCTTCGCGCATGCGGACGCGGGCGATCTGGACGCGGTCATCGCGCAGCACGAGAAAACGCCGCTTGCCGCCGTAATGATCGAGTGCGTACAGGGGGAAGGCGGCGTGATCCCGCTCGATCCCGCATATGTAAAAGCGCTTTCCGAGTTTGCCGAAAAAAACGATATCCTCTTGATCGTTGATGAAGTGCAGACCGGCAACGGGCGCACCGGCGAACTCTTCGCCTATATGCATTACGGCGTCCGGCCCGATCTTGTGTCCACCGCAAAGGGACTTGCGGGCGGGCTTCCGCTTGGCGCAACTTTGATGGGCGAAAAAACGGCGAACGTGCTCGGATATGGAGACCATGGCTCGACCTTCGGCGGGAACCCCGTCTGCTGCGCCGCTGCGCTGAGCATCCTGAGCCGGATCGACGAAAAGCTGCTGAACGAAGTGAAAGAAAAAAGCCGGTTCCTGTTTTCCGCGTTCACCGGCGCGCCCGGGATCGAGTCGATTTCCGGCCTTGGCCTGATGATCGGCATCAAAACAAAAAAGGCGGCGGGAGAAGTGGTCGCAAAATGCATGGAGCAGGGCGTTCTGTGCCTGACGGCGAAGGACAAGGTCCGCCTGCTCCCCGCCCTCAACATTCCCATGGAATTGCTGGAAAAAGCGGCTGAAATCATCAAGGCAGTCTGCGCCGAATGAACCCGGGAAGACGCAAAAAAAGAACGTCGGACAAGCGGCGTTCTTTTCATTTGCGCAGGTTTATTTCGTTATGAACAGCACACCCAGGGTACCCGGCCCGCAATGGCAGGCGACGGTGCATTGCGCGTATGTTTCGTAAATATTCTCAAAATCGGCGTATTTTCGGATGGTCTCGCGGGCGATCTCCACGGCCCCGTCTTCCACGGGCGTATGGGTGATGAAGATGCGGTCGAGCCGAAGATCCTTTCTGTCCTTAAGCTGCTCTTTGACGTATTTTTCCACGCATTTATCAAAGCTGCCGCGGAATTTATCCGTCATTTTCATATTGCCGTCGATCACGGAGATGAGCGGCTTGATCTTGAGCAGCCTGCCGCCCAAAGCAACCACGGAAGAGCAGCGCCCGCCTTTTTGCATATAGTCCAGCCTGTCCAGGATAAAGCTGGCGCTGATGCGGCTGCGCATCGCGTTGAGATGCGAGCAGATTTCCATCGCGCTGACCTGCTGCTGTGCCAGCTGCGCCGCCTCGATCACCAAATGCCCCTGACCGGAAGACAGGTTCATGCTGTCCACCACATGGACGTTCTTAAAGCCGGAAGCGGCGATGCTCGCATTTTGATAGCAGGCGGAAAACTGGGACCCGATCGTGATATGGATCACGGCGTCGTTTTTTTCGGAATACTCCCTGAATACGGCGCGATAGCTGTCCACATTGACGGCGGATGTGCTGCAGAGCGATCCGCCCTGATCCACATGGCGATAAATAACCTCCGGCTTGATATCGACCCCGTCCAGATAAGCGCGGCCGTCCATGATGACCGAAAGCGGCGTCAGGGTGATATCATATTGCTGGAGCAGTTCCGGGCTCAAATCGCACGTGCTGTCAGCCGTAACCTTAATGCTCATCTTGCACCTCGTCAATGCCGTAATCAGGAAACCGCGATCATTATACCACAGTCCCGCGCATTTGTCATCCCATAATCATCGGATTTCATTGATATAAAAACCCTATGCAGTCTTGAACCGCACAGGGATAAAAGCGTGTAGGTCAATTGAAGGTGATATACTTTTCCCTTGGCCTGGCAGCCGGCTCGACGCTTTTTTCCGAAAACGTCAGGATCTCCCGGCCGTCGCCGCCCTTCATTTTGTTGCATTTGGCGGTCAGGCGGTAAAAATGCCGGGTGGAAGGCTTTAACGAGCCCTGCGTGACCCAGCCCATCTGCTGGATATCGTTGGCGCAGCAGGTCATGGCCAGGCGGCCAAAGTAATAGTAGCCCTGCGGGATGGAGTTTTCCTGGAAGGGCTGGCCGACAAAGCGCACAGTCTTGCCGTCATAACGCTCCGGATGATCCAGCGAGTCGATATAGAAGATGCCCAGTTGATCGTCGCTGATATCGATGATCTCAGCCTTCATATCGTAGGGCAGGTCCTCGTCGGCAATGCCGTCCTCGCTGGAGCCGTCGTTGTTTTCAAAGAGGATATTTGTGTTCTGGTTCAGCGCGCGGATGGAGCGCCGCCACTGCGATTTGGGCATGTCCTCCGTGCAGCGGTTGAACAGCACCAGGTCCGCCTCCTTCATGGGGTCGGTCAAAATCTGGCGCACGTTGTTCATATAGTTTTCAAAGGTGGTGGCGTCCACCATCGTGATTACCTGCACCACACGCCACAGGGCGGGCATTTCCACCTTCGCCATGTAGTCGATGGTCCACATGTTGTTATATTCGATAATCACGCGTTCCGGCTTCACCTGGGCGTCCAGGCGGCGCAGGCTGTCCTCCGTCCACTGATCCCTGTCGTCCCAGCTGACCAGGGTGCAGTTTCCTTTTTTCAGCAGGGCTTCGTCATATTCCTCGATGCCCTCTTCACAGCTGATGATCAGCGTCTTCTCCCCGCGCGAAAACCCTTCGTCCTTCAGCATGGAATGGATCAGGGTGGTCTTCCCGCTTTCGATAAAGCCGGTAACGATATATACGCCTACGATTCTCTGCGTCGTTTTCATAGCGATTCCTTACAGATTGAACAGCGTTTTGAGCGCCTTTTCGTCGATGTGCGTGCCAATGACCACCAGGCGGCCCGCGTAATCGGGCGCGCAATCGCGCACCTGCAATTCGCCGGGCACATAATCAAACTGGAACCAGGCGCCTTCCGGCGTCTGCAGGATGCCCTTGGCGCGCAGGATCATGCCGTATTCTTCCTGATCGGAAAGCTGCCCGGTCATGCTGCCGATTTCATCCTTCGTGAAGCGGCGGGCCGTTTCCACGCCCAAGTTATCAAACACCTCGTCTGCGTCATGCTCGCCGGGATGATGGTGGTGATGATGATGTGCATGGTCATGATCGTGGTGATGATGCTCGTGCTCGTCCTCGCCGTGGTCATGGTGATGGTGCTCGTGCTCGTCCTCGTCGTGGTCATGGTGATGGTGCTCGTGCTCGTCCTCATCGTCATCATCATCGAAATCCACGTGAATTTCTATCGGTTTGCCGCTTTCGATCACTTCCAGCATGGTATCGGCGTCCAGGTCGTCCCACGGGGTGGTGATGATGCGGGCGTCCGGATGCTGTTCCAGGATCAGGGCGCGGCTCTTTTCAACGCGGTCCGCGCTCAAAAGCTGCGTGCGGCTGAAGATAATGGTGGCGGCGGATTTCACCTGGTCAATAAAGAATTCGCCGAAATTCTTCATATACATCCTGCATTTGCTGGCATCCACTACGGTGGCGCACCCGGAAACGATCAGATCGTCATGGCGAACGCGCGCCTTTTCCACGGCGGCAATGATTTCGCTCAGCTTGCCGACGCCGGTGGGCTCCACCAAGATGCGGTCCGGATGGTATGTGTCGATCAGCTCGTCGATGGATTTTTGGAAATCCCCGGCAAGCGTGCAGCAGATGCAGCCGGAATTCAGCTCCGTCACCGTGATGCCGGTTTCCTTCATGAAGCCGCCGTCAATGCCGATTTCGCCGTATTCGTTTTCCAGCAGGATCACTTTTTCCTTTGCGATGGAGCCGCCAAGAAGTTTTTTAATCAGCGTGGTTTTCCCAGCGCCGAGAAAACCGGAAATAATGTTGACCTTTATCATGGTGTATCTCTCCTCCGCGGCAATCAATCAGAAATCTTTTCTTCACCGCAATTCTTATTATATCAGGCTTGTCAAGGGGGATACAAAAAGAAAACAGCGAAAAAAGCTCAAATATTCGACGGTTTTATGTCCGTCTCCCCCACGATATGCTTTTCTTTTCGCTCAGGCGCTTGACGCGGAAAAGATGGACGTGATAAGCTGTATGCAACCGATGATTCAGGAGGCAATGAAGATGGAGCAGGATCGGGTAAAAGAGCTGAAGCAGGTCTATCGCCTTGAGCCGCACCCGGAAGGCGGCTGGTTCGCGGAAATGTATACCGCTCCTTTTCTGGTCCGGGATAGGCCAACGGCAGGCAGCATTTACTTCCTGCTGGAAAAAGGGGATATATCCCATTTCCATCAGATCGACTGCGACGAAATCTGGTATTATCACGAGGGCTGCGGCATGAAGATCACCGTGCTAAGGGATGGGATGATGGAAACGGTCTGCCTTGGCGCGAGGGAGAGAGAAGGCCAGCGGGCGGCGGTCATGATCCCCAAGGGCGCGATCTTCGCCGCCGAGAATCTTGATCGGGACGGCTATACCTTCCTCTCCTGCGCGACTACGCCGCAATTCACCTACGCGGGCTTTCGTTTGGTGGGCCTGTCCGAAATCCGGCGGGATTATCCAAAGAACTGCGGCGCGGTTGCTTACCTTGCCATGAATAAGTGAATTTTAATTAAGCGGACCGCCGTCCCTAAGAAGAGACAGCCGTCCGCTTTCTTATGCTGAATCAAGGGGATTGCATCAGGTTCTGCCGAACCACCGGGTCGCAAAATCCGCGATGGCCGGGGTCAATTCCTTGATCTTCCAGCCGGAGGTATTCACGATCAGATCATACGCGCGGCGATCGCCCCATTTTTCATCGGTCAGCATTTCGCGGACCTTCGCGCGGTTTTTATCGATTTCCTTGATTTTCTTTATCATCTGCTTATCGGTCAGGTTTTCGTCCTGCGGCGCGCGTTCCCGGCAGCGGATGAGCTTGGCCTCCATATCGGCGCATACGAAAATGCTGAGCGGATGATACGCACGCAAAATCACATCAGCGTTCCGGCCGACGATGACGCAGTCTTCACGCTTGGCCGCGATGCGCTGGAGAACCTTGCGCTGCGTGGTGAGCAGATCCACCTGCGTATCCTGAAAGAGAACGGGCGTTGCGAAGGACTGGCGGAAGGTGAGGGTAGGAAGCTGCCAAGCCGGTTTTTCCAGCGCGTTTTCCACGTAATTGGAATCCAGATCGCTTTCCCTGGCAATGGCGGTAATGATCTCCCGGTCATAGTACCGATAGTTCAGCTGATCGGCAAGGCGCTTGCCCAATTCGCGGCCTCCGCTGCCGAATTCTCTGCTGATGGTGATGATGCGCATATGAACGCCCTCCGTTCAAAAAAATGCCGCGCTTTCGCACGGCATTTGAATATGGAAAATTACTTGACTTCCACCTTGGCGCCGACTTCGGCAAACTGAGCCTTGACCTTTTCGGCTTCTTCCTTGGAAACGCCTTCCTTCAGAGCCTTGGGCAGGTTTTCCACGAAATCCTTGGCTTCCTTCAGGCCCAGGCCGCTGACGACTTCGCGCACAGCCTTGATGACCTTGATCTTTTCGGAGCCGGCATCCACCAGGATGGCGTCGAATTCGGTCTGTTCTTCAGCGGGGGCGGCAGCGGCAGCGGGAGCGCCGCCGGCGACGGCGATAGCGCCGGTCACGCCAAATTTTTCTTTCAGCGCGTCAACCAGTTCGTTGACTTCCATCAGCGTCATTTTTTCAATGGCTTCAATGATTTCCTGAACGGACATTTTATTTTCCTCCATTTTATTTTGCGGTCGTTTTGGAATGAATCATGCTGCAATCAAGCAGCGATTGCGGTCAGGCGGCTTCCTTCTTTTCGGCGATTTCGCCCAGAACAGCCACCAGGGAAGACATGGGGCTCATCAGGCAGCCAACCAGGGTCGCCATGAGTTCGTCCTTGCTGGGCATCTTGGACAGCGTCAGCATGGTCTTTTCGTCCGCAGCCTTGCCTTCAAAGATACCGCCCATGATCTTGAGCGATTCCAGCTTGTTCTTTTCGATGAACTGTGCCACAGCCTTGGGGCCGGACACGGGATCGTTCTTGCTGAATACGAAAGCGTTGGGGCCGTTCAGCAGATCATCCAGGCCTTCGATGCCCAGCTGCTCCACAGCCAGCTTGAACAGCCGGTTCTTCAGCACGCAGTAATCCACGTTGCTCTCGCGGCACTGGCGGCGCAGATTGGTGTCCTGCTCCACGGTCAGGCCGGAATAGCTGACGACGGTCACGGATTCGGCATTGCGCAGGCGTTCCAGGATCTGCGCTACCTTTTCCACCTTCAAATCACGGTTTTTGCTCACTTCTTGTTCCACCTCCTCAATGGCTCGGAGTAAAAAGAAAACCCTTGCGCCACGCAAGGGAGAGCATACGAACACTTTCCATTGCGCCTCGGCCGGCGGGACGGACCCTTTACGCGCAGCGCGCACCTGCTGTCTATGGCACAGGCTCTTTTTAAGCCGGGAGAATCATACCATATTTCGTTGGGTTCGTCAAGTACCAAAAAAATTATTTTGCGAAGTCCCAAATTTCCTTTAGCTCCGGGGGCAATTCGGATTGAAGGCAGATTGCTTCCCCGGTCAAGGGATGGGAAAAAGCGATCCGGCACGCGTGCAGCGCAAAGCGCCCGTTCAGGCGGCCGTCCGCCTTTCCGTACAGATAATCGCCGACAATGGGGCAGCCCATGTGCTTCATATGCACGCGGATCTGGTGCGTACGGCCCGTTTCCAGCCGAAGGCGCACGAGCGAAAGATCATTTTTTTCCATTTCCACCTGATAATGCGTGACCGCCCGAACGCCGTTTTCCATAACGCCGCGTTCGATTTCATTCAGCTTCCCGATCGGCCGGTCGATCACGCCATAGCGATCGGGAAGCCGGCCCTCGCAAATCGCCAGGTATTCCCGAACGAAGGAAGCCGTATGCAATTGACGCTGCAAAAGATGCTGCGCATGGGCGTTTTTCGCGACGGCCATCAGACCGCTGGTGCCTTTGTCCAGGCGGTTCACGGGGCGGAAGATATAATTCCGCGGGCAGCCCCAGTGGGCATACAGCGCGCTTTCGAGCGTCGGCCCCGCCTGCTTGGGAGAGGAAAGCGTCGGAAGCGGCGCAGGTTTATCGACGATCAGATAATGGTCGTCCTCAAAGGGAACGAAAAGCGGGATCGGGCTTTCGTCCAAAACGCGGTATCCGCTTTCTTCCTCCCATACGGCCTCCAGGATCTGCCCCGGTTTCACGCGCTGATCTGCATGCGCGGGCGCGCCGTCAAGCAAGATCCCGCTGCGAAACTTGAGGCTCGAATAAAGGCCCCGGGAAAGGCGCATTTCCTTCAGGACGATGGATTTTACCGTGCGGCCTTCCTCGTCCTTCCCGATTTCATGCGCTGCCCGAGGCATATGGTATCCCCCATTCCGATATTGCTTTTATTCGTTCATCCAGAAGATCATCTGCTCCCGAAGCTGCCTGCGCTCCTGCAAATTGGGCCAGAAGCGGGTCAGCTTGTGGCTGTTGTTTACGTAATCGCGGTATGTGACGCGGTTGCGGATGAAAAGAAGCACGCGCATATCCCCTTCCAGATCATTTTGGATGCTGATCGGCTGGCCGAATTGATAGCCGGGATCGCTCATCGTTTCGGGCTCAACGTTTTTCACGCTCTTAAGATCATGAAAGAAGGTGAAGAATTCGCTCAGCGTTTCGGTATTCCCGCCCTGATCGGCATAGAAATTATGGTATGTTACCGTCACCTGGTCGCCGTTCACGTCCACATAGACCTTGCCGATCACATACATGTTGCTTGCAATGTACTCAAATTCCTGCCGGCCCTGGATGCTCAGATCGACCGCCGTGAACAGGTACCATTTTTCGGTCAGCGACGGCTTCACATCGCGGAACGCCGGGCCAAAGCTGCACGCGGTATTGTTGGGATACCAAGTCGCTTTTTCGACCAGGATCGAAACGAGCCCATCTTTCTTTTGATAGGTATAAAAGACGTCGTAGGTATAGGTCACCCCGTCCATCAGGAAAGAGGCCCTCATCTGCTTGACGGGCTTATCGCCGGAAAGCCCCGTATCGTCATAAGGCAGCTGCCATACCAATTCCTGGCCCGCGTGCACGTTGTTCCGCGTTTCGGTATAGACGACGGTTTTGTTCAGTTGATCCGCCAGAGAATAGACGATCGTGCCGCTGCTGATGGAATGGATCTTGGTTTTCAGCGTCTGCGCGCTTTGGCCCATGCTCAGCACAGCGGTTTCCATAAAATCAAAGGTCATCGCCTTGCTTTCGGCGGACGCCGGAACGGCGGCCAAGAGCGTCAGGCTCATCATGAGGACAGCCAGCAGGCCGCACAGAAGTTTTTTCTTCATCGGTATCCCTCCTCGTTGTTCGTCCCATTATACATCTATTCAAACGATTCGGAAACAGCTTTTCTTCCACTTTTATTTTTTTTTCGATATTTGAACCGTTTTCTATCTGTTTTTACTATTTTACCGGTGTATTCTTTGAACAGTTTGTGAAATTCGGTCACCTCTATTGACAATGTATGATTTGGGATGTAAAATAGAAATGTATCGAGAGATTGGAGGAATGACGATGTCAGATTCTTTATTGTTTCAAAATAAACAGGATGTAGAAATGCCCGCCGTGCTGGTGGAAGGCGCGCATACGCCGGACGCCCTGGCCGGGGCAAGCGGCGTATACATCGCGGCGTCCGGCTCCGCCATGCTGCAAAACGGCATTCAGAGCCTGCGCACCACGGAACATTGGCTGTGGCTGGCCGTGGAGACAGGCACGCTGATGCTGGAAAACGAGGACGTGTCCCTGTCGCTGCGCGCGGGCGATTGCTGCATGCTGCCCCCCGGCTCCCGCGGGATCACGCTGGATGTGCACCAGGAAGCCAGGGTCCTTTGGATCATGGTTGGCGGAACCTTGTCCGGCGCTTTCCTGCAAAGGATGGGCGCGCTGCCGCACAGGATCATGAAGCAGGGCTCGCTGCCCAGCCAGCTGAACCTTGCCAAGCACATCGTGCAGGCCACGGTGCGCGTCGCGGCGGCGGAAGACGCTTCCAGCGCGCAGCTTCAGCAGCTTTTGTGGGCTATGCTCGCCTCCCATTCCGGCCAGCCCGTGGCGATGGACGCCGTGCTCAGCCACGAAATCGCCAAGGTTGTGGACGCCATGCGCAAAAACCAGTACCGCGACAGCTTTTCGCTCAGCGATATGGCCGCCCTGTCCCGTATGCCGGTGGAAACGTTCCGCAAGCGCTTCGTTTCCGAAGTGGGTATGCCGCCTCAGAGCTATCAGCTCTTCTGCAAAATGGAAAGGGCCAAGGTGCTGCTCAAAGAAGGCTATACCGTTCGCCAGGCCGGCATCGAAGTTGGAATGAACGATCCTTACCATTTTTCAAAGACCTTCAAAAATATCGTGGGGATGAGCCCCTCCGCCTACAGCAAGACCGCCCTTAAATGACGATGCTTTCCGAATTCTTTCCTGCGCTTTCCCGGGAAAAGGCGCAGATGCTCTCCCCTTTGCAGCTGGCTTACCTTGGCGACAGCGTGCACGCCCTGCTGGTGCGGACGGAGCTTATCCGGCGGGATATCCCGGTCAAAGCCATGCATCAATCATCCAATGAACGGGTGAGCGCCGTCAGCCAGGCCCTGGAATTGCAGCGGATCTTGCCGTATCTGACCCAAGAGGAAGCGGACATTGCGCGCCGCGGCAGAAACGCCCATCCCCATCACAGCGCCCCCAAGTCTGCCTCCGCCGGAGAATACGCCGGGGCTACCGGGCTGGAAGCGCTGCTCGGCTACTTATACATTACCGGCCAAACAAGCCGGATCATGGAACTGGCCCCCTATTTCTTGCTGGAGGATAACGAACCATGCCCCAAGCCCAATTGCACGTAGAACTGCTTGCCCATACGCCCGAGCCGGAAAAGACATGCGCCCTTGCCGCGCGGACCTGCTATTCCGGAATGGAATATGAGGAGCTTAAAGCCTTGGTAGGTGAAAAGGATCAAAGCGCTTTCCTTCGCCGCATCACGGCGTCCGGCCATCTTTCGGTATTGGAGCACGCGTCGTTCACCTTTTTCGTTTCGGGCGTCAGCCGATCCCTCTTAGCGCAGATCACCCGCCACCGCATTGCCAGCTTTTCCGTACAGAGCCAGCGGTACGTCTCCCTCGCGGAAGGCTTCGGCTACATCATCCCGCCGCGCATCCTGGCCCTCGGCGAAGACGCGGTGCGCGAATTTGAAAATCAAATGGCGCAGATGCAGGCCTGGTATGTGGGCTGGCAGGAAAAGCTCGGCAGCGGCGAGGGCGGCAATGAGGACGCCCGCTTCGTATTGCCCAACGCCTGCGAAACGCATATCACGCTGACCATGAACGCAAGGGAACTGCTGCATTTCTTCTCTCTTCGCTGCTGCAGCCGCGCGCAGTGGGAGATACGCGCTTTGGCCCAGGAAATGCTGCGGCTTTGCAAACGCGTCGCGCCGGTCATCTTTGAATCCGCCGGCCCGGGCTGCGTTTGCGGCCCCTGCCCGGAAGGCGCGAAAAGCTGCGGCAAAGCGCAGCAAATTCGCGAACTGTATAAGAATCTGTGATCGAGGTGACTATCAGCATGGCATTTTATCAGGATTACACCAAAAAAAAGAAAACGCGCGCCGATTACCTGCGCGCCGACGGCAAATGGGAAGAAGAAGGCGCCCGCTATCGCCGCGCTTCCGCCCAGCAGGATCAGCAGCGCAAGGGAAGCAAAGAGAACGCGTCTTTTGACCGGCCGCAAAAGCCCGGTCCTTACAAGCGGCATAACGGCGAAAAGAAAGGCCGTTTCTCTCCCCATCCCTCACCGATGGATCGCGCTCCGCGCCCGCCCAGGCCTGAACAGCCGCCGCGTCCGCCCAGGCCTGCCCCGCCCAAGGAAGAGCACCGCATGCCGCCCCAAAACGATGCGTTCCTGCCGCCCGAAAATCTGCTCTCCGGCCGCAATCCGATCCGGGAAGCCATCAAGAGCGGCCGCGATATCGAAAAGCTGCTGGTCGCGAAGGGCGATCTTTCCGGCACAGCGCGTGAGATCGTCGCCATGGCGCGGGAAAGGCATATCCCCGTTCAGATGGTGGAACGCAGCCGCCTGGACGAAATCACCAGAAATCATCAGGGCATGCTTGCCTTTGCTTCCGCCTATCGGTATTACGATGTGGAAGACATGCTGGCCGACGCCGAAGAAAAGAACGAGCAGCCCTTCCTGGTCGTGCTGGACGGCGTGACCGATCCGATGAACCTGGGCGCCATCATCCGCACCGCGGCGTGCGTCGGCGCGCACGGCGTGATCGTGCCGGAACGGCGGGCCGTAGGCCTTACGCCTTCCGCGGTCAAGGCTTCCGCCGGTGCGATCGAAACGGTCAAGGTCGCCCGCGTCACCAATCTGACCCGCACCCTTGAAATGCTGAAAAAGCAAGGCGTTTGGCTGTACGCCGCCGATATGGATGGCAAGGATTACCGAAAGGTGCGCTTTTCCGGGCCCATGGCGCTGATTATCGGCGCGGAGGGCGAAGGCGTGAGCCGGCTGGTGCTGGACGCCTGTGATTTTAAGGTGTCGCTGCCGATGAAGGGCGGCGTCGGGTCCTTGAACGCAAGCGTGGCCGCGGGCATCCTGATGTACGCTGCCATGAACGGCGAAGCAGGCGAATAAATACGCCTGACCAATTTATTATCAATGCCTGCGGAGGTTTCCATGGCTGATTTTCCCTCAATGGACGAACAGCATGAATTTGAGCACTTTCTCTCCAAGCCGGATGAGGAAGTGGTGGTTCTTGCCCAAAATGGCGATGGCCAGGCGCTGGCTTATCTGCTGAACAAGTATAAGAATTTCGTCCGTTCCAAAGCGCGCAGTTATTTTTTGATCGGCGCGGATCATGAGGACATCGTACAGGAAGGCATGATCGGGCTCTACAAAGCCATCCGAGATTTTCAGCCCTCCAAACTGGCCTCCTTCCGCTCGTTTGCGGAGCTGTGCGTCAAACGTCAGATCATCACCGCCATTAAGGCAGCCACCCGGCAAAAGCACGTGCCGCTCAACAGTTATGTATCCCTGAATAAACCCCTGTACGATGAAGAATCCGACCGCACCCTGCTGGACGTGATCGAAGGCAGGGTCACCAACCCGGAAGACCTCTACATCAGCCAGGAGGACCTCTCCCGCATCCAGACCCAGATATCCGAAGTGCTTTCCGATCTGGAACGTCAGGTCCTGGACGCGTTTATGGACGGTAAAAGCTATCAGGAAATCGCCGAATTGCTGGGCCGCCATGTCAAATCCATCGACAACGCGCTGCAGCGGGTGAAGCGGAAGCTGTTCCGCTTCCGGGAGGAAAACGATAATTGACACTCCTGAAAAAAGGAGATTGATAAGAAAAAGGGTTCTTCACAGAAACTTAGGGAAAGAGAGCCCTCAAATGTCATCCCGAGCGAAGCGGAGCTGAGAGGCGAAGCGCAGCCGAGGGATCTCAGAGTCAATCGCCCAGCAGGGAGGGAGATCCCTCCACTCCGCTTCGCTGGCGCTCCGCTTCG
>JAFXZO010000025.1 GCA_017541205.1 Clostridia bacterium | reverse complement strand
GTGCTGGCCCAGAACCAGGATGTCAACGTGCTGGTGCTGGATACCGAAGTGTACTCCAATACCGGCGGCCAGGCCTCCAAGTCCACCCCCACCGGCTCGGTCGCGAAGTTCGCCGCCGCCGGCAAGCGCACCAAGAAGAAGGATCTGGGCATGATGGCCATGAGCTACGGCTACGTCTATGTGGCGACTGTCGCCATGAGCGCCAATCCCGCCCAGCTGATCAAGGCCATGATCGAAGCCGAAAAGTATCACGGCCCGTCCCTGATCATCGCCTACGCGCCCTGCATCAACCATGGCATCAACATGAGCAAGGCCCAGGCCGAGATCCGCAAGGCCGTTGCCGCCGGCTACTGGCCGCTGTACCGCTACAACCCCGATCTGGAACAGCCCCTCACCATCGACAGCAAGGATCCCACCGAAAGCTATCAGGACTTCATCCGCGGCGAAACCCGTTACCAGACGCTGCTGAAGATGTTCCCCGACGCCGCCGAGACGCTCTTTGCCCAGAACGAAGAGGATGCCAAGGTCCGTCTTGCCAACTACAAGCGGATGGCCGGCCAATAATCCGGGATCGGAACAAACCTCATGAAACCCGGGGCTGCCGTGTGAAAGCGCGGCAGTCCTTTTTTTCGTTGTCATTCAAGGCTAAATATGCTATACTTTTTCATGATAGAACATGCTTCCCTTGCGCGCGGCGCATATCGAGACGTTGCCCGATCAAGCGCCGTAAGGCGCAACGGATCGTCGATATGTCCTTCGGGCGTGATATGCGCTTCGCGCAGGAATAATTGGAATTAAGGAACAGAAACGATGACTGATTTGTATACCGCCGATGAAGCGGCAAAAATGAAGGCGCGGGCAAAACGCGGAAAATGGACGGCCCTGGGCATCCTGGCTTTATCGACGGCGGCGTGCGCGGCTTTGTGCTTTCTGGTGCGCACCGGCAGCGCCCACGCCCTGTTTATCGCGGTCCTGGCCCTGTCCATCCTGGGCGGATGGGCGGCGATCCTGATTTACGCGCTCGCGGCGTCGCCCGCGAAGGTCCAGGCCGCGCACATGGAAAATGTGCTCAAGGGCCCCGCGGAGGAATTTTCCGGCATGCTGCGCATCGGGACGGAAACGCTGCAAATCCCCAAGAGCATCGCCATCCGCAAGGCCTGCCTGGACGGCGGGGAAGAGCCGGTCACGCTGAACGTGAACGCCCGATACGCTTCCCGGCTGCCGCCGGATGGGAGCCGGGTTTGGGTGCGGGCAGCGCACCGGTACATTTTCGCCTACGAGGTGCAGGATGAAAAAGCGCTGTAAATTTTTGAGCCTGATCCCGGCCCTGCTGCTGTGGGCGATGTTCAGCGTGCTTTTGTGGGGCAGCGTGTTCGTGCGCATCACGGACGCGCCGCGGGAAAACAAGATCACCCTGTACGCGGACGCGCAGGTGCAGGACGGCACCGCCCTCTCCGTCGCCCTGGAGGATGTGAAGGCGGACGGCATCCGCATGGTGCAGGCCCGGCCCTTTTCCTTCGCCATGTTCGACGGAGGGCCCCTGGAGCAGGCGGATCTGCTGATCGTGCCCGCGTCCCACGCGGATACGTACCGGGAATGGCTCGGCCCGCTGCCCGAAGAAATCGCCGCGCTCGGAGACTGCCTGACGCGGGACGGCGCGCCCTGGGGCCTGAAAATCTATGACGCCAGCACCCACGCGGGCGCTGCCGCGGGTTTTATCGCCTATGAGGAGACGGAAACGCCGGAGGATTATTACCTGTTTTTCGGCGTCCATTCCGTCCATATCGAGGACGGCAAGGCGGTCCTATACGCAAAAAAGCTCCTGGAGCTTCAGTAATACTTTTCTCGGGTGAAAAGATTATCAGATTTGGGATGGATTTTTCGTTCCGGTGAAGTTGACCGGAGCAGCGCCGAGCCTCTGGCGAGGCTGAGGGCGTGCGATCCTTGGATCGCCGCCCGAAACCCGCGCTTTCGCGGAGCGAAAAAGCGCGGGGCGTTTGAAGCGACGCCCAAAGATGATGAGGTTTTAGCCTGAGAAAAGTAAAGGCGGTGCGGAAACATGCTGTATCTGAAGGAGGCGAACCCTGGCGACGCGCAAAAGGAATGGCAGTTCGTCCGGGATATGCCGGAGGATGAAAACGGGCTGACCAACCGCTGGCACGGGATCAGCCGGGAGGACTTTGAAGCCGGGGTGCTGCCGGACATGCTGCGCTATGCCCGGGGCATCGATCTGCCGGACTGGATGGTGCCCGAAACCTTCCTGTTCCTGTGGGATGAAGCGGAGATCGTCGGGCAGTTCCGCATCCGGCATTATCTGAACGACGCGCTGCGCGACGGCGCAGGCCACATCGGGTATTTTATCGCCAGGCCGTACCGGGGAAGGGGCTATGCCACCGAGGGCCTGCGGCTCACGCTCAAAGAAGCGGAGCGCGTCGTGCCCGAGAGCGAATTTTATCTCCGGGTGAACCGGGACAACCCCGCCTCGCTGCGCGTAATGCTCAAAAACGGCGGCCGCATCGTCGGCGAAGACGGGGGGCATTATTTCGTGCGTATCCCGCGGAAAGGCTGACGAAACAGCCCGCCTCTCGCCCATCGGACCGATCCTGAATACGTTCATAAAGGAGGCTTCCCCCATGACCAGAAACATCCTGTGTCTCCTCTTCGTCCTGATGCTCCTGCCGCCCCTCATGCCCGCGGCCCGGGCGGAAGCAGGCGAAACGCTGTTCGTGAAAAAGGTGGAAAACCTGCCGGATGATTTCATTTTCGGCATGGACGTTTCCAGCGTGCTTTCGGAGGAAGAAAGCGGCGTAAAGTATTACGATTTCGACGGCCGGGAAACGGACCTGTTCGAGCTGCTGAGCCAAAACGGCATCAATTACATCCGCGTGCGCGTATGGAACGATCCGTACGACGCAAAAGGCCGGGGCTACGGCGGCGGCAACTGCGATATCGACAGGGTCGTTCTCATCGGCCGGCGCGCGACGGCCAGCGGCATGAAGCTGCTGGTGGATTTCCATTATTCCGATTTCTGGGCCGATCCCTCCAAGCAGATGGAGCCCAAGGCCTGGAAGGGCATGGGGATCGAGGAAAAAACCGAGGCCGTGTACCGGTACACCAGGCAATGCCTGGAAAAGCTGCGGGCGGCAGGGGTGGACGTCGGCATGGTGCAGGTCGGCAACGAAACCAACCAATGGCTGTGCGGCGAAAAAACCTGGTTCAACATCCAGTACCTGATGCAGGCCGGGGCACGCGCCACGCGGGAAATCTATCCCGAAGCGCTGGTCGCCCTGCATTTTACCGACCCGCAAAACGGCGTCCTCTCCACCTATGCCCGCAAGCTGGATTATTACAAGGTGGATTACGACGTGTTCGGCACGTCCTATTACCCGTTCTGGCACGGCTCGCTGGAAAACCTGAGCGCCGTCCTTTCCGAAATCGCGGATACCTACGGCAAAAAGGTGATGGTGATGGAGACCTCCTATCCCTATACCGGCGGGGATACGGACTTTTCCGGCAATACCATGAACGAAGGCGACGAGGCGTATAATTCCTATCCCTTTTCCGCGCAGGGCCAGGTCAATTTCCTCTGCGATCTCACCGATACCCTGGTGAACCGCACCCGCAGCGCCGTCGGCCTTTGCTATTGGGAAGGCGCGTGGATCACCGTGGGCGGAAGCAGCCGTGAAGAAAACAGCGTCCTGTGGGAAAAATACGGCTCCGGCTGGGCCACCTCCTATGCCGCGTCCTATGACCCCAACGACGCGGGGAAATACTACGGCGGCAGCGCGGTGGACAACCAGGCGTTCTTTGACGAGAAGGGGCGCGCGCTTTCGTCGCTGCAGGTGTTTTCCCTGATGCGCGAGGGGCGGCAGGCCGCGCTGTATCCCGTCTCGGCGGAAAACGTGACGCTGATCTGCGATCTCAACGCGCCGATCGTCCTGCCCGAAGAGGTGAACATCGTCATGAACGACAACAGCCGCCGGGCGGTCCCCGTCCAATGGGATTTCACCGCGGAAATGGATCGTGCCATGCACAGCGGCGGCGCGAAAAAATATGAGATCCGGGGCGAAGCCGAAGGAATGCAGGTCTTTTGTCAGGTCTCCATGCTCGCCTACAATTATTTGCAGGATTACAGCTTTGAGGACGGCGGCGTGGGCTGGGTGTTCCATAACGCAGGCGCGACGAAGGAGCTCTATGTGGAGGATAAGAAATCGGACTCCCTCACCGGCACCAAGCACGCCCATTTCTGGAGCGCGGCAAAAAACAGCGTGGAATTCACCCTGGAGCAGGAGGTGGAAGGCTTGCCGGAGGGCAGGTATCAGTTCTCCGTGTCCATCATGGGCGGCGACGGCGGGGAAACCACGATCTACGCGTACGTGATCCTCAACGGCGATCTCATCGGCACCGCGCCGATGCGGATCACATCCTATAACAATTGGGAAACCGGCGTCGTGCCGGCCTTCGACTGCCCCGCCGGAAGCAAGGTCGTCGTGGGCGTGTACGTCAAGTGCGAGGGCACGGGCAACGGCGCCTGGGGCAAGATCGACGACGCCATGCTCCTTTCCGTGAAATGACGGCCGCGGCCATTTCATCCACGCCGTTTTTTCCCCGTTTTTTTGCCATTCTTTCAAAATTTGTAATTGACAAACCGGTACAAAAAATATAGAATACTACATGAAGACAAATCACACGGAAGGGCGAAAACTGTGATGGCTTTTTCCGTGCGCAAAAGAAAGGATGATCCGTCATGAAAAAGTTCCTTGCGATCCTGCTGACTTTGGCAATGAGCCTGTCGCTGTGCGTTTCCGCCAGCGCTTCCGGCCTGGAAGGCACCTATGACATCACGGTTTGGGTCGCCGAAGAAATCAAAGACCTGACCGCGCAGCAGATCGAAGCCTTCAACGCCTCCAACGACGCGGGCATCGTCATCAACGCCACCATCGAAGCCGTTTCCGAATCCGTCGCCGCGACCACCATGGTGGCCGACGTCGAATTGGGCGGCGATCTGTTCTGCTTCCCGCAGGATCAGTTCGCCCGTCTGGTGCAGGCCGGCGCGCTGGCCAAGCTGGGCGTGAAGGCCGCCGAGACCGTGGCCGCCGCGAACGCCGCGGGCGTTGTGGCCGCCGCCAAGGTCGGCGACGACCTCTACGCCTATCCCCTCACCGCCGATAACGGCTACTTCATGTACTACGACAAGTCCATCATCCCCGACGAGGATGTGGACAGCCTGGAAAAGCTGATCGCGGACTGCGAAGCGGCCCAGAAGTACTTCGCGTTTGAAATGCAGTCCTCCGCCTGGTATCTGGCCTCCTTCTTCTTCGCCACCGGCTGCGTCTCCGAATGGACCACGGACGAATCCGGCGCGTTCATCGAAGTGCATGACACCTTCAACAGCCCCGAGGGCCTGATCGCCGTCAAGGGCATGAAGAAGCTGGTCAGTTCCGATTTCCATCTCTCCTCCTCCGCCGGCGACGCCTTCGACGCCAACGCCGCCGTCGTGGTGACCGGTATCTGGAACTATGAAACCATCAAGAGCATCCTGGGCGACAACATGGGCGTGACCGATCTGCCCTCCTTCGAGGTGGACGGCGTTTCCTATCACCTGGGCTCCTTCAACGGCTGCAAGCTGATGGGCGTCAAGCCCCAGACCGATCCTGTCCGTCAGGCCGTTCTGCATCGCCTGGCCCAGTACCTGACCGGCGAACAGTGCCAACTCGAGCGCTTCGAAGCCAAGTCCTGGGGGCCCTCCAACCTGAACGCCCAGGCTTCCGAAGCGGTCCAGACCAACCCCGGC
Source organism: Clostridia bacterium (assembly GCA_017541205.1). Classification (GTDB taxonomy): domain Bacteria; phylum Bacillota; class Clostridia; order Christensenellales; family Aristaeellaceae; genus RUG563. The sequence continues at coordinate 47,780 of JAFXZO010000025.1, read as the reverse complement.
CTGGTCGCCCTCTTCGCCCAGAGCGCTTACTCCATCCCGCAGGGCCAGATCCACGGCTCCTGGTGGGACATCGCCAAGGTCATCGGTGACGACGTGAAGGACGCCGAGGACGAGGCCGGCCTGCAGGCCGCCCTGGACAACTACTACGACAAGATCAGCGCCCTGTTCCAGATGAGCGACGCTGAAAAGAATGCCTGGGCCGTGATCGGCACCGTGAACGGCACCAACTGGGATACCGACCTGCCCATGACCAAGGGCGACGACGGCATCTGGAAGACCGACGAAGCGTACGCGATGGATGCCGGCACCGAATTCAAGGTCCGCCAGGGCAAGAGCTGGGACAACAACTTCCCCGCCGACAACTTCAAGGTGGAAGAAGCGGGCACCTATTACGTGCTCTTTGACGAAGCCACCGGTGAAGTGAGCCTGGCTGCCGAATAATCAAAGCCAAGCGCCCGATTGACTGATTCCGGCAATCGGTAAACCAGACGGCTGGAGCCAATGTTCATTGGTTCCGGCCGTTCTCGTAAAAAGGAGCGGATCACAGGCATGAAAACATACAGCGATCTGGAGTTTTTGAAGCTGTCGAAAGGGCAGAAAATCCTCTATAAGTTCCAGCGCTTTTTCGCCGCTATCCCCACGGGCCTCAAAAACCTGTTCCTGGGGATCGGCAGGGGCTTAAAGGGGCTGGGCGCAAAGGTGGGCGAAGAGGCCAAAGACATTATCACCACCTTCGTCCACGGCGATTGGAAAACCAAGCTTTCGTATCTGGTCATGGGCTTTGGCAACCTGGCCCGGGGGCAGATCTTAAGGGGGCTCCTGTTCCTCTTGTTCGAGGTCGTTTTCATCGGCTATATGGTGCTGTACGGCGCTTACTGGCTGGGCATGCTGCCGTCCCTGGGCAAGGTGGGCCCCACCAAATCCTACAACGAAATCTACGACGTGTACGTGACCCAGTATAACGACAACTCCTTCAAGATCCTGCTTTACGGCGTGCTGACCATCTTCTTCATCATCGCCTTCATCTATACCTGGCGGGTGAACGTGAAGCAGAACAAGCTGGCGGAAAAGATCCTGGCCTCCGGGAAAAAGCTCCGGTCCGGCAGGGAGGATCTGCGCTCCATGGTGGACGATCAGTTCCACAAGACCCTGCTGGCCCTGCCCATGACCGGTATCCTGATCTTTACCGTCATGCCCATCGTGTTCATGGTGCTGGTCGCGTTCACCAACTACGACGGCACGCACGACGGCTACTACAACAACCTGTTCACCTGGGTGGGCATGGATAACTTCAACACCATGCTTTCCTGGACCTCGGGCACCGGCTCGGGCACGCAGAGCTACGCCGCGACGTTCGGCGAGGTCCTGTCCTGGACGCTGATCTGGGCCTTCTTCGCCACGTTTACCAACTATTTCCTCGGTATGTTCGTGGCCATGGCCATCAACAAAAAGGGCATCAACCTGAAAAAGCTGTGGCGCACCATCCTGGTCCTGACCATCGCCATCCCGCAGTTCATTTCCCTTTTGTACGTGGGCAAAATGTTCGCCAAGAACGGCATCGTCAACGGGTTCCTCATGAGCATGGGGTGGATCGATAAAGCCCTTCCCTTCTGGGAGGACGCCACCTGGGCGCGCATCACGGTCATCATCATCAATATCTGGATCGGCATCCCGTATCTGATGCTGATCACCACCGGTATCCTGATGAACATCCCCGCGGACCTGTACGAATCCGCCCGCATTGATGGCGCAAACGCCTGGCAGCAGTACAGCAAGATCACCCTGCCCTATATGCTGTTCGTAACCGGCCCTTACCTGCTCACCAGCTTTACGGGCAACATGAACAACTTCAACGTGATCTATCTGCTCACCGGCGGCGCGCCAACCAACGCGGCCGCGTCCTCCGCGGCGGGCAGCGTGGGGTATACGGACCTGCTGATCACGTGGCTGTTCAAGATCACCACCGGCGCGGAATCCAAGTATTATCTGGCGTCCGTCGTCGGTATCCTGGTGTTCGTGGTGGTCGCGCTGATTTCGCTGGTCGTGTACAACGTGCTGCCGTCCATTAAGAATGAGGAGGATTTCCAGTGATGAGCGTATCGAAAGAAGTGAACGCCGCGCCGGTCAAGCGCCACATGGGACTGCGCGCCTCCCGGGCCATGGCCAACACGGGCATCTATATCCTGCTGGTGGTCATCTCGATCGTCTGGCTGATCCCCTTCTTCTGCATCCTGCTGCAGTCCTTCCGCGTGGAAAGCACCTGGCAGGTGGGCTATGTGATCCCGCAGAAATGGGGCCTGGATAACTACAGGAACCTGTTCAACACGGATTTCCCCAAGTGGTATCTGAACACCTTCATCGCGGCGCTTGTCACCGCCGCGCTGCAAACCATCATCGTGCTTTGCATGAGCTATACCCTGTCCCGTTTCCGCTTCAAGATGAGGAAGCCGCTGATGCGCTTCATGCTGATCCTGGGCATGTTCCCCGGGATGCTGACCATGATCATCCTCTTCCGTGTCCTCAAGGATCTGGGCATGGTGCAGGCAAACGCCGTCCCCGGCCTGATCCTGGTGTATATCGCGTCCTCCGGCATGGGGTATTACGTATCCAAGGGCTTCTTTGACACCCTGCCCAAATCGTTGGACGAGGCGGCCCGCGTCGATGGCGCCACCCGCTTCCAGGTGCTCAAAAAAATCATCCTGCCCCTTTCCAAGCCCATCGTGATCTACACCGTATTGACCGCCTTCATGGGGCCCTGGGGCGATTACGTATTCGCCCAGTACATTTCCTTCGGCACATCCTCCGGCATGAACGTGGCCGTCGGTCTCTATAACTGGCTGAACCAGGACCAGATCGCCAAGTGCTACACCATGTTCTGCGCCGGCGGCGTATTGGTGGCCATCCCGGTCACGGTGCTGTTCATGTGCCTGCAGAAGTACTACGTGGAAGGCGTCACCGGCGGCGCGGTTAAAGGATGAACCACCGATTGCCGCCAGTGGCGGCAAAAAATCGGTGGTGAAATCAGCCGAAACAAGCGGTCTCTCCTGCGGAGAGCCGCGCCGATTGAGGCTGCGGATGAACCTCGGATAGCCGCCAGTGGCGGAAATCCTATCCGAGGTGAAATCAGCCGAAACAAGCGGTCTCTCCTGCGGAGAGCCGCGCCGATTGAGGCTGCGGATGCAATATTGAAAGGAGATAAAAGCTCATGGCAAGCGTAAAGCTGACCGATGTTAAAAAGGTATACGACAATAAAGTGACCGCCGTCCACGATTTCAACCTGGATATCAAGGATAAGGAATTCGTTGTGTTCGTCGGCCCCTCCGGCTGCGGCAAATCCACCACCCTGCGCATGATCGCGGGCCTGGAGGACATTTCGGGCGGCACGGTGGAAATCGACGGCGTGGTTGTGAACGACCTGCAGCCCAAGGACAGGGGCATCGCCATGGTGTTCCAGAACTACGCCCTGTACCCGCATATGACGGTGTACGATAACATCGCTTTCTCGCTGCGGCTCCAAAAGGTCCCGGAAGACCAGATTTACGAAAAGGTGACCAATGCCGCCAACATCCTGGGCATCACGGAATACCTGACCCGCAAGCCCCGCGCCCTCTCCGGCGGCCAAAGGCAGCGCGTGGCCATCGGCCGCGCCATGGTGCGCAATTCCAAGGTGTTCCTGATGGACGAGCCGCTGTCCAACCTGGACGCCAAGCTGCGCAACCAGATGCGCGCCGAAATCATCCTGCTGCGGCAGAAGCTGGACACCACCTTCATCTACGTCACGCACGACCAGACCGAGGCCATGACCCTGGGCGACCGCATCGTGATCATGCGCGATGGGTTCATCGAGCAGGTCGGCTCGCCCACCGAAGTGTTCGAGCGGCCGCGGAACGTGTTCGTGGCCGAGTTCATCGGCGCGCCGAAGATGAACCTGATGGAAACCAAGCTCATCAAGGAAGGCGACCAATACTTCGTGACGCCCTTTGGCGCGAAAATCGAAGTGACCGGCCGCAAGGCGGAGGAGCTGCGCGCCAAGGGCATCAGCGGGCAGAGCATCCTGCTGGGCGTGCGTCCCGAGCATATCGTGCTGACCGAAGGCCCCAGCATCGGCGCCATCCCCTGCAAGCTGGAGGTCAACGAAATGATGGGCAGCGAGCTACACCTGCATGTCTACACCGAGGACGAAACCCGCCTGATCGTGCGCGTCCCCACCATCGACTTAACGAGCGAAGCAAGGAAACGCCTCGTCTACGGCACGCAGCTCTTCATCACCTTCGAGGGCAAGGTCATGCACTTCTTCAATAAGGAAAACAACCTGAACCTGCTGTACGCCTGATCGCTGATTCAAAGCAGCAGCGCGGAGGGAACGGAATAGCCGCTCTCTCCGCGCTGTTTTTTCATTTTGCCTTCAAGCTACGCGTGTTCTTTGATCCAGTTTTCGCAGAATGCCCGCAGGGGTGGCAAATCCTGGATAAATCACTGTTCATAAATCAAAACCTCATCCGGATGGATTCGCGCTAAAAATTCCGCGGTCGCGCCTTGCGTCGTCACCAGATCCAATTCTTTGTGCAGGCTGTCCCGCAGATCGGCGTACAGCCCGCCCATCGCAAAGCCGCTGCGCACAGCGCCCCGGTCGATAAGCAGATCCACATCGCTGTGCTCGGTGGCTTCGCCACGGGCATAGGAGCCAAAAAGGCGCACGCTTTTTACGCCATATGCCGCGGCAATCGGCGCGGCGATCCGCCGAATCTGGTCAATGGTGTAAATCACGCTATCGCCTCCTTTTTTATTGTGTACCATAAATATGCTGTGCCTTGCAAGGAAAACAAAAGGAAATCCGGATTGTTAGCACTCTTTTCTATTGAGTGCTAATTTTCGCTTGCATTTTGTGCTCCGGCGTGGTATAATGCTGCCTGGCAGGAAAAGGGAAAGGAAAAAGCGCCTTTTTCCGCCGTAAAAACCCAGTAAATTGGAGGCATTCACCATGGAAACCAAAGGCAATATTTCCATTCACGCGCAAAACATCATGCCGGTCATCAAGCGCTGGCTGTATTCCGATAAGGACATTTTTATCCGCGAAATGGTCAGCAACGGCTGCGACGCCATCACCAAGTATAAGATGCTCAAGGGCGAAACGGACGAGGACCTCCGCGTGACCGTCACCGTGGACAAGGACGTGGGCGAACTGCGCTTCACCGACAACGGCATCGGCATGACGGCCGAGGAAGTGGAAAAGTACATCAACCAGGTGGCGTTTTCCAGCGCCGAGGAATTCCTGAAGAACTACACGGGCGACGACAAGGGCGGCATCATCGGCCATTTCGGCCTGGGCTTTTATTCCGCCTTCATGGCCGCCGACAAGGTGACCATCGACACGCTGAGCTATCAGGACGGGGCGGCCCCCGTGCTCTGGGAAAGCGAGGACGGCATGTCCTTCTCCATGCGCGACGGCGGGCGCGCCGAGCGCGGCACCACCGTCATCCTGCACATCATGGAGGATGAAAAGGAATTCCTGGATTCCTTCCGCGTGCGCCAGGTGCTGGACCGTTACTGCGGCTATATGAGCGTGCCGATCTACCTAAAGGACATGAAGCCCGAAGAAGCAAAGAAGGACCCGGACGAGCCCACCGGCACCGAGGAAGAGGAAAAGGCCAAGGAAGAAAAGCCCCTCAATGAAACCCATCCCCTCTGGCTCAAAAACCCCAAGGACTGCACCGAGGCGGAATACAAGGAAACCTACCAGAAGCTGTTCCATACGTTTGAAGACCCGCTGTTCTGGGTGCACCTCAATGTGGATTATCCCTTCAACTTAAAGGGCATCCTCTATTTCCCCCGCATCAAGCGCGATTTCGGCGGCCAGGAGGGCGAAATCAAGCTGTTCAACCGCCAGGTGTTCGTAGCGGACAACATCAAGGAGGTCATTCCCGAATTCCTGATGCTCCTTAAGGGCGTGATCGACTGCCCCGATCTGCCGCTGAACGTTTCCCGCTCCTTCCTGCAAAACGACGGGTACGTGAAAAAGCTGTCCGCGCACATCACCAAGAAGGTGGCGGACAAGCTCAACGGCCTGTTCAACACCGAGCGCAAGCAGTACGAAACCTACTGGGACGATATCCACCCCTTCGTCAAATACGGCTGCGTGCGGGATCAGAAGTTCTTCGATATGGTCAAGGGCAGCCTGCTCCTCAAGACCACCGCGGGCGAATACCTGACCTTGGATGAATACAAATCCCGCAACGAGGGCAAAGCCGAAAAGAAAATCTTCTACACCACCGAACAGAACCGCCAGGCCGCGGCCGTGGCCCTGTATACCGACAAGGGCATCGATGTGGCGGTGATGGACACGCTGATCGATATGAACTTCATGAGCTTCATGGAATTCGGCGGCGGCGCGGACGGCGTGCAGTTCGTGCGCGTGGACGCGGACGTATCCGGCCTGACCGAAGAGAGCGACGAGGGCAAGGACATCGACCAGGCGCAGATGGAAAAGCTGTTCCGCGACGCCCTGGGCAACCAGGAATTGACCGTCAGGCTCGAAGCGCTGTCCGATCATTCCCTGCCCGTCATCCTCACTGAGGAAGAACAGGTGCGCCGCTACAAGGAAATGAGCGCCATGTACGGCCAGGATTTCGGCCTGCCCACCAAATATACCCTGGTGCTCAACCGCCTCTGCCCCACCATCCGCGCCCTGGCGTCCATGGAGGAGGGCGACGTAAGCGCCCTGCTGTGCAAGCAATTGTTCGATCTGGCCCGCCTCTCCTCCCGCCCCCTCGAAGCGGAAGACCTGAAGGCCTTCATCGCCCGGAGCAATCAGCTCGTGGCGGAATTGGCGGAGAAGGCGTAAAGGGGTTTTCTGAGGGGAAAACAGACGCCAAATAACGGACCAAGTGATTTCTTTTTGTTGACAAATCCCGTTCCTTTGCTACAATGAATTGGGATCGAAACATGGAAAAGGGAGAAAACGAAATGAGCGAAAACTGCACCCATGACTGCTCCACCTGCGGGGCCAACTGCCCCAGCCGGGACAAGCAGAGCCTGCTGGAAAAGCCCCACGCGGGCACGAACATCAAAAAGGTCGTCGCGGTGATGAGCGGCAAGGGCGGCGTCGGCAAATCCATGGTCACGGCGCTTTTGGCCGTTCTGGCCCAGCGGGCGGGCTATAAAACCGCCATCCTGGACGCGGACGTGACCGGCCCCTCCATCCCCAAGGCCTTCGGCATCCAGGAAAACGCCATGGGCAACGAAGAAGGCATTCTGCCGGTCGTGAGCAAAACGGGCATCAAAATGATGAGCGTCAATCTGCTCCTGGAGGACGAAACCGCCCCCGTCGTCTGGCGCGGCCCCGTGATCGCCGGCACCGTGAAGCAGTTCTGGACGGACGTGCTCTGGGGCGAATTGGACATTATGTTCATCGATATGCCGCCGGGAACCGGCGACGTGCCCCTGACCGTGTTCCAGTCCGTGCCCGTGGACGCCTCCGTGGTGGTCACCACCCCGCAGGCGCTGGTGGGCATGATCGTTGAAAAGGCCATGAACATGGCCGGCATGATGAACATTCCCGTGGCGGGCATCGTGGAAAACATGAGCTACGTGGAATGCCCGGACTGCGGCCGGCATGTGGATGTATTCGGCGAAAGCCACGCCGATGAAATCGCCGCGCGCTTCGGCGTGCCGGTGCTGGGCAAGCTGCCGATCAACGGCAAGCTCGCCGCCGCGTGCGATTCCGGCCTGATCGAGCTGTTTGAAGGCGATTGGCTGAACGGCGCGCTCACGGAGCTCCTGAAATAATCATTTGCGGCACGCTGCGGCGGACAGACTCCGCCGCGGCGTTTTTTTGCGAAGGAGGACGCTTATGCCCCTTGAAAGCACCTGGAAAAACGCCGCCGAATTCACCTTTCCGCGGCCCCATGGCGCGCCGGTGCGCCTGCGCGTCCAAGCCCTGCAATGCGGCGCGGTGCGCCTGACGCGCACGCTCAGGGATCATTTTCTGCCCGACCCCGATATCGCGGTCATCGACCGCGCGCCGGGCGCGTGCACCGTTTCGGAGAACGGCGCGCGGTATCAGGCGGACTGCGGCCCGCTCCGCCTCCTGATCGATAAAGCCGAGGGCAGCGTGCAGTTCCTGGATGAGCGCGGGAACGTCCTTTTCCGGGAGCGGGAAAAGCGCCCGTGCGAGATGGAGGAAAAGCCGGTCTATCTGAACCGGTTCGATCCGGACGCCTCCATCGCCTTTGTGGAAACAGCCGACGGAGGCCGCGCGGAGGCGGAATCCGGCGTGCCCTATGAGGCGCGGCGGGCGTATGCCTGCCGTCTGGGCTTCGTGTTCAGCGAGGGCGAGGGGCTCTACGGCCTGGGCTCGCACGAGGAAGGGTACGGGAACCTCCGCGGCAAAGCGCGGCTGCTTTATCAGCATAATATGAAGGCCGTGGTGCCGGTGCTCGTTTCCACCCGCGGCTATGGACTGCTCTTTGATCTTGGCTGCATGATGGCGTTCCATGACGACGCGGAGGGATCGTATCTATGGGCGGACTGCGCGGATGAGATGGATTATTATTTCATGGCGGGCGGCTATGAAAGCGTTTGCGCGCAGTACCGCGCCCTGACGGGGCCAGCCCCGCTGCCGCCCCGGTACGCCTTTGGCTATGTGCAGAGCAAGGAACGCTACCAGACCGGCGAGGAGCTTTTGTCCGTCGTGAAGGAATACCGCCGAAGGGGCGTGCCGCTCGATGTGATCGTACTGGACTGGATGAGCTGGCCGGACGGCCAGTGGGGCGATAAGCGCTTTGACCGCGCGCGCTTTCCCGATCCGCGGGCGCTGACGGATGAGCTGCACGCCCTCGGCGCGAAAATGATGATCTCGATCTGGCCCTCCATGCACGGCGACGAAAACGAAAACCGGAAGGAAATGCTCCAAAGCAAAGGCATGCTCGGCAACCGCGCCATTTACAACGCCTTTGATCCCGGCGCCCGGGCGACCTATTGGCGGCAGGCTAACGACGGCCTGTTCCGCTACGGCGTGGACGCCTGGTGGTGCGATTGCAGCGAGCCGTTTGAATCCGACTGGCACGGCCCGCTCCGCCCCGAGATGTGGGAACGCGCGCTTTTGAATACCCGGGAGGCGAAAAAATACCTCGATCCCGGCCAGATCAGCCTCTACAGCCTGCGCCACGCCCAGGGCATTTATGAAGGCCAGCGCGAAGCAACCGGGGAAAAGCGCGTGCTGAACCTGACGCGCTCCTCCTGGGCGGGCCAGCACCGCTTCGCCACCTTCACCTGGTCGGGCGATATCAGCGCCACCTGGGAAACGCTGCGCCGCCAGGTGCCCGAGGGCCTCAACTTCATGGCGACCGGCGAAAACTACTGGACGCTGGATGCCGGCGCGTTTTTCGTGGGTACGGATGAACGCAGCTGGTTTATCGCGGGGGATTTTGACGGGGGCGTGCGCGACCCCGGGTATCGGGAGCTGTTCGTCCGCTGGATCCAGCTTTCCGCGTTCCTGCCCATGATGCGCGCCCATGGCACCGGCACGCCGCGCGAAATCTGGCAGTTTGGCGAAAAGGGCGAAATTTGGTATGACGCCGTCGAAAAGATGATCCGCCTGCGCAGCCGCATGGTGCCGTATCTCTATTCCCTCGCCGCCGCGTATTCCCGCTTTGGAACGCCCATGGTGCGCGTTCCCGCGCTGGCGTTTCCCGCGGACAGCCGCCTCACAGAGGTGGAAAACCAGATGATGCTCGGCCCCTTCCTGCTCATCAAGCCCGTCACCCGCCCCATGGCGTTTTTGCCAAAGGGAAAACCCGCCGAAAAGGACGACGATACTGTTTCGGTGTATCTGCCCGCGGGCGCGGACTGGTACGACGGGAACACAGAAAAAAAGTACGCGGGCGGGCAAAGCGTGACCGTCCGCGCGCCGGTGGACACCGTGCCCCTGTTCATCCGCGCGGGCAGCGTGATCCCGCTGGGCCCGGTGCGCCAATATGTCGATGAAAACCCGGACGCGCCTTTGGAAATCCACGTATTCCCCGGCGCGGACGGCGAATTCTGCTGGTATGACGACGCGGGCGACGGCAGCGGCTATGAACGGGGCGAATGCGCCTGCGTCCGCTTTGCCTGGCAGGAGGCGGCGCAATCGCTTCAGATCGCGAAGCGCATAGGCGCCTGGCCCGGCATGCGCGCGGAGCAGGCGCTTATCCTCCGCGTCTTGGGCAGGATGGAAAAGCGCATCGTCTATACGGGCGAAGCGGTCACGGTCCCGTTCGCATGATTTTTACGGCTCTGCCGCCTGTGCGGCGGGGCTGTTTTTTTGCCAAAAAGCCCCTTTCTTTCACCTTTTTTGCCCCCTGTTGCGTTATTTCGACAGAGGTCTCAAATCTGTTACATTTTGCCAACAATCTCAAATCCGTGTTGCAATTGGGGCGGGGCGATGCTAAAATATACTATATCTTGTGGATGAAAGGAGTTCATGCGGATGAGCGGCTGGACGCTGTTTTTTTGTGCTGCTGCCCTCGGGGCGCTTATTACGCTGTGGGCAGACCATACCCGCCGTCAGCATGAACGCATCGATCAGGAGCGCATGCACGGCAGCATGCTGTATTATGAGATTTATCCGCTGGTGGTGGAAGCGCGCAAGCACGAGATCGACCACGTGCTGATCGAGCGCACCCGCGTCGTGTTCTATGCCGTATGCCCGCCGGGCGAAATCGGCTCCTTCGTGCTTTCGGAATGGGGCCATCGCCCGCTCAACCCGCGGCGCACCCTGGCCCTGGCCCAGGTGATCGCGGACGATCTGCCCGTGTTGCAGGAAAGCCGCTGCTATCGCCTGCAGCGCTATAAGGTCACCCGCCCCAACGGGCAAAAGGACCAGGCCTACCGCTTCATCATCCGCAGCGCCTACAAGACCGAATTGATGTACGCCCGCGAGCGCATGCCGCGCCTCTACTGATACTATTCTTCTTAGAACGCGAATAGTTTGAATCATATCCTCCGCAGCGCGAGCACCCAGCAGACGAACCCCGCCCCGGCAAAGGCGCACAGCCACAGGGACGGGGCGTTCTTTTTATCGGAGGAGCCAGAAGGAGAGGAAGCGCTGCCATCCTGTGCGAAAGGAGCGCTGAGGCACATCCTCTGCGGCAAGCAGCGGCACGGTGAGCAGCGTTTGCCCGTGATCGACCAGGCTGGCCGTGCCCACCTGCTGCCCCGCCCGGATACCGGCGTCCAGCAAATCGGGGAGCGAGATCGTCAGCTGCGGCCAATCCTCCCTGCGGACCGGGGCGGCGGCGTCCGCGCCCGCCACAACGCGCACCGCCTCCGCCGTTCCGCCGCGAACGGCCACAAAGCGCACGGTCTCATCCTTGGAAAGCACTTTGGCCATCTTCCATTCCGCAAAGCCCTCGTCGAGGATCGCCGCCGCCTGGTCGAACCAATCCGGGCAGTTGAGCACCGCGCCGACCAGCGAGAGCTCCTCCCGTTCCGCGGCGAACACCAGGCAGCGGCCCGCCGCCCGGGTATAGCCGGTTTTGACGCCGAGCGCGCCCGCGTAGGTGGATAAAAGCTTGTTTTTGTTCGCCAGCACCCGGTCGTAGCCGTGATCCTGCCAGGGCAGGGACACCCGCTGGGTGGATACGATCTGGCGGAACAGGGGCAGGCGCATCGCCGAGAGGGTGATCGTCGAAAGGTCCCGCGCGGTGGTATAATGCCCCTGTGCAGGCAGGCCATGCGGGGTCAGAAACACGGTGTTTTCGCAGCCGAGCTCCCGGGCGCGCGCCGTCATCATGCCGCAGAATTCCTCCACCGTCCCGCCGATATGCTCGGCGATCGCAACCGCCGCGTCGTTCCCGCTGGCCAGCATGAGCCCGTAGAGCATTTCTTCGAGCGTCAATTGCTCGCCCAGGGAAAGATACAGGCTGGTGCCGGGCACGCCAAAGGCGTTTGGCCCTGCGGTCACGATATCGGCGGGGTCGCCCCGCTCGATGGCGAGCAGCGCGGTCATGATCTTCGTGGTCGAAGCCATGGGCAGCCGTTCGTCCGCGTTTTTTTCGTACAGCACCCGGCCCGTCGTGCTTTCCACCAGGATCGCGGCGCGGGCCTCGGCCAGAGCGCCCCGGCAGCCGAGGAAGAGGATCAGCAGCGAAAGGGCAAACGCAGCCACGCTTTTTTTCATACCTGCTCGCCGTCCTGCTCCTGCTTTTCTTTCCTGGGCAGCAGGGATTTTACTTCCTCCAGGATCTGCGGCGCGCAGTTGACCGCGCGCTCCCAGGCGGTCAATTGCTGGGCGGGCAGCACCTTCACCCCATCCTTGCCCACCACCAGGAAGCCGACCGGCTGCACCGATACGCCCGCGCCGCTTCCGCCCGCGAAGGGCAGGCCTTCCTCCGGCAGATGGCTCGGGTCATATTCGCCGCCTCCCGCCACAAACCCAAAGCTGACCCGCGACACCGGCAGGATCGTACCTCCGTCCAAAGTGGGGATGGGCTCGCCGATCACGGTGTTCACATCCACCATATCCTTGATATTTTCCAAAGTAATCTGCATCAGGTTCCCGATAGGACGGTCCATGCGTTTTCCTCCTTCCTGCCCGCGCGGCGTCCGATCATCCACGCCCACAGGCACAGCGCTATTATCGTGCCCAGGCGCGCCGTTGCTATGCAAAGAAGGGAAAGGCTGGACGCGCCGTTGTAGCGGGGCTTGCAGCGCAGGCGCACGCGCGGGAGCAGCGCCCCGACGCCGTTCAGCGCGCCGCAAAGCAGCGCCGTTTCCGCCGCGTTATCAAAGCCGAGGCAAAGATCAGCCTTTACGGAGAAAAGCGGGAGCAGCCGCCGCAGCAGGAAATGGAACCCGGGCTTTCTCCACCGGTTTTTCCACGCCCCGGAACGCTTGAAGCGGAGGGGGAAAACTCTTTCCCTTCGGCCCGAGCGCAGGCTGATCCCAAGATAATCTTTCTCATCCCGCCGCAGCTTCACTTCCGCCGTCCGCCGCGCGCCCCAGATCAGCACGCCGAGGCGGCAGTCCGCCCGGCCCGCCTTCCACCTGAAAAGGATCCCCGCACGAAGCGGCGATACCAGGAGCACATAAAGGATGGTCAGCACCCACGCCATGGCAAATCCCTCCGTTGACAGTATGAACCAAACGCGGGCAAACCATGCGGCACCCCCTGCCCTTTTCGGCATAGCATGAAAAGGAGGGGGGAGACGGGATGCGGCTATGGGTGGCGGATGGGGAAGACGGACTGTACCTGCTCGGCAGGGAGGGACGAAAGCGCATCGGCCCGCCGGGAGACGCGCTGTGCGAATGCCGGGGCCTGGTGTGCTGCGCGGGGCGCGGCCGGTGCGCGGGTTACGATCTGAAAACGGGGCGGCAGCAGTGGGACGCCGCCGTGCCCGGCGAGGTCTGCGCGCTGGCAGGGCTTGGGGACCTGATCTGCGCCCTTTCCCAGGACGCGGACAGCGTGACCGCGCTTTGCGCAAGCAGCGGCGAAGCCCTGTTTACAGCGCCTGCGGGCGTGTATCCGCGCGATTTGTGCGCCGATCCGCAGGGCCGCTATCTGGCCGTCGCGGGCGGCGCGGCGGGCGAGATCCTGGTGATGGACGCGGCCCTTCGCTGCGTGCAAAAATACCGGGTACCGGGCACGGCCTGCGGGGTGTGCTTCCTGCCCCGGTGCCTGATGGCGCTTTGCGCGGTGGAGGACGAAAATCTGTCGGCGCGCCTTCTGCGCATCAGCTTTCGGGGGGTCGCGGAGGAAATGTTCAAGCAGGCCCTGGTGCCCGCCTGCCTGTGCGCGCTGCCGGGGGGCGGCTGCGCCGTCGGCTGCCACGGGGCGGTCACCTGCCTGAACACTGCGCTTCGGCCCCTTCACGCCCGCGCCTTTCCTTTCCCTGCGCGGCTGCGGGCGGGAAAGACCGGCCTAATGGTGTGCGATCCCTGCCTGGGCGCGGTGTCCCTCCTGTCCGGCGAAACCCTCTTTCGCGGCCCGTCGCCGCAGGACGCGCTGATGACAAAATGATCGCTTCCCCGCCCGCACGCCGGATGCGGCAGTACGCGGCCGAAACGCACGCAGGTGAATTTGTGCATATTTTTTGTTATGATTTTCCTTGCGGCGCGCAAGGACTCAACGGTATGATGAAGCAAAAGGGATCTTTATCCGGCGCGTGTGTTCGCGGCAGAAAAACTTAACGCCGGAGGGCCGCGGTGAAAGCGCCGCGTTCAACAAATGAAAAAAGAGGTGCGTGCGTATGGTAAACGAACTGTCCGAACAGCTTCAGCATATAATCGACGCCCTGGCGGCGGATCTGTATCATCCCCTGGGAGATATTTTTCTGGAAGGGTTCCTTGCGCCCGGAGATCTGTCCCTGCGGGAGGCGCAGGCCCACGCCCGCGAGCCCTGGCCGGCGGGAACGGTATGGGGCGGGCCCTGGGATTACGCCTGGATGTTCGCCGATTTTACGCTTCCGCCCCAAGCGCGGGGCGAGCGTATCGTGATGGAGCTGAACCCCGGCGGGGAGGCCACGCTGTTCGTCAACTCAAAAGCCTTCGGCGCGCGCCGCGCGGACCGGCTGGATCATCCCCACCAGTATGCGGAGGATCTGACGATCGCCCAAAAAGCGGAAGGCGGGGAAAGCGTCTCCATCGCCATGGAGGTTTACGGGGGCACGCCGCTGCCCGACCATCCCAGCCGCCCGGTTTTCCCGGAGGAGGGCGTCGCCTTTACCCGCAGCGGCCCCGCCGTGGTGGGGAAAAGCACCTTTGGCTGGTGGAACGAGGAAGCCTATCAATTGTGGCTCGATCTGACCGTGCTTCGGGATGTGCATGCCTATCTGGACCCAAACGACGGGTTTCGCGAGGCGCTGGAGGACGGATTCGCAAGGCTCCTGGATTTTCTGGATCTGGAGCTTCCCCTGCCCGCGCGCAGGCAGGCCTGCGTGCAGGCGCGCGCGCTGATTGCTCCGCTCGTCAACGCGCATAACGGAACCTTTGCCGCTTCCATGGGCGTGGTTGCCAATTCCCATCTGGATCTGGCCTGGCTGTGGCCCATGGATGAAACGCGCCGGAAAACCGCCCGCACCTTCGCGGCCCAGCTCCGCCTGCTGAAGGAATACCCGGAGGCCATTTTCCTGCAAAGCCAGTGCGCCGAATATGAATTGTGCCGCCGGCACTACCCCGAGCTGTTCGAGGAAGTGAAGGCCGCCATCCGGGAAGGCCGCTGGATCGCCGACGGCGGCATGTGGGTGGAACCGGATACCAACATGGCCGGCGGCGAAGCGCTGGTGCGCCAGTTCCTGTACGGGCAAAGGTATTTCCGGGAGGTTTTGGGCGTGGAAAGCCGCGTGGCCTGGCTGCCGGACACCTTTGGCTACAGCGCCGCGCTGCCCCAGATCATCAAAGGCTTCGGGATGACCGGCCTGACGACGCAGAAGATCTTCTGGTCCTATAACGACGCCGAGCCCTTCCCGCATCATGCCTTCCTGTGGCGCGGGCTGGACGGCACCGCGATCCCCAGCTTCCTGCACATGTTCTACGAAACCCAGGTCGACGCGAAAACGGTGCATACCCGATGGGTCAACCGGCTGGAGCGGGACGGCAGCTGCGATTTCTACCTTCCCTTCGGCTATGGCGACGGGGGCGGCGGCCCCACCCGGGACGACATGGAGCAGGTGCGCCGCCAGCGGGATCTGCAGGGCGCGCCGAAGCTGTACTGGATCAGCCCCGGGGATTACCTGAAAAAGCGCGATAACGGAAAACTGCCGGTATACCGGGGCGAACTGTACGTTCCCTGCCATCGGGGCACCTATACCACCCAGGCGGCGATCAAAAAAGGCAACCGGCGCGCCGAGCACGCCCTGCGGGCCTGGGAAATGCTGGCCGCCATTGCGGCGTTTTCCGGCCGCGCCGCCTACCCCGGGCCGGCGCTGGAAAAAAATTGGAAGCAGCTGCTGATCAACCAGTTCCACGATATCCTGCCCGGCTCCTCCATCGCCCGGGTCTACGAGCGGGCGCGCGCGGAGCTGAACGGCATACGGGACGAAGCCATGCGCGGCGCGAAGGAAGCGCTCGGCGCGTTCTTAGAGAACGGCGGGGGGCTGACCGTTTTCAATCCCTCCTCCCATCGCACCACCCGGCTGATCCGGGCCGACAGCCGCTTTGTCGACGGGGCCGTGAGCGAAAGCGGCGAACGCTTTCCTGCCGAGGCCGACGGGGACGGGGCGCTGATCTTAGCTTCCCTGGAGCCCATGGCCGCCGTGACGCTCTATCCGGCCCAAACGCCCGCGTTGAGCAGCGCCTCCGTCCGCCGGGATGGGGACCGCTTTATCCTGCAAAATACCCGCCTGCGCGCTGTGGTAACGGAAAAAGGCGCGCTCGTTTCCCTGGTCACCCTTTCGGACGGGAAGGAGCGCGTGCGTTCCGCCTCCAACGTATTCCATTTGTACCGCGATCTGCCCCGGCGCTTCGACGCCTGGGACCTGGACAGCCAGACCGAGCGGCGCGAGGTGCCGCTGGAAGCCGCCTGCGAAGCGGAAATCGTCTGTGCCCGGGGTCTGACCGCGAAGCTGAAAATCGTTTCCCGTTTTTCCGCTTCCGTCCTCACCCAGCATATCCTTTTGACCGCGGACGCGGAGCAGCTCGTGTTTGAAACCGAAGCGGACTGGCAGGAGCGCCATCGGCTGCTGAAGGTATCCTTTGATACGGGCATCGACGCGGATCAAGCGGATCACCAGATCCAGTTTGGCTTCATCTCCCGCCCTGCCCACCGTTCCCGCAGGTTCGATACCGACCGCTTCGAGGTCAGCGCCCACGCCTGGACAGCCCTTCGGGACGCCACCCACGGCGCGGCGGTGCTCAACGACTGCAAATACGGCGTTTCCGTCAACGACGGGGTGATCGGGCTGAGCCTGCTGCGCGCCCCCACCTTCCCGGACGCGGAAGCGGACCGGGGATACCACCGTTTCGTATACGCTTTTAGGCCCTGGAGCGGGACGCTGGAGGAAAGCGGCGTCGCCGAAGCCGCCGAAGCGCTGAACGATCCGCTGATCGTCCTGCCGGGCCGCTGCGCGCCGCTGCGCCTGCTGGCCTGCAGCGATCCCGCCGTCGCCGTGGAG
Source organism: Clostridia bacterium (assembly GCA_017541205.1). Taxonomy (GTDB): domain Bacteria; phylum Bacillota; class Clostridia; order Christensenellales; family Aristaeellaceae; genus RUG563. The sequence continues at coordinate 30,693 of JAFXZO010000025.1, read as the reverse complement.
AGCGTGAAGCTGGCCGACGATGGCTCGGGCGAGATGCTGATCCGTTTGTTTGAAAGCATGGGCGGCGCCCGTACGGCCGCCGTTCGGCCATGCCTGCCCTATGGCGAAGCCCGCCTGTGCACCTTGGCGGAGGAGCCCGGGGAAGCGCTGAAAAAAACGGACGGAGCGTTTGAGCTAACGTTCAGGCCCTTTGAAATCATCACCGTACGCCTCTCCCGTCCGGACGGATTAAGCGCGGCCAAAGGATGAACGCGTCTGCATGAAAGGAGTCTGCCTATGCTGTATCCCCGCAGCAAAGAAAGCGCCCTGGACCCCGAGCTGTTTAAGGATCCGGGCGCGGAATACCGCTGCACGCCCTTTTGGGCATGGAACTGCGATTTGGAGGAAGGCCTGCTCCGCCGCGAGATCGGCTATATGAAGCAGATGGGCATGGGCGGCTTCCACATGCACACCCGCAGCGGCATGTCCGTTCCCTACCTGTCCGACGCGTTCATGCAAAAGATCCGCGTCTGCGTGGAGGAAGCCAAAAAACAGCATATGCTGGCCTGGCTGTACGACGAGGACAAGTGGCCCTCCGGGTTCGCGGGCGGCTATGTGACGAAAAACAAAGAAAACCGCCAGCGCTTTCTTCTGCTCTCCCCGAACGAGCCGGAAAGCGGCGGCGGGCGGCTGCTCGCAAAGTACGAGGTCACGCTCGACGGCGAAGGATACCTTGCGTCCTACCGCCGCCTTTGGGAGCATGAACCGGCGGAAGGGCCTGTCTGGTACGCGCTCGAAAAGCGCACCGAGGCCGGCCCCTGGTTCCATTTCAACGGCTACACGGACACCATGAATCCGTCCGCGATCCGGGATTTCATCCATATCACCCACGACCGCTATCTGGCCGTCCTGGGCGATGATCTCGGGTCGATCTGCCCCGCCATCTTTACGGACGAGCCGCAGATGCCCCGCAAAACGACGCTCTCCCACGCGAGGGACAGGCAGGACGTGCTTCTGCCCTGGACGGGCGATCTGGAGGAAACGTACCGCGCGGCGTTTGGCGAAAGCCTGCTGGACAGGCTGCCGGAAATCGTATGGGAACAAAAAGACGGGATCTCCCCCGTGCGCTATCGCTTTTTCGACCATACCACGGAGCGCTTCGTTTCCGCCTTCTGCGATCAAATCGGCGCCTGGTGCCGCAGCCACGGCATCCTGATGACCGGGCACATGATGGACGAAGCCACCCTGGACAGCCAGACCCGGGCCGTGGGCGAAGCCATGCGCGCCTACCGCGCTTTTACCCTGCCCGGGGTGGACCAGCTCTGCGACGGGCACGAATTCACGACCCTCAAGCAGGCGGCCTCCGCGGCGCACCAGCAGGGCTGCCCCGGCGTCGCAAGCGAAATGTACGGCGTCACGAATTGGGATTTTGATTTCAAGGGCCATAAATTGCAGGGCGATTGGCAGGCGGCGCTTGGCGTCACGGTGCGCGTACCGCACCTGTATTGGTGCTCCATGCACGGGGAATCCAAGCGCGATTATCCGGCCTCCATCGGGCATCAAAGCGCGTGGTGGCGCGAATATCCCTTCATTGAGGATCATTTCGCCCGCGTCAATACCGTTATGACCCGGGGAAAGCCGCTGATCCGCATCGGCGTCATCCACCCCATCGAATCAAACTGGATCGCCTTCGGGCCCGACGACCAGACGGCTGGAAAGCGCGGGGAAATGTACCGGCGGTTTGAGCAGATCACCCGGTGGCTGCTGTTTGATACCCTCGATTTCGATTTTATCTGCGAATCCACGCTGCCCTCGCTTTTCCGCCCCGGCGATACCTTCAACGTGGGCGAAATGGCATACGACGCGGTGATCGTGCCCATGTGCGACACCCTGCGCCGCACCACGCTGAACGCCCTGAACGCGTTCCGGGAGCGGGGCGGGCAGGTCGTCTTCCTGGGCGCGGCGCCGCGCTATGTGGACGCCCTGCCCTCCGGGGACGCGCAGGCGTTCAGCCTTCGCTGCGAAAACCTGCCATGGGATATGGACCGGCTCAGCGAAAGCCTGCGTCCCCTGCGCCAGGTGAGGATCCTGACGCAGCGCGGCCGCCCCGCCGAAAACCTGCTGTGCGCTTTGCGCGAGGACGGCGGCTGCCGAAGCGTCTTTCTCTGCCATGTGATGCCCGCGGCCAAGGGCGCGCCGGACAAGCCGGAGGATTACCGCGTGGAGCTGCGCGGCCTGTGGAACGTATCCGTCTGCGATACCGGGACCGGCGAAATCGCGCCGCTCCAGGCGGAATACGGAGAAAACATGACCTGCCTTTCCTGGCATTGCTTTGCGCAGGACAGCCTGCTTCTGCGCCTGTCTCCCGCGGACGGCGAATTGGCAAAAAGCGCCGTCCGCGCATCCGGGCTGAACGGCAGCTATGGCATCCGTATGGCGGAAGAATTTTCCCTGGCCCGGGAGCCCAAGACCGAGAGGATGCTGCCGCCCCCGGACGAAATCATCCTGGGCGAAGACAACGTGCTGGTCCTGGATACGGCGCAGTGGCGCGCCGACAGTGGCCCCTGGCAGGAAAAAGAAGAGATGCTGCGGATCGGCGTCGCGGCGAAGGAGCTGCTGGGCATTTCCACGGCGGCCGTATCCGGGGCGCAGCCTTGGGCGCTGCCGCCCGAAAAGCCGGAGCACACCCTTTTTCTGCGCATCGCCTTCCGATCGGAAATCGCGCTGCCCTCCGCCCGCCTCGCGCTCGAGGACGCGGATATTTCCCAGGTGCGGTTCAACGGCGAAGCGCTGGATCGGCGGCAGGACGGATACTTTACGGATGAATCCATCCGGTGCTTCCGGGTCGGGCCGGTGCGCCCGGGCGTCAATACCGTGGAAATCGTAAAGCCCATCGCCGCATCCATCTGCACGGAAAACCTGTTCCTGCTGGGTGATTTCGGCGTCCGCGTGACCGGCGCGGAAACGGCGCTCATTCCCGCGCCCAGGACCCTCGCCTTTGGCGATTGGACGCAGCAGGGCCTGCCCTTCTATTCCGGTCCGCTCACCTACCGCTGGCATATCCGGGGCGGGGAGAGATTGCGGCTGCGGCTTGGGCTGTTTTCCGCGCCCTGCGTTACGGCGGAGCTGGATGGAAAACGCGCCGCCCATCTGTCCCTCTCCCCGTCGGAAACCGATCTTGGGCGCTTACCTCCGGGCGATCACATCCTGGATATCACGGTTTACCCCAGCCGCATCAATTCGTTCGGCGCCTTCCACCTGAACGACGCTTCGGTTCTCTGGTTCGGCCCGCAGGCCTGGCGCACCGCCGGCATGCGCTGGACGCGCACCTACCGCCTGACGCCCTCCGGCCTGCTGAGCGAACCGCATCTGTTTGAAGCAGAAAAATGATTACAGCTCCAAGACCGCCAGACCCGTGCTCAGGGCTTCGCAGCGCTCAAGCTGGCGCGCCGGGCCGTCCGGTTTTTCCAGGGAAACCACGTAGCGGAATTCGTGCCATCCGCCCAGGTCGAGGGCAAAATTGGTTTCCCAATAATTATTCATCGCCCGGCTGAAGATTTCCGCGCGGTTGAGCTCCGCGCTTTGCCCGTCGCATAACGTGACGGGCCCTTTTTTGTGCTCGCCGAAGGAAACGAGCGGGGTATCCGGGCAGGCGATCAGCAGGTCGAAGGCGTTTCCCCTTCGCAGGATGCCGTTTTGCAGGCTCCAGAACGCCTGGCACGTGCCCGGCAGCTGGTCCAGCCCCGGCCGGATCACGCAGCCGGTCTTATCGATCCAGGTTTCGTTGCCGCCGTCCGTCACAAAGGGCAGCGCCACCTGGATCTCCTCGGGATCGGCGCAGCTCTTCTTTTTGATCCGGAGGCGGGCGTCCATCCGCGGCAGATGGCGGTAGAGCCTGATATCCAGCAGGCATTCGTCCGTGCCCTCCAGTTCGCTTTCGATGCTCAGCGTGACGGACACGGGCCCCCGGTCGGTCACGGCAAAGCGCTTGGGGCGGGCCGAAAATTCCCGCGTGTTCACCGTTTCCCGCTGCCGCCCCATTTTTCTGCGGAAAGCGTTTCGCGGCCCCGCCGTCGGCGTCACTTTGTAGAGGCAGGCAAACGCGCCGTGCGCCGATTCGGGCGAAAGCAGCTCCCGCCCCGTCCGTTTTTCCACGATGGAGGCGACGCCCCGGGCCGCGTCCGTCCGGACGGTCAGGAAATCCGTCTCGATATATTCCGGCATGGAAAGCGCCGCAATGCCGGCCTGATCCGTCACGGCGTCCGCGCACATCCAGGCCGTATGCGGCGGCATATCGCGGCTTGGCTGCGCGTAAGCGATCTGCAATTCCCTGCTTTCGCCGCTTTTGAGATGCAGCACCGCTTCCGCCAGTCTTCCGCGCGGCCCCCGGCCCGTCTGGGTGGGCAGGCTTTCGCCTGTCTTCACGTCCGTCAGCTGCAGGGGGCGCTCCTCCTGCTTTCGCCCGTCCAGGCTTTCCCAGCCAAGCAGCGGCGCATCGACAGGGGCGGTAACGGCGAAGGGATAGGGATTGACGATACGCACCCTGTGCGCCCTGTCCGGACGGATCGCGCGGCTGCCCAAAGCCTCCGTCACGCCGTCCAGCAGGGCGTTCGCCTGGGTGTTCGCGTTCACGGCATAAGCGGTCTTTTTCAGGTTCATTTCCGCCACCAGCGAGCTGTAAGGATCGGAAACGGAAGCGGAATGTCCCCAGGTGTGCTCGGCGTAGAGCATCATATTGCGCCCGGATTCCCGCCAGAGCGCGCGGTCGATCCATTTTTGTCCGGGGTCCAATCTCGCCGCCAGGTTCCGGCATCGCTGCGCGCCCCGATAAAGCTTCACCGCTTCCGGCGTGGAGGCGACGCCGTCCGCCCACCAATCGGTCCAGTCGCCGGCGTATTCGGGGATCTTCGCCCCGGCGCTTTCCAGCTTTTCAAAAAACGCGTCCAGGGTGGTCATGCCCAGGGAAACCCGGCCGCCGAAGCGTTCGTTCAGCCTCTCCACCCGCTGCGCGACGCGGACATTCGGCGGGGAATTATCGGACAGGATGCCGCTGACGAAGACGGGCACGAAATCAAGCGGCCAGCCGTGCGCCTCCAGCGCGGCAAGATAGCGGGTGATGCGCGCTTGCGCCAGGTCCATTTCTTCGCTTTCCGTGGTTTTTGCGTCCGTGGACAAAATTCTTCCGCTTTCGATCGATTGCAGGAAATCGTCGTTCAGCATAAACGAAGAAACGCCCCCCGGGCACAGGCCCAGCACATGGCCCCAGTGGTAGTGCTCGCCGGCGAAGGCCAGCACGCTCCCGCCCTTCGGCCCGCGCCAGCGGAAAAACGCCGGGTTTTCGTGCAGGGGATACATCCCGTGGTGGGTGTGGACCGCACTGTAAAAATACCGCACGCCGGCGTCCGAAAGCGCGTCCGGCAGGCCCGCGGAATAGCCGTTCACATCCGCCGTCATGGCGCTTTTCATCGGCGCGCCGATCCCGTCCGCCCATGCGCGGGCCATCGCCAAATGCTCCCGCAGAACCGTTTCGTCGATCAGATCCGTCAGGTTCAGATAGCTCGCGCTCAGCCCGATCCTGCCTTCCCGGACGAACCGGACCAGATCCTCCCGGTCCGCATCGCTCGCATGGCTCAGGAAATTTTCGATCTGCCACCAGTTTTCGCACTGCCAGCGGAAAACGCGCGCCCGCGCGTCTTCCCCGCGCAGGATGTCCAGCGCCTGGCGCAGGAAATCGGCGTGCTGCCTGCAGATCAATTCCTGCCTGGCCGTATAGCCGATATCCGTGTGGGAATGATGCAGCACGTCGATATGCCATTTTCTTTTTAACTCTGTCATGCAGCCGCCCTGTCCTTTCCTTTGGTGCCGCGAATTTGAAACAGGGGCTGCCGCAGCGGTCTGCGGCAGCCCCTTGCATCAACCGGGGATTACTTCTGGGACTGATACCACTCGTTGGCTTCGTCGGTCAGCGTCTGTCCGCCGGCTTCCAGCCAGGCCTGCACATAATCGTCCCATTCATCCAGCTTCTTATCGCCGCGGATCATGGCGACCCAGGTTTCGTCACGGAGGAGATTGAGCTCCGAGAACAGGTCCGCGCTGGGAAGGGTCACGGACACGGCATCCTGGAGGTAGCTGTTGTACTGATCCTTCTTGAACCAGTTCAGACGGTTGGCAATGGAGGGATCCTTGTAGAAGGCCATATCATAGGCCAACTGGGAGAACGCGCGGTCCGCGCCGTAGAGGCTGCGGCAGCCCCAAACGCCAACGGCGTTCAGTTCTTCGTTGGTCATCAAGCGGGAAATGGTGCCGTCCTCGTTCTTCGTATAATGCTCTCCCTCAATGCCGGCGAAAGCGGTCATGTACAGTTCATCGTCGGTGGCGAAGGCGTCCATGATCTGGAAGATCAGGGCCAGCTTTTCATCGCTCATATTGATGTTGTACACGGCGCTCTCGCTCACAGCCACGGCATAGCCGGTCACCCAGCCGTAATCGCCGTTCGGGCCGGCCGGCCAGGGGCCGTATACGAAGGTGGAATCCTCGCCGTTCACGAGCCAGTATTCATTGGCGCAGCGGCCGCCCGCATCATCGGGGCCGGTGATGCCCTTGAGGCGGTAATGGTCGATGGAGGCGTTGGCGGAAACGCCGTACAGGCCGTTCACAAATCCCTGGGAAACAGCCCAGTAGCTGCCCGCAACGGATTCCTTGCCGGCCACGAATTCGGGATCGATCAGGCCGTCGGCGTACATCTTGGCCAGCAGCTCGATCACCTGCTTGGCTTCATCGGCCACGTCGGAGCTGACCAGCTTGCCGTCCCGCTCCACAAAGATGCCGGTGCCGTTGCCCGCGAGGCCTTCTTCGCCCAAGCCGTAAGCGCCGAACAGCGCCTTCATGGCGGTAACGCTCATGCCGTAGGTGTCATCCTGGCCGTTGTTGTCCGGGTCTTCCTTGGCAAAGCGGGTCATGAGGGCCACGAAATCATCCACGGTCTTGGGCAGGTTTTCTTCCGTCACGCCCAGCTTCTCCAGCCAGTCGCCGCGGTAGATCAGCGTCTTGTAGGGCATGGAGCCGTCCGGCTTGAAGGAGGGGATCACGCACATTTCGCCGTTCACCATGGAAGCGGCCTTCCACTGATCCACATAGGGCGCAAGATCGCCGTAGGCGGCGCCGTTCATGATGAATTCGTACACATGGGGGGCGTTGGCCTTGAAGAACTCTTCGTCCCAGGTCTTGATAACGCCCTGGTCATAGTAGGTGTTCAGCGCGGTCGCGCTCTGGGCCAGGAACACGTCGGGGGCCGTGTTGTTTTTGCCCGGGGCCAGGCGCGTGTTGATGATCTCGGCGTAGTTGGTCTGCTCGATGTAGACCACTTCGATGTCCACGTTGATGCCGTGCTTTTCCTTCAGCTGCTGCTCGATCAGGGGGGTGATGACGTCCTTCTCGTTGTCGATGGGGCCGAACATATAGCCAGCCACAGAAATCTTGACGGGCTCATCCTCAGCCATCGCGGGCACCAGTGTCATGACCATGATGAGGGCAAGCACCAGCGCAAGAATACGGGAACCTTTCATGTCTTTGACCTCCTTATTTATTTTTGAAAGGATTTCATCCTTTCAAGGATCCGATCATGATCCCCTTTACGAAGAACTTCTGCACGAAGGGGTACGCGCAGAGGATGGGCAGGGTGGTAACGAAAATGCAGGCGGCCTTGAGGCCCTCGGAGGAAACGACGGTTTCCATTTCCGCCGCGTTGGCCGCTGCGCTGGTATCCAATATCTCCTTGGAGCCGGTGATGATGATGCGGCGCAGCACGATCTGCAGGGTAAACTTGGTATCGTCCGCAATATAGATCAGCACGTCGAACCAGCTGTTCCAATGCCCCACCACCAGCCACAGCGCCACCGTGGCCAGGATCGGCTTGGACAGGGGCAGCACGATCTGCAAAAAAATGCGGAACCGGCCCGCGCCGTCGATCAGGCAGCTTTCCTCGATCTCCTCGGGCAGGGACTGGAAATAGTTGCGCATGATGACCATGTTGTACGCGCTGATGAAGCCCGGCAGGATCATGGAAGCATAGGTGTTGAGCAGGCCCAGGTCTTTGACAAGCAGGTAGGTGGGGATCAATCCGCCGGAAAAGAACATCGTAAAGACGATGAAGAGCGTCCAGAACGTGCGGTGCGGGAAAAAGCGCTTGCTTAATACGTAGGCGCCCATCGCGGTAAAGAACAATTGCAGCACCGTGCCGACCACCGTGCGGATGATCGTGTTTTTATACCCCAGCCAGATGTAGCGGTTGCCAATCACCCGGGCGTAATTGTCTATCGTCGCGTCCTTTGGGTACAGCAGCAGCCCGCCCTTGGTGGCGATATAGCTGGGAGAAAAGCTCAGGTTCAGCAGGTGCCAGAAGGCCAGCACGATGGAAGCGCTCAGCAGCGTCAGCAAAAGGTAGATGATCGCCTTGCCGACCGTCATTTTTTTCTGGGTCATATCCGGCCGCCCCCTTTACCAGATGCCGTCGCCGCTGATTTTGCGGGTGATCAGATTGGTCCCCACCACCAGCACGAAGGCGATCACGTTCTTGAAGAGGCCGACCGCCGTCGCCAGGGAATACTTCATATCCCCGAGGCCGTAGCGGTATACGTAGGTGTCGATGATGTCGCCCGTCTGGTACACGGCGCTGTTGTAGAGGTTGAACACCTGGTCAAACCCCGCGTCCATAATGGAGCCGATGCTCAGGATCAGCATGATCACGATGGTGCTCACCAGCGAAGGGATGGTAATATACCTTGTGCACTGCCAGCGGGACGCGCCGTCCACGGTCGCCGCCTCATAGAGCGCCGGATCGATGCCGGATATCGTGGCCAGATACAGGATGGAGGACCAGCCCACGTTTTTCCAGATATCCGTCACGATCAGCGTGCCGCGGAAATACTGGTTGCTGCCCAGGAAATAGATGGACTCCTTCATCCCGAACAGCTGCCTGAGCAACGCGTTCACCGCGCCGTTATTGGGCGAAAGCAGCTGCTGGAACATGCCGGCCAGCACGACCCAGCTGAGGAAATGGGGCAGGTAGGTGATCGTTTGCACCGTTTTTTTGAAGCGGACATGCGTCACCTCGTTGAGCATGAGCGCCAGGATGATGGGCGCGGGGAAGCCGAAGAGCAGCTTGAGCCCGCTGATCACCAGCGTATTTCGGACGGAGCGCGCGAACGTGGGCGTATTGAACGCCTTGGTAAAGTTGTCCAGCCCGCACCAGGCGCTGCCGAAAATGCCCTGCCTGATTTTGTAATTCTTGAAGGCGATCACGATGCCGCCCATGGGGATATACTTGAAAATGAAAAAATACACGATCACAGGGAGGAACATCAGCGTCAGGGCCAGATGCTTTTTATACCCGACAAACCCGTGCAGCCAGCGCATGAACGCGTTTTCCCGGCGCGGAGCGCGCATCTCGAGCCCGGTCATATTCATCCCTCCCTTGCGCCATGTATCTCCCCATGTGACCATAATGTAATTGTAACAACTCCCGCCCGCTCCGAAAAGTGCCGCAGCGAATACAAAATGTGCAAAAACTAACTATGCTTCGGCATAAAAATGCGGGAGGGGGGCTTACGGCTTGCGGAATCCCTTGCGGTATTTCTGCGGGGCGACGCCGTAATACTTGCGGAAAGCGCGGGTAAAGGTGCTGGAATCGGTGTATCCGCAGGCGTAGCAGACCTCCTCGTTGGGCAGGCCCTTATTCAGCTGGGTCACCGCGTACTGCATCCGCTGCTGCACGATGTACTGGTAGGGCGTATACCCCGTCTCGCGGCGGAAGAGGCGGATGAAGTAATTGGGGTGGTAGCTGAACAGCTGGCTTAAGCTTTCGATGGTCAGCTCCTCCGAAATATGGCGGACGATGTGCTTTTGTACCTTGGTCAGCATCTGCGAATTCTGGATGAAGCCGTCGCTGCCCTTAAAGAAAAAAGAGAAATCCTCCGCCAGCTGTTCCAACAGCTCGATCCTTTTTTCGCTGATCGCCTTGGACACCGTGCGGATAAAATCGCTCAGGCAGCTGCCTTCCTCCACGGGCAGCTCGATCAGGCTGTTCACCCGGTAATTGCTGAAATCCACGTGCAGATAGGTGCAGGCAAAGTCCAGCCTGAGGTCCCGAAAGACGTGGTAAGGCGCGGTGGACGGCAGGGCGTAGAGGAAGCCGGGCTTCAAGGCGCGGCGCTCATCCGCCGCTTCGTACGTGATATCGCCCGCCAATATATAATAGATCCGGGAATAACCCGTCGGCACTTCCTCATTCAGCTCCCAGGTCGGCAATACGACCGTGTTCCCAAATTCGATCAGCATGTATTCGTCCTCCGTCATAGGATAATTATACAACCAAAGCGCAAAAAAGTAAATACGAAACGCACGAAAAGCGGCGCGCGTTTTTGTGCAAAAACGGAACGTGAACGATCTTACTTTTTGCATATATTTCGCTTGTTCCTGCACTTCGATTGAAAAAGTGGTTTTTTTATAATGGATTTGGAACGTGGAAAAGGATAGGAGGGTCTGCTGTGAGAGGCTATTTGGCTTGGGATGACGCGCATCTGGATGACGGGCTTTCCGTTGAATTCCGCTATACGCAGGCGTACAGGGAATGCCAGGGAAAGGGCCTCGCCTTCCGGGAGCTTAAGTGCCTGGAAATCGCCCTGCCGGCCGCGATCGCCCCGATCCGGGACGGGGATCTTTTAGCCGGCCGCCGCATGTTCCGCCCGTTGGGCGTCGCCCCCAGTTACTGGGACGACGATACCGACGGCCTGGATAACGTCTCCTTTTACGCGGACCTGGGCCGGATGGAACGGGTGATGAACCGCCCCTCGCAGACCCGGGAAAGCCGGGACGCCATCGCCGGGCTGATCGAATTTTGGAAAAAGGAAAACGTGAACGCCAAGGTCCGGGCGAAATTTGATCCGGTCATGCGCCGCGAGATGCCCAGCGACCTTTGGAGCAAAGATTCCGGCGTGATTTTCGGGCTGTACCGCCTGGTTTTTTCACAGCTGGATTATGATAAGCTGGTGCGCCTTGGCCTGCCGGGGCTGAAAAGCGAAGCGGCGGAACGCCTGAGCGACGGCGCGCTGACTGAGGAGCAGCGCGATTTCCTGCGTTCGCTCTGTTCGCTGGTCGATCTGCTGACCGAGCTCCTGGGGCTGTATGAAGCGCAGCTGCGCGAAAAGCTCTGCGCAGGCGCGGACCCGGATTGGCTCGGGCCGATCCTGGACAGCCTGGAGCGCCTCAAAGCCGGCCCGCCCGCCTGCTTCCGCGACGCGCTGCAGCTGGTCTGGTTCTATTCCGCCATGACCGGCGGCCGGGATTTCGGGCGGATGGACGTATACCTGGGCGATCTGTACGCGCACGACCTGGATCAGGGCGCGCTGACAAAAGAAGAAGCGATCCGGCTTTTGCTTTCCTTTTATCGCCTGATGCAGGACACGGACAGCCGGGACGGCCGCATCGTGATGGGCGGCCTGGGCCGCAGGAACCCGGAAAACGCGGATCGGGTGTCCCTGGCCATCATGGAGGCGGGGCTGCGTTTTCGGCAGCTGAAGCCGGAATTTTCGCTCCGCATGTACAAGGGCATGTCCGAAGAGGTGATCCGTCTCGCTTTCCGGATGCTGGCCGACGGGATGACGTATCCGCTTTTATTCAACGACGAGGCCTCCGTCCGCGCGGTGGAAAACACCATGCACGTATCGCCCGAGGAAGCGGAGCAGTACGGCTTTTTCGGCTGCGGCGAATATGTGCTGGGCCATCGCAGCATTGGAACGCCCAACGACATCATCAACCTGGCCAAAGCGCTGGAGGTCACGCTGCACGAAGGCGTCGATCCCATCCGGGGCTGTCCGCACGGGCTGAACCTGGGCGCGCCGGAGAGCTTTGATACCTTCGATAAACTGCTGGACGCCTATAAGCGCCAGGTGGAATACTTTACCGAAATTGCCGCCCGCCATCAGCGCCTGGTGTATGATACCGTCAGCGAAAACAGCGCGATGCTGCTGATGAGCCTGCTCATGGACGACTGCATCGCCCGCGCCAGGCCGCTCGTTTCAGGCGGCGTGCGTTACCTGGCCGGCACCTACGAAACCTACGGCAATACCACCGTGGCCGACAGCTTTACCGCCATCCGGGAAATCGTGTACGAAAAGAAGCTGCTTTCCCTGCGGGAGCTGGTTACGATCCTGGACGCGGATTTCGCCGGGCACGAGGAGATGCGCAAGCGGCTCCTGCGCTGCCCCAAGTTCGGCAACTCCGATCCGGCCGCGGACGCCATGGCCCGCGAAATCAACACCCACGTTTTTGAAGCGACGGCCCGCCAGGCGAAGGCCCAGGGGCTTTCCTCCTATCTGGTGGTGATGATCAACAACGGCGCCAACGTGGATCTGGGAAAAAACACCCTGGCCACGGCGGACGGCCGCCGCGCCTTTACCTATCTTTCAAACGGCAATAATCCCATGGCCGGCATGGATCACGAGGGGCTCCCGGCCCTGCTGCGCTCGATTTCCTCCACGCGGATGGACCTGACCGCCGGCACCGCCCAGAACCTGAAGCTCACCAAGGAGCTGTTCGTCAAACACCCGGACGCCGTGCGGGACCTCATCGACACCGCTTTTGACATGGGCATCCTTTCGCTCAACATCAGCGTCTTAAGCCGCGGCGAAATGGAGGACGCCATGGCGCATCCGGAGCTTCATCAAAACCTGTTCGTGCGCGTGGGCGGGTTCAGCGCGAGGTTCGTCAATCTGGACCCGGGCACACAGGCGGATATGCTTGCCCGCGCCCTGTATTGAGCCATGCGCGGCGTGCTTACCGACATCATCCCCTTCTCCGTCAACGACGGGCCGGGGATCCGCACCAGCGTGTTTTTCAAGGGCTGCCCGCTGCGCTGCCGATGGTGCCATAACCCGGAAACGCAAAGCGCCGGGCCTCAGGCGATGGTGCTGCAAAGCCGCTGCATCCATTGCGGGGCCTGTGCCGCATGCCCTTCCGGGGCGAGGGGAAAAGCGGGGGAATACTTTGCTTCGCGGTGTACGGGCTGCGGCCTGTGCGCTTCCCTCTGCCCGGCGGAGGCCTGCCGCATCAGCGGCATGGCCCTGACGCCGGAGGAAACGCTTGCCCGCATCCTGCCGGACAAGCCCTTTTTCCGCGGCAGGGGCGGCGTCACGCTGACCGGCGGCGAGCCCTTGCTCCAGCCCGAATTTGCCCGCGCGCTCTCTTCCCTGCTGCGCCAAAGGGGCATCGGCGTCGTGGTCGAAACCTGCGGCTTCGCTCCGTGGGAAGACCTGGCCGCCCTCCTTCCGTACGTCAGCCGCTTTTTGTTCGACTGGAAACTGACGGACCCGGAACAGCACCGTTTCTGGACTGGCGCGGACAATGGGCTGATCCGCGAAAACCTGAAAAAACTGCATGAAAGCGGGGCGGACATCGTCCTGCGCTGTCCGATCATTCCGGGCGTCAACGACACCCCCGCGCATTTTGACGGCATCGCCCGCCTGACAAAGGAGCTTCCCCGGCTTATCCAGGTGGACATTTTGCCTTATCACGCCCTGGGCAACGATAAACGCGCCCAGTTGGGCCTTGACGCCGACGGCTTTCGCGCGCCGGATGAAGAAACCGCGCGCCGCTGGCAAAACGAATTGCAGGAGCTGTGCGGCGTACCGGTCCTGCTGTAAACGGAAGCTTTTTCCACCGGACGCGGGAAAACGCAAAAACGATTGCAAAAAACTTGATCTTCTGATATAATAGGCGCAGGGAAAAAACAAATCAAAACGGATCATCAATTGAATAGAGGAGGAGTTGCCTGTGAAAAAACTGGTATGCCTGATCCTGTCCCTGATGCTGCTGTGCGGCGCGTCCGCATTCGCGGAAGCGCTGCCGGCGGAAGGCCTGTTCACCCCCGGCACCTATGAAGCCGAGGCCCAGGGCCTGCTTTCCACCATCAAAGTGCAGATCACCGTGACGGAAAGCGAAATCACCAACGTGTTCATCGACGCTTCCGGCGAAACGGCTACGCTGGGCGGGGCCGCCGCGTCCATCCTGGCGGACGAGATCCTGACCGCCCAGACCCCCAACGTGGACATCATGAGCGGCGCGACCGTGAGCAGCAACGCCATCATCGCCGCGGCGACGGAAGCCCTGGAAGCCGCGGGCGCGGACATCGCCGCGCTGGACGCGAACCGGCGCGATACCGGCGATGAAAACGCCGTCAAGGAAGAAAAGACCATCGACACCGAAATCGTCATCATCGGCGCGGGCGGCGCGGGCATGACCGCGGCCATCATGGCCCAGCAGGCCGGCAAGGATTTCGTGATCCTGGAAAAAATGCCTTATGTGGGCGGCAACACCACCAAGGCCACCGGCGGCATGAACGCCGCGGAGACCCACTATCAGAAGGAACAGGGCATCGAGGACAGCAAGGCGCTCTTCGCCGCCGATACCATGCAGGGCGGCCATGCGCTCAACGATCCGCAGCTGGTCGCCATGCTGGCTAACAGCTCTTCCGACGCCATTGACTGGCTGGATTCCATCGGCGCGGAGCTGCCCAAGATCTCCTTCTCCGGCGGCGCTTCCGTGAACCGCATCCACGCGCCCGCGGACGGCTCCGGCGTGGGCAACTACCTGGTGGACCGCTTCTCCGCCAAGCTGGACGAGCTCGGCGTGGAAGTGATGCTCAATACCACCGCGACCGAGCTGCTCGTTGACGCGGAAGGCAAGATCTGCGGCGTGAAGGCCGAAGGCGCGGACGCGCTCTATACCTTCAACTGCAAGGCCGTCGTCCTGGCGACCGGCGGCTTTGGCGCGAACCTGGACATGATCGCCGAATATCGGCCGGACCTGCAGGGCACCGTGACCACCAACGCCCCCGGCGCGACCGGCGACGGCATCCTGATGGCGAAGGCCCTGGGCGCGGATCTGGTGGATATCGAGCAGATCCAGCTCCATCCCACCGTGGAACAGACCACCTCCATGCTGATTACCGAATCCGTGCGCGGCGACGGCGCCATCTTGGTGAACCAGCAGGGCCTGCGCTTCACCAACGAGCTCCTCACCCGCGACGCGGTTTCCGCCGCGGAGCTGGCGCAGGAAGGCCAGTACGCCTATATCCTGTTTGACCAGAACCTGCGCGACCACTTAAAGGCCATCGAGAAATACGTGAAGGCCGAGCTCACCGTACAGGCCGACACCATCGAGGGCCTGGCTGAGCAGCTGGGCATCGATCCCGCCACCCTGGCCAAGACCCTGGCCGACTGGAACGAGATCGTCAAGAACCAGCGCGATCCCGACTTCGGCCGCACCACCGGCATGAACGCCGATCTGACCACGCCTCCCTACTACGCCATCAAGATCGCTCCCGGTATCCACCACACCATGGGCGGCGTCAAGATCAATACCGCCGCCGAGGTCATCAATACCGAAGGCAAAGTGATCCCCGGCCTCTTCGCCGCGGGCGAGGTCACCGGCGGCGTGCACGGCGGCAACCGCCTGGGCGGCAACGCCGTGGCCGATATCGTCATTTTCGGCCGCATCGCCGCGCTGAGCGCCATCGAATACGTGAAATGATCCTTTCCCCGTTTCCCCTGCCTCCCGGTTCTCCGGGAGGCAATTTTTTGTCCCTCCTTCGCGGTTTTTTGGATGCATAGAACGGAGATTCGGGGCGAAAAGAAAATATCCGTTTTGTGCATAAGCCGGGATGTTTTTGCTATGTACGGAAAAGTGATAAAAATGTATAATATGATATAAATGAAAAGATTTCGTTTTCTTGTCCGGGAGGTGGAGCCGTGAATGGGCAAAGGACCGTGGGGCGGTACCGGGCCATCGACCTGACGCTGTTCGCGGTGATGCTGGCGGTGTTTGAATGGATCGTGGTAACGGCCGCCACCCGATGGTTCCCCAACGAGCCGTATACGGTATCGGTGGTGCCGGCGGTGACCGCGATCGTGATGTTCCGCTGGGGCCCCTGGGCTGCGATCCACGCGGTGCTGGGCGGGCTGGCGCTGTGCCGGGCGTCCGGCGCGACCGGCGCGCAGTATGTGATTTACGGGGCGGGCAACCTGCTTTCGCTGCTTTCGCTTTTGCTCATCAAGGGGTTGGGCGGCCGGGAAAAAACGCGGGACGACGTGCTCAAAACCCTGCTGTACGGCCTTGCAACGGTGCTGCTGATGCAGCTTGGAAGAGCCTTGGTTTCTTTGTTTTTTGGGACGGCGCCCGCGCAGGCCGTCGGCTTTTTTACCACGGACGTGATTTCAGACCTGTTCACGCTGGTGATCGTTTGGATCGCCCGGCGGCTGGATGGAATGCTTGAAAACCAGTACCATTACCTGGTCCGCGTGCAGCGAGAGCAGGAGGAGGAAAGAGGAGGATATCGATGAAGAGTCAGGCGGGGGATTATTTGATCCTCGACAAAGCCACCGGCGCCTATCGGGAAAACCCGGAACAGGCGGTCCGCGACGATGTGGAAAAGCATTACTGGCTCCACGTTGGGCGCACGATCCTGAAGGATTGGCGGCTCTATCTGATGCTGGTGCCGATGCTGCTGGTATTCCTGTTCTGGCGGTATTTTCCAATGTACGAGCTGCTGGGCTGCTTCAAGGTGTCGGACACGGTGCTGCCGGTGAGCGAACAGCTCTTTTCCGGTTTCAGTTATTTTAAGCGCCTGCTGATCGGCGGGGACAGCCTGAGCTCCAATTTCTGGATGGCCATGCGCAACACCTTCCTGCTCAGCTTTTACGGGCTGTGCTTCGGCTTCCCCATGCCCATCATCCTGGCCCTGTTCTTTAACGAGGTCCGCTCCAACGCGGCCCGCAGCGTTTACCAGGTGCTCACCTACCTGCCCAAGTTCATGTCCACCGTCGTCATGACCTCCCTGGTCACGATGCTGGTCAAGCAGGGCTCGCTCATCGGCCAGATGGGCATCGTGAGCCAGGCGCTGGTCCGGCTGGGCCTCATCAGCGAGGAGGTCGGCAACGCGGGCCTGCTCAACAACCCCAGCTTCTTCCGCGCCATTTACCAGATCAGCGGCATCTGGGAAGGCGCGGGCTATGACAGTATCGTGTACTTCGCGGCCATCATCGCCATTTCGCCCACCAGCTATGAGGCCGCGCAGATCGACGGCGCGAACAAGTGGGCCCAGATGCGCTACGTGGTGCTGCCCTCCATCCTGTCCACCATCGTCATCATGCTGATTACCCGCATCGGCTCCCTCCTCAACATCGGCTATGAAAAGGTCCTGCTGCTGTACAACACCAAAACCTACGTGACGGCGGACGTGATCTCCACCCTGTCCTATCGCACGGGCCTCTCCGGCGGCGCGGGCACGGGCATCGCCAGCGCGGCGGAAATGATGAACAACGTGGTCGGCATGCTGCTGGTGATCGGGGCCAACACCATCGCCCGCAAGGCCGCCAACACGTCGCTGTATTAAGGAGGTGGCTGCGGCATGAAAAGAAAGCTGGAAATCTCCGAGCTGATCTTTAAGATCATCAGCTACGCGCTGCTCACCGTGTTTGCCCTGGCCTGCCTGTATCCGTTCGTGTACGCCGTCAGCGCTTCGCTCAGCGGCCGCGAGGCGGTGGAATACGGGCGGGTGGTGCTCTTCCCCAAGGACGTGCAGTTTGAAGCGTTCGCCAAAATGTTCGGCAACAACATGTTCTGGAACGCCTACTCCAACACCCTGTTCCTCACGTTCTACGGCACGATCTGGGCCCTGGGCGTTTCCATCCTGGGCGCGTACGCCCTGAGCAAAAAGCGCCTTCTGTTCCGCAAGGGCTTCAACTTCTTCCTGGTGTTCACCATGTGGTTCTCCGCCGGCATCGTGCCCCAGTACTTAAACTACCTGGACACGCAGAAGGTGTTCCGCGCGGTGGGCATCATGGACGACAAATGGCTGGTGGTCATCGCCATGGGCATGGCGGCGATGAACATCATCCTTCTGCGCAACGCGTTTGAAAACGTGCCCAGCGAAATCGAGGAAGCCGCCATCGTGGACGGCGCGAGCGAATTCCAGGTGCTGGGCAAGGTCTATATCCCCATGAGCAAATCCACCATCGCCACCGTGTCCTTGTTCTTCGCCATTTCCCGCTGGAACGGCTATTTCTGGGCGCGCCAGATGATCTCCAACCAGAACGAGCATCCCCTGCAGGTCTTCATCCGCCTGCAATTGGAAATGTATACCGACCCGGACCAGATGACCGGCTGGGCCGAAATCTACGCCTCCGACTCCATGATCTACGCGCTGATCGTATGCTCCATCGTGCCCATCCTCATCATCTATCCCTTCATCCAGAAATACTTCGCCAAGGGCACCAACGCCGGCGGCGTGAAGGAATGAGGAATTGAAATTCATGTCCCTCATTCCTCATCCCTCATTTCACTTCCCCTCGCTCCCCATGGTCCCGGAGGGCCATCAAAATATAGGAGGTAATCCCCATGAAAAGGTACACCAAGGTTCTTTCTCTGCTGATGGCGATGCTGATGCTGCTGTCCCTGTGCAGCGTTGCCTCTGCGGAAAGCGCGCTTCCCTACGCGGAAGGCACCGTGCTGCGCATGGCCACCGGCTACAACAACGCCAAGACCGGCCTGACCTTTGACCCCGAAATCGCCGGCGAAGGCATCACCCTGGCCGACGGCAAGACCTACAACTCCGGCGATCTGAAGCCCACCTGGGTGGAGGTTCAGAACAGGCTGGGCATCGTGATCGAAAATAAATACCAGGGCAACGGCGCTTCCGCCGAATTCGATTACTGGAAGGCGCAGCTGGATCAGGTGGACGTGCTCAGCGGCACCGCCGCCAAGCTGACCGAAGCCGGCATTGCGGAGCTGGTCGTGAACATCGCCGACTATCTGGACCAGATGCCCAACTTCAAGGCGTATCTGGAAGCCAATCCCATCGTTCGCCTGTCCATCACCGGCGACACCGATACCGGCGCCATCTACTTCAGCCCCTACTTTGACGGCGTGGACGATATCGAACGCATGCCCCTGATGCGCGTGGACTGGGTAATGAAGCTGCTGGACGGCGAAGGCGAATTCACCGCCGAAGCCTGCAAGGACATCGCCGCTCCCGTGTATACCCCCTACATGCCGACCGAGGGCAAGGTGGAAATTGAAACCCCCAACCTGGAAGGCACCGCCACCGAAATCGTGACCAAGGATTACGACGCCGCCGGCAACATCATCGCCCTGATGAACGACAAGGGCGTGATGAGCGGCGTGGAAGCCGTGAACATGCTGCGCGAATACATCGACAAGGCGTACAACGGCTATTACGGCACCGCCCGTTCCAACCTCTTCATCGGCCAGAACGCCGCCTGGGACGCGGATGAGCTCGTCGCCCTGCTGCGCTGCGTGGTCGCCAATCCCCAGACCCTGAACGGGACCGATTCCGTGCAGGGCCTGTTCTCCCGTGAAGACGCCAACAACCAGCGCCGCGTGGATATGTTCCGCTTCGCCGGCCATCTCTTCGGCGTGCGCGGTCTGGAATCCCGCCAGGATTACCTGTACCTGGATTCCGACGGCGAACTGCATGACGCCCGCCAGGAAGTGGCCACCTACGAAGCCATGGCCCGTATGCACTCGCTGGTCGAAGAGGGCCTGATTTCCCAGGCGTTCGTCAACAGCGAAGACGTGAAGACCGCCAACTATCTGGAGCAGGATCTGGGCTTTATGCACTATGACTACAACCAGACCCAGACCATCCTGAACACCAAGCTGGATAACGCAGCCGGTGAAAAGTACATGGCCGTTATGGTGCCTGTGGCCCGCTGGTATGACGGCACCAACGAAGAAGGCGTCTACATGCGCTTCACCGAATCCTGGCGCTCGGTCAAGACCGACGGCTGGGGCATCTCCAAGGCCGGTGTCGCCGGGGACGATAACAAGCTGTACGCCGCCCTGGCCCTGATCGACTACGCGTACTCCGAAGAAGGCGTCATCCTGATGAGCTACGGCCCCGACGCCTTCATCAAGACCAACGAAGACGGCTCCTATGTGACCTTCACCTTCAACGGCAAGGAAATGCCCGAGATCGCCGACGCCACCCGCGAAGAGCTGTGGGCCAAGGCCTCCGGCAACTACACCAACTACGCCCGCCAGTATCTGGGCTCCACCCTGAGCTTCATGAAGAGCCAGGCGTTCGAGTATCAGTGCACGCATGAAGTGGGCCGCGAAGGCGCCGGCAAGATCTCCGTCGCCATCGGCCTGGGCACCATCAAGCATCCGCTGCTGGCCGTGGCCGAGAATCCCTGGTACACCTCCATCCCCACCGTGCTGCCCACCACCAAGACCGAAAACCAGAAGCTGGGCGAATATACCGACCTGAACAGCAAGTTCCAGGGCGGCAAGGGCCAGGAGAACGTGCTGGTTGATATCATCGTCGGCGGCTTTGTGCTCGAAGGCATGGGCGACGCGGAAGAAGCCGCCGCCACCGTGGCGGACAATTGGATGGGCGCCCAGTACCTGGGCATCAAGCAAGGCGCTTGGGAAGCTCTGCTGGATTACTACGAGAGCGAATTCTGATCCTTTTAACAAACCGACTTGACACCGTCCGCCCGGGGCATAAAAGCCCCGGGCGGGCGGCGGCCCCGATCTTCCAAGCGCAGGAGGTTAGTCAACCATGTACAAAAAACAAGTGGCCCTGCAGAAAATCCTATGCATCGGCATGCTGATTGTCTGCGCGCTGATCTTCCTTTATTCCCTGGGCATCATGACGGACCTCTACGACGCGCTGTACGATACGATCCGCAACCCGGAAAAGCTGGA
Organism: Clostridia bacterium; assembly: GCA_017541205.1. GTDB lineage: Bacteria > Bacillota > Clostridia > Christensenellales > Aristaeellaceae > RUG563. The sequence continues at coordinate 9,933 of JAFXZO010000025.1, read as the reverse complement.
AAAGACCACCGTGACCGGGTCCCGGATCTATTACGACATGCAGGGCTTCAACAAAGATTTCCTTCACGCGTCCATCGGCATGCTCCTTTTGTGCCTGACGCTGTTTGTGACCAATACGCACAGCCGGCGCAAATACTACATCGGCAATTATGTTTCCGTGGGGCTGGTCGCGGCGGGCGGATGCGCCTTTACGGTGTGGGCGCATCGGCAGATCGAAGCGTTCAAGGCCCAGTTCCTGCAAATCAACTTTGAGGAATTGGCGGCGCACGCAGCCAAGAAAAAGACCCTGTACACCGAATCCACGTTCTGGTTCGACATCCATTATCTGGCCTTCGGATTGCTGATGCTCGGCATCGTGCTGCTCATCGCCAATCTGATCTGGAAACGCAAGCTCATGAAAGAAGAACAAACCCTCTTGAAGCAGGGAAAGGAGGCGGTCGCATGACGCAGGCCATGGATGATCGTCAAATCCGTTTGGACAGGATGCGCTACGTAAAAAACAAGGCGTCGTCCAGGCTGTGTTATCTGGGCATCCTGCTGAATGTTCTGTATTTCGTTTCCATATATAAATCCGATGTGGCGTCCTGGTATTATCAGATCCTGGTGGGCGGCTCCATCGTGTATAACCTGCTGTTTATGCTGGTGGTGTTCCTGGCGTCCGAAGGCGTCAAGAATTACCAGAAGGGGTATTCGTATCTGCTGTTCGCGGTCGGCGCGATGCAGGTGGCGCGCATCTTCATCCTGCCTTCGCAGGCGCACAAGGCCGTGGTCAAGATCAGCGGCACGGAAACCGTTGTGATGCAGAATCCGCAGTACTGGTTCGTGGTGGCGTGCCTTGCCCTGTCCGCCGCCTGCCTGATCGCCGCGGGGTATATCAATCTGCATAAGAGCCGCATCCTCGAAGCCCACATCAGCGCCCTGAAAACAGCGTCTTAAGGAGGGGCAACATGGCGGAATTAAGCTTACAGCATATCGATAAAATCTACGATAACAACGTGCAGGCCGTGTTCGATTTCAACCTGGAAGTGAAGGACGGGGAGCTGATCGTGCTGGTGGGCCCCTCCGGCTGCGGCAAATCCACCACGCTGCGCATGGTGGCCGGGCTGGAGGATATTTCCAAGGGCAAGCTGCTCCTGGACGGAAAGGACATCACCCAGGCCCCCGCCAAGGACCGCGATATGGCCATGGTGTTCCAGAATTACGCCCTGTACGGCCACATGACCATTTATGAAAACATGGCTTTTTCCCTGACGCTGCGCAAGGAAAACCCCAACGTGATCCATAAAAAGGTGCTGGCCGCGGCGGAGATCCTGGACCTGACCAGCCAGCTCAACAAAAAGCCGGCGCAATTGTCCGGCGGCCAGCGCCAGCGCGTGGCCATGGGGCGCTCCATCGTGCGCAATCCCAAGGTGTTCCTCTTTGACGAGCCGCTGTCCAACCTGGACGCGAAGCTCCGCGGCGCGACCCGGCGCGAGATCCTGCTCCTGCACAAGCGCCTCAAGGCCACCATGCTCTATGTGACGCACGACCAGACCGAGGCGCTCACCCTGGCCGACCGGATCGTGTGCATGTCCATGGGCCACGTGCAGCAGGTGGGCACGCCCTTGGAGCTCTACGACCGGCCCAACAATATCTTCGTCGCCAGCTTTATCGGCCTGCCGCCCATGAACATGCTGGATGTGGCGGTGGAAGACGGGCAGCTGCACGGCAAGGGCTTTACCGTGGCGCTGAGCGAAGATCAGCGCGCGCTCCTTGCGCCCTACAAGGGCAAGCGCGTCACCCTGGGCGTGCGGCCCGAGGACATCAGCGAGGGGCAGGGCCTGGAAATGAAGGTGGTCACCAACGAAAACCTGGGCATGAACACCCTCGTGCACGGCCTGATCGGCGATAACCTGCGCGTCACCGCCAAGCTGCGCGGCTGGGCCAATTACCGCAACGGCGACCGCGTGACGCTCCAATGCAACAAGATGCACTTCTTCGACCAGGAAACCGAGAACGCGATCAGGTAAGGAGGCAAAAACATGGAAAAGAATCCTTCCGGCTTCAAAGAATTCCTCCGCAAACGCCTGGTTGGCTTGAAGCGCAAGCCGCATATGATCCCGCTGGTGATGCTGGCCATCGCGTTCCTGTATTATTCCCTGAACCTGACCCAGGTTTCCAACACCACCGCCCGCATCCAGGGCCCCGGCATGGGCCTGGCGGGCTTCGCGACGATGCTGTTTTCCATCCTGTCGCTGGTGTGCTTTCTGAACGCGTTCCCGCACCGCAAAAAGGTGAACATCCCCATGCTGGTGCTGATGCTGCTGATGACGGGCGTCGTGCTTTTCTGCGATATTTATTACGGCGGCCGCATCACCGCCGCCATCACCCGCGCTGAAAACGCCATTGATCCCACCGGCAATAATGCCTTCATTGCCAACGCCGCCCGCATGCTTCACGTCCATATCGCGCTGCTCGCCATCGGGCTTGCGCTGGTCGCGCTGCTGCCGGTATACAGCAAGCTCCTGCGCAGGATCAACACCAACATCCAGGTGGAAGAAAACGCCGATATGGGCAAGATCGACATCAGCGGCGAGGACGCCTGAACATCAGCATGGCCAAAAAACGGAAAGACGACTTTGCCCGGGAAGAGCCACGGGCAGCCGCGGAGTATTATAAGCTGAAAACCCAGGCCGTGGACGATCTGGTGAACGCCACGCAGGAAAATTCGCCCCCCGTGAGCGAGCGGGAGCTGCGAAAATACACCTCCGGCCCCCGGATCCATCTCACAGAATGGGTGAAGATCACGCTGATCAAGGCTTGGTTTTCGGGCATGGTGTGCTTCTTCTTCCTCTGGGGCCTCGGCACGTATGTTCCAAGCCAATTGGATCTGCTGTTCATCGTGGGCATCGCCCTGGGGTTCGTGACGGACCTCATGGTAAACCCCATTTTCCGCTATTACGCCAAAACGCCCGGCGGCAACGACCGCTGGATGATGTTTCCGAAGAAAGGCTTCGTTTCCCTGCCGCTGAACGTATTGTACGCGTTCCTGCTTTTGTTCCTGGTGGTGACCACGTACAGCGTTATCAACGCCGCGGTCCTTGCCGTCACCAAGGCGCAGGATACCATTCCCCTGGGCGTGGGGCCCATCCTGTTCGGGCTGTTTGCGACGGGGTGGGATATGCTGCTGCTGGGGGCGAAACGCCTGGCCGGCAGGATCGTTGGGGACGCCCGGAAGAACGCCGGGAGGCCCCGTTCATCAAGACGAATTTAGGGGGTGGAGCATTTGGCAGACAGCACGCTGTATCAGGACCTGGATCGGTTTGTCAGGAGCCTGGTGGAACGTTCATCCCCGGAGCGTACGGTCTGGAACGTGGAGCGCATCCGCCAGGGAAAGCCCGCGGACTGGAACTACATCGACGGCTGTATGATGACGGCCCTGCTTTCCCTTGCCCGGATCGACGGGGACGAACAGTATTTCCAATTCGTGGATCGGTTCATCGATTCCTTCGTGGGCGACGACGGGAGCATCCGCACCTATGCCGTGGACAAGCACAGCCTGGACGACATCAACGAAGGCCGGGTGCTGTTTGAGCTCTATGAAAAAACGGGCAGGGAGAAATATAAAAAAGCCGCCGATTTCCTCTATCGGCAGCTGCAGGCCCAGCCCCGCACCCGGGAGGGCAGCTTCTGGCACAAGCAGATTTATCCCGACCAGGTGTGGCTGGACGGCGTTTACATGGCCCAGCCGTTTTCCGCCCTGTACCAGAAAACCTTCGGCGCCGGCGATTATGCCGATGTGTACCGCCAGGTTTTCACGGTGCGCGACCGCATGCGGGATGAAAAAACCGGCCTCTATTATCACGGGTATGACGCGAGCAGGAAGGCCTTCTGGTGCGATCCCGAGACCGGGCGCTCCGCTTCCTTCTGGCTAAGGGCCATGGGCTGGTTTTCCGTCGCGCTGGCCGATCTGACGGAGATCCTTCCCCCGTCCCGGGATAAGGAGGAATTGACCGGCGTGTTCGCCCGGTTGATGGCCGATATTTCCCGCTATATGGACGCGGAAACCGGGATGTATTTCCAGGTGGTGGACCAGGGAGAAAGGGAAGGCAATTATCCGGAAAGCAGCGGCAGCTCCATGCTGGCCTACGCCATGCTCAAAGGCGCGCGCCTGGGCGCGCTGGACAGGCGCTTTGCCGCGCTTGGCAAAAAGACCTTTGACGGCATTTGCCGCGCCTGCCTTGCCCTGTCCGGCGATCAGCTGAGCCTGGACCATATCTGCCTGGTGGCGGGCCTCGGCCCGGAAAACAACCGCCGCCGCGACGGCACTTTCGCCTATTACATCTCCGAGCCCGTCGTGAAGGACGACGCCAAGGGCGTTGCGCCCTTCCTGCTGTGTTACACGGAGATCAAGCGTCTGAACGCGTAGGGCCGCCCTTCCCGTCCGCGCGCGCCTGGAAATAAAAGCTCGGGGCGACGCCGTACTTTTTCTTGAACATCCGGGAAAAGTAGAGCGGCTCCCGGAAGCCGCACATCCGGGCGATGTCGGTGATGTTGCCCGCCTTGGGGCCGTAGCTGGTCAGGGCCTCCGCCGCGGTTTGCAGCCGCAGGCCGGTCAGAAACTGATGGGGCGTAACCAGCATTTCCTTCTGGAACAGCTTTCGCAGGTAATCGTAGTTAAAGGGCAGGGATTTGAGGTGCTGGTCCAGCTCGTACCCGGGATCGGTGTAATGGGCCAGGATATGCTTTTCGATCTCCTCCACCACGCGGGACCTGCGCTTTACGTTCTGGTACGCGGCCAGATAGCAGCAGATGACGCTGCTGTAGAGGGAAAGCAGCACGGCCCTTTCCGGCCTGTTCCCGCGGAAGTAAAACAGCGCGGCGGTCATTGCGTCCAGCAGAAAATGATGCGCGTCGTCGTGGATCACCGTGGGGCTGCCCGGCGACAGCGTCGGCGCGGCCATGCTGATATGGATGCAGCGGCTGCCCTTTTCACGGACAAAGCTGTGGGGATACTGCGGCGGGATGATCGCCACGTCGCCCCGCTTGCACAGGAGGGCCTCGCCCTCAAAGCGCAGTGTTCCCTCGCCTGAAACGCAGTAAACGAATTCCCAGCTTTCCTGGTTCCTGCGCCAGGACGCGCGGGGCTGGGGATGCTTGCCGACGTAGAGGATATCGTTCACCGTGCGCGCTCCTTTCCCGGGCTCCATGCCCTTGCGATCTGTCCTGATTATACCAAACCGCATCCGTTTTGTCCATGATTGAGTAACTGGAGGAGGGTCATGCCATGGCGTATCTGACGCTGAAAAACATCAACAAAATATACCCCAACGGCTTCCACGCCGTACACAATTTCAATCTGGAGATTGAGAAGGGGGAATTTGTTGTCTTCGTTGGCCCCTCGGGCTGCGGAAAATCCACCACGCTGCGCATGATCGCCGGCCTGGAGGATATTTCCAACGGCGAGTTTTTGATCGATGGCAAGCGCGCCAACGAATGGGGGCCCCGCGAAAGGCAGATCGCCATGGTCTTCCAGAGCTACGCCCTCTATCCACAGATGACGGTGTATGATAATATCGCCTTTGGTCTGACTCTCCAGGGCGTGGATGAGGACGTGATCGAGCAGAAGGTGAACCGCGTGGCGGGCATTCTGGGCCTAAAGGATTATCTGGACCGCCTGCCCCGCGCGCTTTCCGGCGGCCAGCGCCAGCGCGTCGCCATCGGCCGCGCCATCATCCGCAAGGTGGGCGTGTTTCTGATGGACGAGCCGCTCTCCAACCTGGACGCCAAACAGCGCGTGACCATGCGCTACGAGATCGCCCAGATCCACCGCGAAACCGGCGCGACCACGATTTATGTGACCCACGACCAGACCGAGGCCAGGACGCTGGCCGACCGGATCGTGGTCATGCGCGCCGGGTACGTGATGCAGATCGGCACGCCGTATGAGCTCTATTATCGGCCGCAAAATGTGTTCGTGGCCGGCTTCATCGGCGAGCCTCCCATGAATTTCCTGCGCGGAGCGGTCACGGACGGCGCGCTGTCCTTTGGCGAAACGAAGCTGGAGCTTGGCAGGAAGCTGCCCGGCATCAAAGCGTGGGAAGGCAAGGAAATCGTGTTCGGGTTCCGGCCCGAGGCCGTTCAGCTGGGCAAACAGGAAAACGCCTACCAGATCACCTGCGGGGTAGAGCTGACCGAAATGCTCGGCGACAATACGAACGTGTATGTCGCCGCGGGCAAGGATCACGCGATCCTGAAGGTGGACAGCCACGACACCCCGGAAACGGACGCGGAGATCACCTTCTCCATCCCGCTGGAAAGCGTGTATCTCTTTGACGGGGAAACGGAAAACGTGATCGATCCCACCGCCTGATCGAAAAAAACGTGCATGAGCAAAAGCCGCCGGTTTGCGCCGACGGCTTTTGATTGCTGTTTTTTTTGTTATTTGGCGTATTCCGTGCTGCGGGTTTCGCGGATCACGTTCACGCGGATCTGGCCGGGGTATTCCATTTCTTTTTCGATGCGCTTGGCGATTTCCTTGGCCATGACCTTGGTGCCCTCGTCGGTGACGTCGTCGGGCTTGACCATGATGCGCACCTCGCGGCCGGACTGGATAGCGAAGCACTTTTCCACGCCGTTGAAGGAATTGGCGATTTCTTCGAGCTTGGTGAGGCGCTTGATGTAATTTTCGAGGGATTCGCGGCGTGCGCCGGGGCGGGCGGCGCTGATCGCGTCCGCGGCCTGCACCAGCACGGCCTCGACCGTCTGGGGTTCCACGTCGTTGTGGTGAGCCAGGATCGCGTGGATCACGTCGGGGCTCTCATGATACTTGCGGGCCAGTTCGCCGCCCAGGGACACGTGGGTGCCCTCCTGCTCGTGGTCCACGGCCTTGCCGATATCGTGCAATAGGCCCGCGCGCTTGGCCAGGGCCACGTCCGCGCCCAATTCCGCCGCCATCAGGCCCGCCAGGTGGCTGACCTCGATGGAGTGCTTGAGCACGTTCTGGCCGTAGCTGGTGCGGTACCGCATGCGGCCCAGGAGCTTCACCAGCTCGGGATGGATGCCGTGCTGGCCGGTCTCGAACACGGCCTGCTCGCCCGCCTCCCGAATCTGGTTTTCGACTTCCTTCTTGGCCTTTTCCACGCATTCCTCGATGCGGGCGGGATGGATGCGGCCGTCCATAATCAGTTTTTCGATGGCGATGCGGGCGATTTCCCTGCGCACCGGATCGAAAGCGGAAACGATGACGGCTTCGGGCGTATCGTCGATGATCAGATCGACGCCCGTCGCGGTTTCCAGGGCGCGGATGTTGCGGCCTTCGCGGCCGATGATGCGGCCCTTCATATCGTCATTGGGCAGATTGATAACGGATACGGTGGTTTCGGCCACGTGGTCCGCGGCGCATTTCTGGATCGCCAGGGCGATAATGTTGCGGGCTTTCTTTTCGCCTTCCTCCTTGGCGCGGCTTTCGATCTCGCGCACGGTGGCGGCGGCGTCGTGGAACGCTTCTTTCTGGACCCGGTCGATGACCATTTGCCGGGCCTCGTCCTGGGTCATGGTGGCGATGCGCTCCAGCTCGGTCACTTGCTTTTGCTTGATTTCCTCGGCTTCCTGTTCCAGCTTCTGCACGTCCTGATATTTCTGTTCCAGGCCCTCCTCGCGGGCGGCCAGGCTGTCCTTGCGCTTATCCAGCTGGGCTTCGCGCTTGTCCAGGGTTTCCTCGCGCTGCTCGATGCGGCGTTCCGAGCGCTGCATTTCCGTGCGGCGGGCGCGGCTTTCTTTGTCCAATTCGCTCTTCAAATGCAGGATTTCTTCCTTGGCGGCCAGGATCATTTCTTTTTTATTGTCTTCCGCTTTACGCGTCGCGTCGTCCAGCAGCTTTTTCGCGTATTCTTCCGTGCGGCCGATTTTCTTCTCCGCCACGTTTTTCCTGTACAGATATCCCGCGTATCCGCCGATCAGGGCGGCCGCGAGGATCAGAAGGATCCATACGATCGTCGGCATGGTTCTTAGCGCCTCCCTTCCTCGAATTTCTCATTCATCTTTGTCGTTTCATTTGCTTTTTCACAAGCCAAAAACCGCGCGAAAACAAACCATTTCGCACGGCAAAGCTGAATCCCGATACCGCGTGCTCTTTGCACGCAAGCATACACACACCCAAACACACGGCGCGGGCCAATGATTCTTCCCCCGCGCAATAATGGAAAAGCGGCAAACGCCTGCAATCAAGAATACGGAAAGCAACCTGTATCGAAAACAGCTTCCCAACGCCGCGCTGCGGCGCCGGTTTTCAGCCGATCACATTATATTGTACACATTGGTTCCGCTTTTGTCAAGGGATAGGCCGACGTTTTTATAGCAGGAATTTGCAAAAAATTGCGCGATTTTTCGCCAGGATCGATCAAAAGCGTCCCGATGCGAAAAGGCCGGCTGCGGACGACGCGGGCCAGGGAACGATGAGCTTTCGTTTTCCAAAAATAGAAATTTGCAAAAACAAAAGAAAACAGAAGAAAACATAGAAAATAACGGATTAAACAATGGTAAATGAGCTAAATCGCTGAAATACCGGGAAAATCAAGAAAAATTCCGCTTGATAAATCTTTTACAATGAAGTACACTATGCAAGGATGGTTTAGCACTCAACGCTAAAGAGTGCTAACAAACCAAGAAACAGTGATCGAACGCAAGGAGGAGCCTTATGAACGTTAAGCCTTTGTTTGACCGCGTGGTCATCAAGAACGTGGAAACTGAAACCACCACCAAGTCCGGGATCGTGCTGGCCGGTACGGCCAAGGAAAAGCCCCAGATGGCGGAAGTGCTGGCCGTGGGCCCCGGCGGCCTGGTGGACGGCAAAGAAGTGAACATGCAGGTAAAGGTTGGCCAGAAGGTCATTTATTCCAAGTATGCCGGCACCGAAGTGAAGCTGGACGGCGAGGAAATGATTATCGTGCGCCAGAGCGACATCCTGGCCGTGGTTGAATAAGAGGAACTGTTACCCGCCGCGAAAAGCGGAAACGCGGCATTGCCCCGCGGCGTAAACAAATTTAGGAGGAAATGATATTATGGCAAAGCAGCTCAAATACGGCGAGGACGCGCGCCGCGCCCTGGAAAACGGCATCAACGCCCTGGCCAATACGGTAAAGATCACCCTGGGCCCCAAGGGCCGCAACGTGGTGCTGGATAAGAAATACGGCGCCCCCCTCATCACCAACGACGGCGTGACCATCGCCAAGGAAATCGAACTGGAAGACCCCTTTGAAAACATGGGCGCGCAGCTGATTAAGGAAGTCGCCACCAAGACCAACGACGTGGCCGGCGACGGCACCACCACCGCGACCCTGCTGGCGCAGGCCATCGTGCGCGAAGGCCTCAAGAACCTGGCCGCCGGCGCCAACCCCATGGTGCTCAAAAAGGGCATCGAGGACGCCGCCGCCGCCGCCGTGGACGGCCTGAAGGAAATCTCCCGCCCCATCAGCGGCAAGCAGGACATCGCCCAGGTCGCTTCCATTTCCGCCGGCGACGAGACCATCGGCCAGCTGATTTCCGACGCCATGGAAAAGGTCGGCAAGGACGGCGTCATCACCGTCGAAGAATCCAAGACCATGAAGACCGAGCTGACCACCGTGGAAGGCATGCAGTTCGACCGCGGCTACGCTTCCGCTTACATGGTCACCGACACCGACAAGATGGTGGCCGAGCTGGATAACCCCTACATCCTGATCACCGACAAGAAGATCAGCAACATCCAGGAGATCCTGCCCGTGCTGGAGCAGGTCGTGCAGCAGGGCCGCAAGATGCTGATCATCGCCGAGGACGTGGAAGGCGAAGCCCTGGCCACCCTGGTGGTCAACAAGATCCGCGGCACCTTCACCTGCGTGGCTGTCAAGGCTCCCGGTTTCGGCGACCGCCGCAAGGAGATGCTCCGTGACATCGCCATCCTGACCGGCGGCCAGG
>JAFXZO010000002.1 GCA_017541205.1 Clostridia bacterium | reverse complement strand
GCTTGGAATCTTCCGTCAGGGTGACGTAGGCTTTTTTGATCTCGGGGGTGCGGCCGGAGTGGATACCCTGGCGCTTGATCTTCCCCAGGGTGCGCAGGGTGTTGACCCGCGCTACTTTAATGGAAGGAAATACTTTTTCCAGCGCCTTTTTGATTTCCACCTTGTTGGCGTCGATGGCCACTTCAAAGACATAGCGCTTATCGGCGATGCCGTCGTAGCCTTTTTCGGTCAGGACGGGGCGCAGGATGATATCATGCGGGTTCTTCATGCGTACACCTCCTGGAGATCCTGCATGGCCCCTTTGAGCACGATGATCTTATCGGCGTTGAGCAGGTCATACACGTTGATGGTGTTTACATAAGCATCCTTGAGGGTGGGGATGTTCTTGCCCGCGCGGATGACGGATTCATCGCGGCCGGGCAGCACCAGCAGGGTTTTCTTTTCCTCGGCGCCCAGGGCTTTGAGCACGCCGGCCATCAGCTTGGTCTTGGCGTCGGAGAGCTTGATCTGATCGACCACCACGATGTTGCCGTCGTTGAACTGGCTGGTCAGGGCGCTCTTCATCGCGAGGCGGCGGACCTTCTTGGGAACCTTGATGACATAGTCCCGGGGCTGGGGCGCGAACACCACGCCGCCGTGGCGGAACTGGGGAGCGCGGTTGCCATGGTGGCGGGCGTTGCCGGTGCCCTTCTGGCGATAGATCTTCCGGCCGCCGCCGCGGACCATGCCGCGGGTCAGGGCGCTCTGGGTGCCCTGGCGCTTATTGGCTAAAATGGAGCGAACGACCAGGTGCATAGCGGGAACGTTGATGGGAGCGGCGAAGATTTCTTCGCTCAGTTCCATGCTGCCCACTTTTTTGCCCTGCATGTCGAGCACATCGATGTTAGGCATTGTTTGTTTCCTCCTTCATCAGGCCTTGCAGGAATTGCGGATGAGCAGCAGGCCTTCCTTGGGGCCGGGCACCGCGCCGCGAACCAGCAGCAGGCTGCGTTCGGCGTCCACCTGGACGATGGACAGGTTCTGGATGGTGACCCTTTCCACGCCGTAATGACCGGCCATGTGCTTGTTCTTGAACACGCGGGAAGGATCGGAGTTTGCGCTCATGGAGCCTACGCCGCGGTGATACTTGGAGCCGTGGGCCATGGGGCCGGTGTGCTGGTTCCAGCGGTAGATGGGGCCGGTATAGCCGCGGCCCTTGGTGATGCCGGTGATATCCACCGTTTCGCCCGCCTCGAAGATGTCGGCCTTGATTTCCTGGCCGATCTCGTAGGAGGCGCTGTCCTCCAGCCGGAATTCACGCAGCGCGCGCATGGGGGCGACGCCCGCTTTCTTGAAGTGGCCGGCGTCGGGCTTGTTGACCAGCTTGGCCACCCGGTTCTCGGGCACCTTGTCAAAGCCGAACTGCACAGCCTCGTAGCCGTCCTTTTCCATGGTTTTCTTCTGCACCACGGTGCAGGGGCCCGCCTGAATGACCGTCACGGGAACCAGACGGCCGTCGGGCAGGAAAATCTGGGTCATACCCAGTTTTTTGCCAACGATTGCCTTTTTCATAATTGCCCTCCTGCCTTACAGCTTGATTTCGATTTCGACGCCGGCCGGCAAATCGAGCTTCATCATGGCGTCCACAGTACGGGGGTTGGGGTTATGCACATCGATCAGGCGCTTGTGCGTGCGGCGTTCAAACTGCTCGCGGCTGTCCTTATACTTGTGCGGGGCGCGGAGGATCGTAACGATCTCCTTTTCAGTGGGCAGCGGGATCGGGCCGGAAACCCGGGCGCCCGTGCGCTTGGCGGTTTCCACAATGCGCTCGGCGGACTGGTCGATCAGGTTGTGCTCGTACGCCTTGAGCTTGATGCGGATTTTCTGGCTGGCCATGTTTTTTCCTCCTTGATGTTTTCGTACTCACGGCTTGACGGGGGGAGCCTTTCCCTCTGTCGGCGCTTCGCAGGCGGCGCCAACCTTGATGGGGAAGCCCGTCGCCTTCCGTGCCTTTCGCACGGCTCGAGTCCGTTCGCCGGGATCGTGCCCCGGCTGGTCCACGCTAATTACCCGCTCTGGCCTGAACGGCAACTTAGCGCTTCATCCCTAAACAGACAGCTTGAGTATTATACAACAGCTCCCGACAAATTGCAAGCATTTTTGCCCCTCATTTTCAAATTTTTTTGCGGCTTTTTTTCAGCGTCCATCCCCCAAAGGCCGATTTTGCGCCAACTCCCTTTCAGAGCCATGACAACCCGTCCGGGTGTGTCTCATCAAAGCGCGGCGCTTCACAAAAAAAGAGCCTTCCGCCCCTGTGTGTTCAAGAAACGGAATGCTCTTTTTCTATAATATTTTTCCCGCGATCCATCAATCCAGCTTGACGATCGCCTCATAGGGCTGCAGGAAGCCCTTCTGGTGGGTGGGGTAATTGGAGATCAGCTCCTCCCCCGGCGTTTCGTCCATCAGGGTGCAGGGAGCTTTGCGATCCGTCCAGTTCAGGGCGACGGTGAGCGTTTTTCCTTCGTATGTGCGCCGGTAAGCCCACACGCTGGGGTCGTCCTCCAGGAGCGGAGAAAACAGGCCGTACACGATCACGGGGTGCGCGTGCCGCAGGGAAATCAGCTTTTGATAATAATGGTAAACGGAATCCGGGTCCTTCTGCTGATCCTCGGCGTTGATCAGCAGGTAATTCCGGTTGACGGGCAGCCAGGGGGTGCCGGCCGTGAAGCCGGCGTTGGGCTGCGTGTTCCACTGCATGGGGGTGCGGGCGTTGTCGCGCGAGATGCGGGCGAAATAGCGCAGCATGTCCTGCGCGTCCACCCGGCCGCTCTCCACCCACTGTTTCCAGGCGTTGTGGTTTTCCACATCCTGATACTGGCTGATGTCGGTAAAGTAGATGTTGGTCATGCCCAGCTCCTCGCCCTGGTACACGTAGGGCGTGCCGCGCAGGGTGTGGATCAGGGTGGCCAGCATTTTCGCGCTTCGGGCCCGGAACAGCTCGCTGTCGCAGCCGTAACGGCTCACCTGCCGCGGCTGATCGTGGTTGCCCAGGTACACCGTATTCCAGGCCTTCCCCTGCAGCGCCAGCTGCCAGCGGTTCAGCGTGGCGCGCACATCGCAAAGCGGCGCGCCGTGATCGCTCCATTTGGCCAGCTCCGTTCCGTCGTTGAGGCCGTCGTTGTGCTCAAAGGCAAACACCATGTTCAGCTCGGTCTGATCGTTGTTTTCATACCGCAGCGCGTTTTCCGTCGTGCCGCTGGTTTCGCCGACGGTGAGCAGATCGTAGCGGTCCAGCACTTCCCTGCGCATTTCCTGCAGATAGCGGTGGGTGGCCTCGGTATGCATGCAGGAAGGCGCGAAATCGCCGTACAGCGCGCCGGGATGAACGGGCCCGTCGTCGTAGTTTTCCTTGCCGATCATGCCGATCACGTCCATGCGGAACCCGTCGATGCCCTTGTCGCACCACCAGCGCATCATGTCGTAGATGCTTTCGCGCACCTTGGGATTGGCCCAGTTCAGATCCGGCTGTTCCTTGGTGAACAGGTGCAGGTAATACTGCCCGCTCGCCTCGTCGTATTCCCAGGCGGAGCCGGAAAAACAGCTGCCCCAGTTGTTGGGCGGCCCGCCGTTGACCCCGTCGCGCCAGATGTAATAATCGCGGTAGGGATTGTCCCTGCCCTTTCTGCTTTCCACGAACCACGGATGCTCGTTGGAGGAATGGTTCGCCACCAGGTCCATCACCAGCTTCATGCCCCGGGCGTGGACCTGGGCCAGCAGCCGGTCAAAATCCTCCATGGTGCCGAATTCCTTCATGATGGCGTGGTAATCCGAAATATCGTAGCCGTTGTCGTGATTGGGCGACGCGTAGATCGGGCTGATCCAGATCACGTCCACGCCCAATTCCTTCAGATAATCCAAATGCGCCGTGATGCCGTTCAGGTCGCCGATGCCGTCGCCGTTGGAATCGGCAAAGGAGCGGGGATAGATCTGGTACACCACCGCTTCCTTCCACCACGCTTTTCTTTCTTCGCTCATAAACGCTCCTTCCGAAAAGAAAGCGCAGGGGCATACGGATGGCCCCTGCGCGGATGGGATATTACTTGATGGAGCCTTCCACCATGCCCTTGACGATATACTTCTGCGCGAAGATATACAGGATGATGATGGGCAGCATGGCCAGCAGCGTGGACACCATGATGAGGTTCCACTGCTTCACGAACGAGCCGTTGAAGCCCTGCACGGCCAGCGGGATGGTGCGGATATCGCCGGAAGCGCCCAGCACCAGCAGCGGCAGCAGATAGTCGTTCCAGATCCACAGGCCGTTGAGCACCAGGACGGTCACGAACACGGGCTGCAAAAGCGGGAACACGATGCGGAAGAACGTGCCTGCGCGGGTGCAGCCGTCGATGTCCGCCGCTTCCTCCAGTTCCAGCGGCACGCCCTTGATGAAGCCGTGGAAAATAAAGATGCTCATAGCCTCGCCAAAGCCCAGGTAGGCAAAGATGATGCCCTGATAGCTGCGGAGCATGGGGATATGCAGGAAATCGCCCACGGTCTTGAACCAGGTCAGCAGGGGGAACATCACGACCTGGAAGGGGATCACCATGGCGGCAACGTACATCAGGAACATCAGGTTGCTCCACCGGGTCTTATTGCGCACCAGCACCCAGGCGGCCATGGCCGAGAAGATGGAGATGGCGGCAAGAGACAGGACGGTGATAATCAGGCTGTCGCGGCAGGCGGCGAGGAAGTTGAAGGTGGGGTTGTTCCATACGTCGGCAATGTTCTGGAACAAGTTGCCCGCGTTTTCGGGCAGGCCGACGGGCTGGTTGATGATCTCCGCGTTGGTGCGCATGGAGTTGAGCAGCACGATCACGAAGGGCAGCATGAACAGGATAAAGAGGATGAGCGTAACGATCTCGAGGGCGATCCGCCTCCCCGGATGGGGAACGGAACCGGCCATGCGCTCGATTTGCTCTTTCTCTTTCCGCCTTTTGGGCTGGGATGCGGCGGCGCCGGCGGTCTTGACGAGCTCTTTCTCTGTCTTTGCCATTATGCCTCAACCTCCTTGCTCTTGTTGTAGGAGACCTGGATAATGGAGAACACAGTCAGCACCACGAAGAACAGCACGGCCTTGGCCTGGCCCTGGGCCATGTTGTTGAATTTGAAAGCGGTGTTGTAGATGTTCAGGGCCAGCAGCTCCGAGCCCTGGACCGGTTTGTTCATGAAGATGGACACGGGGCCGCCGTTGGTCAGGGCCACGTTCACATCGTACATCTTGAAGCTGTTGGTCAGCGTCAGGAACAGGGAGATGGTGAACGCGTTCGCCATCAGGGGAATCTGGATCTTGGCGATGCGGGTCCAGTACCGGGCGCCGTCCACCTCCGCCGCCTCCATGACGGACTTGGAAATGCTCTGGATGGCCGCCACGTAGATCAGCATGATATAGCCGGCGTATTGCCAGGTATTCACGGTGACCATGGTAAACATGACGGTATCCTTGTTGGATATCAGCGATTTGCTGATCAGATCCCAGCCGATGGCCTGGCCAATGGCCGGCAGGATGTTGCTGAAAATGAACTGCCAGATCAGGCCCAGCACGATACCGCCGATCAGGTTGGGCACGAAGAAGCCCGCGCGGTACACATTGCGGCCGCGGATCTCGCCGGTGACCAGCAGGGAAATCAGGAACGCCACCACGTTCACCGTGATGATGTTGATGATCGTGAATTCCAGGGTCTTTAAGAACGAATGCAGGAACGCGGGCTCGTTGAAGATGGCCTTGTAGTTCTCAAAGCCCACCATCTTGGTGAAGGTGCCGGTGCCCTGCCAGTCGGTGAAGGAGTAGAAAATACCGTAGATGAACGGAATGATAATGACCATCACAAACGCAAGCAGCGTGGGCACAAGAAACAGAAATTCCGTCAGCTTGCGCTTTTGTTTGCTGGTCATGGCTGATCCCCCCTTGTTTTCGTGGCGTGTGCCGTTTTGAAACAGAGGGGGCCGCGTCCAAGAATAGGTTCTCCGGCCGCAGCCCCCCGATCGGTCTATGACAGGTTATTCAGATCCTTACTTGGCGATGCCGGCGATGGCGTCCTTCATCATGATTTCAAAGGTATCCACGTCGATCACCTGCTGGGCTAGCAGCTCGTAGATGGGCCCCAGCGTCTGCATGCCGAAGCCGTCGGGCAGCTGATACTGTTCCGCGCCATAGGTCTTGCCCTCGGCGTTCCACTTCATCAGGCTGATGGACAGGGGGCCGGTGGGCTGCAGGGCCACGTTGGTGAACGCGGGCACCATGCCGGCCTTGTTGACCATGTAATCATGTCCTTCTTCGGTCGTCGCCATAGCGGCCAGGAAAGCCTTGGCTTCGTCCACATTGCCATGGGCGTTGACCACGTACCAGGAAGGCGTGAAGGCGATGATGCCGTCGGTGTCTTCCTGCAGGAAGGCATGCGGCGCATAGCCGATTTCAAAGCTGGGATTGAGCACCACCAGGGAAGGATCCATCCAGTTGCCCTGATGATAGAAAGCGGCCTTGCCGTTGGCGAAAGCGGCCAGCTGGCTGTCCTGGGTGCCGTTGAGCAGCATATCCTGGGTGCTGTACTGGAACAGCAGGGCCACATACTGGCAATACTGATGGAAGCGTTCGTCGTCCACTTTGCCTTCCAGGACCTGCTGGATGAAGGTCTGGTCGCCCTGGGGCGTGCCGACGGTCAGGTACAGGTTAAAGTTGTGCAGGCCGGTTACCCAGGTCATGCCGGTGGTGGTGCCGGCCACCATGGAAACGACCATATCCAGGCCGAGCTCCGCCTTCATGGAATCCAGCTTTTCAAACGCGGCCCTGTAGGCTTCCACGTTCGTCAGGGTCGCCGGATCGATGCCGGCCTTGTCCAGGATCTCCTTGTTGTAGGCCAAGCCATAGCCTTCCAGGGATACGGGGAAGCCGACCACTTTGCCGTCGACCATGTAGGACATGCCGGTGTACTGGATCCACTCTTCGCCCGTCAGATCGGTAATGCGGTCAGCCCAGAGGTTGTAGCCGGTGGGGCCTTCGATAACGAAGATGTCGGGTTCACGGCCAGACGCCATTTCGGCCTTGAGCACGGTGTTGTAGTCGGAGGAGCCGCCGCCGGTGATGACCTTTACTTCAACGCCGGTCTTTTCGGAGTACAGCTTGGCGTAGTCCATCAGCGCGTTGGTGATCTCCACCTTGTTCTGGCAGATCACGATGTCGGCCAGGGCGCTCACGCTGACGAGCAGCATCATAACGCACAGCAACAGGGATACGAGTTTCTTCATAGTATGGCCTCCTTCATTGTGACACGGCATAGCCGCATATTTTTAGCAGCTTCTCGCTGCTTAAGGATCGTATGGAAAGGGGAAACAGAGCGGTCAGATCCCGTGAAAATCGCATAGGACGGTTTCCGGACATATTTTGATGATCTTCTATATGGACATATTAACATAGATTTGCGAAAAAAGCAACCACATTTTTTGTATACAACTGCTAAAAATTTATCGCCGTAGCCGCTTCGCCAGGGCGTAAAGGCGGTCATGGCAGCATTCAAAAAACATCTGGTAGCCGCGGCAGAAATAATTCCGCCCCCCCTCGGGGCCGCAAAGCGGCAGGCGGCTCCGCAGGCAGCCGTTGCGGCACAGGGCATACCAGCGGCACGCTTCGCAGGCCCCGGGAACGGGAAAGGAAGCCTGGCGGAAGCCCAGCGCTTCCCGCGTTTCATCCATTTCGGACAGGCGGTTTTCGTTGAAATTGCCGATCCTCCATTCGTCCAGCGCGTAAAAATCGCACGGGTAAACGCTGCCGTCCGCCTCCACCGTGTACTGCGCGCCGCACCGCCCCCGCTGCTCGCAGGCTTCCGGCGCTTCGCCCAGCAGGATGCCGATATAATTTTCAAACTGCCTTATCGAAGGCGCCCGCCCGGCCGTCTGGTCCCGATACCACAGATCAAACAGCGTGATCAGGAAGCGGCCGTAGGCTTCCGGCGTGAGCGAATACGCCCGCCTGCCGCGCTCCTCCCCCAAGGGGTCCAGGCAGGTGATGAACTGAAGGTAATCAAAGCCCTTGCGCCGGTAGTCCCGGTAGATTTCCGCGATGTTTTCCGCGACCTCCCTGTGCACCACGGTCAGGATATTGAATTCCACCCCGAACCGTTTGAGGGACGCGACGCCCTCCATGACCCGTTCGTACGTCGGCCCGCCGTCCGGCGTATGGCGGCAGCGGTCGTGGATCTCCCGCGTCCCGTCCACGGATACGCCGATCAAAAACCGGTTCTTCGCGAAAAAGGCGCTCCAGGCGTCGTCGAGCGCGTATCCGTTGGTTTGCAGGGAAAACTGCACCGGCACGCCGCGGCGGTTGAAGTGCGCGGCGTATTCCACCGCCTTTTCATAAAACGCGATGCCGCGCAGCGTCGGCTCCCCGCCCTGAAACGCGAACACGCAGGAGCCCTCCGCCGGGATCACGCACCTGCGGATCACGTTTTTGAGCGTTTCCTCCGTCATCAGGCCGTAGGACGCCTGCCGGCGCTTTTCCGCCTCGTCGCCGTAAAAGCAATAATCGCACCGCATATTGCAGCGCGACGACGCGGGCTTAATCAGCGCGATCACGTTGCGCATCCTTCCATCCCCCAGCTTGTGTTTTTTCCATTATAACATGCCGCCGGATCAAAATGCAATTCCGGCGCGGGGACGCGCGCGGACGGCGGCCCGGCCTGACAATTTAAGCGGGTTTTTGTACTTTTCAGGCAGTTTTGTCTGGCAAGGGCTTTTCCCTTATGCTATGCTTGTCCCGTCACCAAGGAACTTTGGACGCCGGGGCCGCCCGGCCGTCCGCGGCCAAGTAAGGAGGATCAAAACCATGTCTCAGTTCACCACCCCCGTCAATACCCAGAAAAAAGTCGACCCCAAGAGCGTCAGGGTCCTGATCCTGGCCGGGATCATCCTCTTGGCTGTGCTTGTGATCTTTTTCCGCTGCACGGTGCAGATCGATACCGGCTACACCGCCATCGTGACCACGTTCGGCAAGGTGGAGGATTATACCCTGGAGGCCGGCTTCCATTTCAAGAATCCCTTCCAGGAAGTGATCCTGATGGATAACCGGGAGCAGAAGACCGCCTTTTCCACCCAGGCGTTTTCCAGCGATATCCAGCAGGTGGACGTGATCGGCTCCATCAACTACGCCATCAACAAGTCCACCGCCATGACGCTGTTCAAGGAGGTCGGCACCGATTATTTCAGCAAGCTGGTCTATCCCCGCATGCTGGAAAACACCAAGGCCGTCTTTTCCAAATATACGGCGGAAAACCTGGTCAGCGCCCGGGAGCAGCTCTCCATCCAGATCCGCGATCACCTGTGCAGCGAAATGGAGCGCTACGGCATCTCCATCATCTCCGTTTCCATTGAGAACATCGACTTTACCGACGCCTTCACCGACGCGGTCGAAGCCAAGCAGGTCGCGGCCCAGCGCAAGCTCCAGGCCGAAATCGAGCAGGAGCAGAAGACCATGGAAACCCAGCAGCAGGCCGAACGCCAGAAGATCGAAGCCGAAGCCAAGGCCCAGGTGGTCAAGATCGACGCGGACGCCGCCGCCTACTCCACCCGCGTGAAGGCCGAAGCCGAGGCCGAGGCCAACCGCCTGATCGCCGAATCCCTCACCCGGAACCTGATCGAATTCACCCAGGTGCACCAATGGAACGGCCAGCTGCCCACCTACGTGTCCGGCAGCGCCGCGGAAGCCCTGCCCGTGATGATGCTGAACCAGCAGGACGATGCGTCCGCCCAGCCGCAGGCCGCGGAGGAGTAAAAAAAACTGGGAGAAAACGTTCTTTGGCAGCCAAAGAGCGGTTTCCCCCAGACCTCTTTCCAAGAAAGCTGTATAAATTATTCTGGCTCTTCTCCTATCGCCACAGCCCGTCCCTTCGGATGGGCTTTTCCATGCGGTTTTCCACGTATTCGGCGAGCAGCGGGCCGGGCGCGTCGTGATCCGGCAGGGCGGTTTTATCGATGCCCTGCCGGAGGACATCGCGCATCCAAAGGACCTGCTCCGGACGGACGGGGCGGGTATGCAGGCGGTTTTCGAGGCAGGATGGGCAGGTGAGGCCGCCGTTTTCAAGGTCGAACAGGCAAATCTCCGCGTCCTCCAGCTTCTTGCCGCAGTGCACGCAGTGATGAAGCCGCGGGCGATACCCGCTGACAGCGGAAAAATGCAAAAGGAAAGCGGCGGCAACGGCCCGTTCATCCTGCTTTCCGTACGCGAGGCGGCCCAGCGAACGGGCCAGGAGCGTAAAGAGCTCCACCGCCCTGTCCCCCGGCTGGGCCGCGGCCTCGGCAATGGAAAGCAGGTAGGTGGCGTATTTCAGCCTTTCATAATCCGTGCGCAGCGGAAAGAAGGTTTCCGTCAGATTGCAGGCCGTCACGGTCAAATGCCCTTTGCCGGAATAAAACACGTATTCCCCCATCGCGAACCATTCGCTGGCGGAAAGCAGGGGGCTCTGGGGCCGCTTGCAGCCCCGGCAGAGGGCTTCGAGGCGGCCCATGGACGGGGAAAGCAGGGTCAGCATCCGGTCGTGCTCCCGATAATCGGCATGGCGAAGCACGATGGCCTGGGTGGTCAGCGAAGGCATGGCATCAACTCCCGGTCGAGCGGTAAAAGCGCATGGCGCGCTGGAAAACCAGATACATGACGCCGAACACCGCGGCCCCGGAAAGCGGGCAGAGGAACGCGGCGAATCCCGGCCAGCCGTAGAGCGGCTTGTCCAGGATGTAGGCGGCGGGCACGTGCAGCACCAGGGCGAAGGGCGCGACCATGGTGAACAGCGCGCGCAGCGGCCTTGGAAAAATGTCGATGGGATACTGGCAGGCGCTGCGTCCGCCGTAGGTCAGCGCGTTCACCAATTCCACGGATTTGACCGAATGGATGCAGAGCACCGATTCGATCAGGAACAGGCCCAGCAGCATCATGCACCCGAACAGCACCGATTCCGCAAAGGCCAGGGCTTTCAGCAGCGTCCAATGAACCGGGCTCATTTGGCACCCGATCACCAGCGCCGCCACGCCCACCGCGATGCAGGTGATCCGCCTGGGGTCGATGGCGCTGCACAGCACCTGGGTCAATACGCCCCGGGGCCGAAGGAGCAGCGTATCCAGCTGCCCGGAGCGCACCATGCCGGGAAACGCGCCCGTGACGCCCCGGCCAAAGCATTCCGTCAGATAAAACGTGACGGACATGAGGCCGAAGAAAAAGAACAGGTTGCCCGCCGTCCACTGGTTCAGGCTTTCAAACCGGTCCACGATCAGGATCACGGCCAGGAACTCGCCGCCCTCCATCACCAATTGCGCCAGCGTCTGCATCAGGAAGGAGGCGGGATACTGCATCTGGCTCCTGAGCAGCATTTTCATGGAGCGAAGATAGAGCTTCACCGTATCCATCTCATCAGCCCCCCTGTACGATCAAACGCTTTTGGTTCCTGTGCCAGAAAAACCGTCCGGCGGCGATCAGCGCCAAAGCCCACGCGCCCTGGCGAAGCAGGATGCGCGGCGCGTCGGACAGGAGCCATTGGCCGGTGTAGAGCCTGATCGGCGCGTCCAAAAGCTGCGCGTAGGGCAGGGCGGTGATCACCCGCTGCCAGGAATCCGGATACAGGGTAAGGGGCAGGACGTTGCCGCTGAGCACCATCATCAGCAGGTTCATCATGGCCTGCATGCCGCGGGAATCAAGGGTGCGCATGGTGCAGGCCATCGTGATGTTTTCGAGCGCGCAAACGCACAAAAGGCCGAGCAGCAGGCCCAGGAGCGCGGTCAGGAACGCGCCCGGGCCCGCCGGCGGAAGCAGCCCCCACCCAGGCGGCAGCAGCGCCGCGAACACCAGCATCGGCGCGGCGCGCATCAGGCTGCCCAGCAGCTTCTGGGCCATGACGCGCACATAATAATACGTGTACAGGTGGACGGGCCGGCACAGGTCATAGGCGATGGAGCCGGTGCGGATCTTATCCAGGAGATCGCCGTCCGAGGCAAGCAGCATCCGGAAAAACGCCTGCTGGAGCCATACATAGGTGCTCACCTGGCCGAAGGGAAAGGGCTGCGGCTTGCTGAAGTACAGGGCGCGGTAGAGCCCCACCAGGATCAGCCCGAAAAGCATCTGGCACACGAACCCGCCGATCACCGCGCCGCGGTACTGCGCTTCCATTTTCCAGCGCATGCGGAAGGCCGAAACGTACGCCCTCATAGATCCATCTCCTTGTACATCGCGGCGATCAAATGATCCACGTTCTGGGGCTGGGCGGTCAGCTCGCGGATGGCGCCGGCGCCCTGCAATAAGCTGAGCAGCGCGCCCGTGGGCAGGGAGGCCGGCTCATAGGTGATCTTGCAGTCCGCGCCTTCCCGGGTGAGGCGGCAGGTTTCGGGGAGCGCGGGCAGCGTGAAGTCCCCGTCGTAGCGCACCGTCACCTGCCGCACCTTATCGTACCGGGACAAAAGATCGGGCAGCGCGCCGTCAAAGAGCTTTTTCCCGTGGCCCAGCACCATCACCCTCGGGCACAGGGCGGCGATGTCCTCCATGTCATGGGTGGTCAGCAAAACGGTGGTGCCCCTTTCCCGGTTTTCCTTCTGCAGAAAATCGCGGAGCGAAAGCTTGCTCACCGCGTCCAGGCCGATGGTCGGCTCATCCAGGAAAAGGAGCTTGGGCCCGTGCAGGAGCGATCCGCACAGCTCCGCCCGCATGCGCTGGCCAAGGCTGAGCAGCCGAAGCGGCGTGCGAAGGAAGGACGAAAGGTCCAGCGCCTCCGTCAATTCGTCCAGCCGCTTCCGATAGTCTCCTTCC
This sequence comes from Clostridia bacterium, assembly GCA_017541205.1. Classification (GTDB taxonomy): domain Bacteria; phylum Bacillota; class Clostridia; order Christensenellales; family Aristaeellaceae; genus RUG563. The sequence goes on along the minus strand of JAFXZO010000002.1, from coordinate 30,673 downwards.
GGCACCCGATAAATATCCCGAAGCAGGGAAAAGCTGTCCACGATCGGCACGTCCCACCAAAGCTGGCTGCGCTGGCCGAACACCACGCCGATGTTTTTCACGTGCCTGCGCCGCTCCTGCCACGGCACCAGCCCGTCCACCGTGACGGCCCCGCTTTCCGGGGTCAGGATGCCGGACAGGATCTTGACCAGCGTGGATTTTCCCGCGCCGTTTGGCCCGATGGAGCCAACCAGCTCGCCCTGCTCGATGGAAAAGCTGACGCTGTCCAGCGCCCGCACCTGCGTTTTTTCGCGTAGCAAACGTCCCTTTTCCCGCTTTTTGCGCACGGTAAAGGTTTTTGTCAGGCCTTCTGTTGTGATATAGCGCATGCCGCCCTCCGATGGTCGTTGTCGCTTGGGTGAAAAAGGAACGTTTCCGGTAAAGGGCCGGAAACGTGGTCGATAGGCGGGAACGTATGGATCGGCGAAAGTGAAGCGGACAAAAGGATCAGGCTTGCTCCCGCTTTTTGTCTCGATAAAGCTTAAGGCCCCACCGGACGTAGTGGATCAGGGCGCAGACCGTCAGGCCGACGCCCGTCCACATCAGGGCCAGATGCAGCGGAAAGCCCAGCTTTTCCGTAAGCCATTCCCAGAAGAAGCAGGCCAGCAGGCCAAGCACCACGAACAGCTGGGCCACCTTCCCGATCCAGTGGGAATAAACCACGATGTCCTTGCGGAACAAAAGCAGCCCGCCCACCACCATAAAGCCTTCCTTGAGCAGCAGGATCAAAAGGACGGGCCAGGGCGCGATGCCCGCGATCACCAGCGAAAGCAGCACGCTTAAGGACATGATCTTATCGGCCAAAGGGTCCATGAGCTTGCCGAAATTGGTAATCAGATGATATTTGCGGGCGATATAACCGTCCAGGATATCGGTCAGGCTTGCGACGGCGAACACGGCCAGCGCCTCATGCCGATGCCCGGTGAAAAACAGTGCCCAGTAAACGGGGATCAGCGCCATCCGGAGCATGGTCAGGGCATTGGGCACATTCCAGATTTTTTCTTTGCTTTTTTCTTTATCAGGCTGATTTTTTTTCATCGCGGCAATACTCCAAAATTCCTCTGTAGCAAATTTCCGAAAAGGAAGGCCGCCCTTCGGCCGTCTGCCCCGATATTATACCATCCCCGCCGCGCTTTTTCAACACGCCCCGACGCAGAACGGAGAAAATTACCTCGCTTTACACCGGCGGGATTCTTTGCTAAAATAGAGATATCCTGACTCAGGAGGGTGGCATGGAAACGAACGGAGGGAAAAACGCGCGGCTCAGGATGCAGGGCTGCCTGACGCGGACGGTGTTCCCCGCCGGATACATGGCGGGGCTCAAAACGGTGGAGGACTGTATGCGGGACGAGACCATCCGGCCTTTTTTGGGGCGCGCGCTGCTCAACGAAATCATGCCGAACCTGGGCCTGACCCGCGAAACGCTGGAGCCCATGGCCATGGACGTTTGCCGGGAAATGGAGCGCCCCGCCGTGACGGCGCCTCTCGCGCTGCTGCTTCCCAACGCCGTGCGCGCATGGAAAGAGGAAGCGCTGCCCGTTTTGCTTGCGTTCCAGGAGCGGGAGGATCAGTGCCCGCCGTGCCTGTGCATGGGGCTTTCCTGCCTGATCATGCTCTTTTCCGGCGCGCGGCAGGACGCGTCCGGCGCGTATTGGACGATCCGGGACGGCGAAAAATGCGCGCTGTCCGAGGATGACGAGATCCTGTTTTCCTTTTCCCGCCTAAGCTGCGATATGCCGCCGGAGTCCCTCGCCTACGCAGTGCTCAGCGACCGGGCGATCTGGGAGGAGGATCTGCGAAGGGTGCCCGGCCTGGAAGATACGATCACCGGCCAATTGCGCGATCTGCAATTGCTGGGCCTGAGGCAAGCCCTTGAGAAAGCCTCCAGGGAAGAAAACTGACCGGCCCGAAAAAATGCAATTCTTGAATTTATTGGAAGGATACGCTCATGCACGTCGTTTTATATGCGCCGGAGATCCCGCAGAACACCGGCAACATCGCCCGGACCTGCGCGGCCACCCGGACCGGGCTCATCCTGATCGAGCCGCTGGGCTTTCAGCTGGCCGACAAATACATGAAGCGGGCCGGGCTGGATTATTTTTCGATGGTGGATATCCGGGTGTTCAAGCGTTTTGATCTGCTCATGGAAGCGTACCCGGACGCGCGCTATCATTTCGCCAGCACCAAGGCCCCGCGGGCGTACACGGAAGCCGCCTATGGGCAGGACGATTTTCTGGTGTTCGGCTGCGAAACCAAGGGCCTGCCCGAATCGCTGCTCTCGCGGGTGTACGATCGGTGCGTGCGCATCCCGATGCGCGCGGACGCGCGCTCGCTGAACCTGGCCAATTCGGTGGCCATCGTGCTGTATGAAGCGCTTCGGCAGCAGGGCTTCCCGGGGCTGTCCTCCCAAGGGGAGCTGACCGGGCGGCAGGACGAAGCGCAGCCCTGGATGGACTATCTGTAACAAGGAGCGAAAAGCCATGACGCAGCCAAACCGGCAGGAATACGACCAGCGCAAAGAATGGGAGCGCCAGGAAAAGCAGGACCATTTCCGCGTGGCCGCCAAGATGATGGAATTCATGGGCGTGGTGCTGGGGATCATCAGCATTTTCGTTTTGCTGGCCCTGCTGTTCAGCCTGCTGTCCTGGCTGAGCGAGGATGTGTCCAGCACCTTCTCCCTGCTGCGCCTTCGTTTTCAGTAACGGAAAGCTGGGTATACTACGATGGAAGTATCCTGGGATTCGCTGCACGCCGAAATCATGGCATGCCAGAAATGCCCGCTTTGCCGGGGCATCCGGCATAAGGTGCCGGGCCAGGGCGACGGGCGCGCCAAGCTGATGTTCATCGGCGAAGGCCCCGGCGCGGAGGAAGACGCGCAGGGCCTGGCGTTCGTTGGGGCCGCGGGGCAGCTGCTGACAAAAATGATCGCGGCGATCGGCATGACGCGGGAGCAGGTCTATATCTGCAATGTGGTCAAGTGCCGCCCGCCGCAGAACCGCGTGCCCCTGCCCGAGGAAGCGGCGGCGTGCCTGCCCTATCTGCGCGCGCAGTTTTCGCTGGTGCGGCCCCGGGTGATCGTGCTCCTGGGGGCCACGGCCGCCCGCGCGGTGCTGGGCGATCAGATGCGCATCACGCGGGATCGCGGCGTCTGGGTGGAAAAAAAGGGCGTTTGGTTCATGCCCACCTATCATCCCGCCGCGCTTCTTCGGGACGAAAGCAAAAAGCGCGACGCCTGGCACGATTTGCAGGCGGTCATGGGGAAGCTGAAGGAGCTGGAAAGCCAAAGCTCCCCCTCAGCATGATTTGTAAGCGCCTTTTTTTCCCATCTTTCCTATCTTTCCCATCCGGCTTTCTCGGAAGGGGGGTTGGGGGAAACCGCTCTTTGGCCTCCAAAGAGCGGTTTCCCCCATAAAACGACTTCGGAGGTGCCTATGCCCGGGCTCAAAAAAGTGTATCAGGACATGCAGGATTTCTTTCTTCCGCTCTGGCCGGGCGAGGATAAACCGCTGGTGCTGGGCGAAGGCAAGGCGGACGGCCCCGCGCTCATGCTGATCGGCGAAGCGCCCGGCGAAACCGAGGTATTGAAGCGCCGCCCGTTCGTGGGCAAGGCGGGCAAGAATCTGGATGAGTTTTTGCTCCTGGCCGGGCTGGACCGCGCCGAAATCTTCGTCACCAACGCGGTCAAGATCCGCCCGACCCAGATCGGCCCGACCGGCCGCGCCCGGAACCGCGCGCCGAACAAGGAAGAATTGACCCTGTTTACCCCCTGGCTGATGAAGGAAATCAAGGCGGTGAAGCCCCGGGCGCTGGTGACGCTCGGCGGCGTGCCCCTCAAGGTGCTCTGCGGGCCGCGCGCCCAGGTCGGCGCGCTGCACGGGCAGTGGACGGAAAGCCTTGCCGGGGTCCGGCTCTTTGCGCTTTACCATCCCGCGTCCATTATTTACCGAAGGTCCCTCGCCCCGGTGTACGAGCAGGACGTGCTTTCATTGGCGCGTTCGCTCCAGGAAAAAGCATAGGAGGCATGGCGATGGCAACGGCCCATCTTTGCTGCGGCAGGCTTTGCAGCGGAAAATCCTGGTTCGCCAGGGAATTGGCAAAGGAAAAAAACGCGGTGATCCTCTCCTGCGACGAGATCATGACCCTGTTCCCGCAGCCGGAAGGAGACGAAGCGTACGCCCGCGTTTCTCAGCGCGTCAAGGACCATCTCTATCAAAAAGCGCAGGAGATCCTGCGCTGCGGGACAGACGTGATCCTGGACTGGGGCTTTTGGAAAAAGGCCGAACGGCAAGCGGCGCAGGCGCTGTTCTCCGCACGCGGCATCCCGGTCCAATGGTATTATCTGGATATTTCGGAGGATACCTGGCTGCAGAACATCGCCTGCCGAAACGCCCATAAAGGCCCTTCCGATTATGCTGTGGACGAGGGCCTCAAAAACAAATGCCTCGCCCTCTTTGAAGCGCCGGACGAAATAGAATCCGCCGGGTGGCGGATCATCAGACGGTAAGGACGAGGCAGGGGCCTCCGCGGCCCCTGTACCCCGCGCCAGGAGATTTCTCTCCTGGACCTCTTTATGCGGAAAATCCTTATTCGGTCTTACACCAGCCGTTTGAAATCCTCCACCGTTTCGGCGAAGACCTGCATGGCGCCGCCCACCACCTCGGGGGTTTCCATATCCACCCCGGCGTAGCGCAGGGCCTGGATGGGCGGCACGGAGCAGCCGGCGGAGAGGAATTTTTTGTAATCCCGGACGGCGCTTTCGCCTTCGCTCAGGATGCGGGAGGCAATGGCGACGGCGGCGGAAAAGCCCGTCGCATATTGGTACACATAGAAATTGCGATAGAAATGCGGGATGCGCATCCATTCGCAGGCGATCAGATCGTCCACCACGCATCCGCCGCCGTAATACTGCTGGTTCAGCTTGTAATACATCCGGCTCAGGGCGTCGGTGGTGAGGGCTTCGCCGCGCTCATACATTTCATGGGCTTCCTTTTCAAAGGCGGCGAACATGGTCTGCCTGAATACGGTGGTGCGGAATTCTTCCAGCAGCTGGTTGTGCAGGAAGGCTTCCGCCTTTTTGTTATCCCGGTATTTCTTCATCAGATGGCGCATGAGCAGCACTTCGTTGCAGGTGGACGCCACCTCCGCGACGAACAAAGAATACTGGGATTTAACGAAGGGCTGGGCCTGGTTGCTGTAATAGGTGTGCATGCTGTGGCCCAATTCGTGCGCCAGGGTCATCGCGCCGCCCAGATCGTCCGTATGGTTGAGCAGCACATAGGGATGCACGCCGTAGCAGCCCCAGGAATACGCGCCGGACCGCTTGGCCTTGTTTTCGTAAACGTCGATCCAGCCGCCCGCGTACCCCTCCCTCAGCTTGGCGATATAGTCTTCGCCCAGCGGCGCCAGGCCCTCGCACACCAGTTCAAAGGCTTCGGGGTAGGTCATCTTCATATCGAAATCGTCGATGACGGGCACGTACAGGTCATACAGGTGCAATTCCTCCACGCCCAGCTTCTTTTTGCGGATGTTCAGGTATTCCTTAAGCGCGGGCAGCGCGGCCTGCACGGCGTACAGCAGATTGTCATATACTTTCACCGGGATCTCAAGCGGGCTCAGCGACGCTTCGCGCGCGGACGCGTAATGCCGCACCCGGGCTTTGAAGCACGCGGCCTTGACCGCGCCGGAATAGGAGGCGGTCATGGTGGAGCCAAACCGTTTGAAGGTGCCCATCATGGCTTCAAACGCTTCCCTGCGCACCTCGCGGCTGCGGCTGCGGATCAGCGGGCCGTAATTGCCGTGCGTCAGCCGGACTTTGTTCCCTTCCTCGTTCGTCACCTCGGGCAGGGGCAGGTCCACGTCGTTGAACATGGAAAACACGTCGTGCGGCACGTCCATCACGTCCCCCGCTTCGGCCAAAAGCATTTCCTGCTCGGCGGGCAGGGTGTGCGGCTTTTGCGCAAGGAGCACGCGCAGCCGTTCGCTGTAATCCTGGAAATCCGGATCGGCCGCCAGCGCCTTGAGGGTTTCCTCGGGCAGGGCCAGCAATTCCGGCTCGAGGAAGGACACGGCGGCCCCGGCCTTCACCATCAGAGACTGGAAGCGCGCGGCCCGGGCCTGGCGCCGGGGATCGGCGCTGTCCTCATCTTTGCGCATGAGCGCGTAGGCGGCCAGCCGGTCAAACTGCATTTCCAGGCTGTCCGCTTCCCGGATGGCGCGGCGGGGATCGTTCGCCACACGGCCCTTCCATTTTGCCATCTCTTCGATCTGCGCCGCGGCGGCTTCATACGCCTGTTCGTACGCCTGTTCCGTTTCAAAAATGTCGTTCAGATGCCATTGCCAGCGGGGATCCATGTCCTGCCGGGCCTTCAGTTCCTGTGCCATGGCGTTTGTTCCTTTCGCGAATTTATTCTGTTTGTGATAAAAGATACCCGTCCAGATTGGAGCGGCCGGACACCGTGAGGGAATCAAACCCCAGCGTTTCCAGCGCGGCGATCAGGATGCACAGGCCGTGGGGATAATGCGCCGCGCGGGTGGGCAAAAGCCCGGGCACGCGCATCCTTTCTTCCAGCGTCATGGGCGCAAGCAGGGCCAATTGCCTTTTTGCTTCCGTCAGGGAAACTTCTATGCCCTCCGCCTCTTCGCCGTGCACCTGCCTGCGAAGGAAGAGGGAAGCCGCGGTGGTGCAGCTGCCTCCAAGGCCCACCAGGACGGGCGCCGGCGGCAAGGCGCGCAGTTTTTCCGCGTTGGGGGCCATGATTTCGCGGGCGAGCGCAAGGCACGCTTCCGCGTCCGCTTCGTTTTCGATCTTCCGGCGCTTGAGCAGCCGCGACGCGCCAAGCTGCATGCTGACCGCCCATTCCACCCGGTTGTTTTCGCCGAGCGTCCATTCGGTGGAGCCGCCGCCGATATCCATGACCAGCCGCCGCCTGCCCTGCGACGCGGCGAGAAACGCAAGCCGCGCTTCCTCCTCCCCGGAAATCACGCGCAGGGTGAGCCCGCAGAGCGCAAAGATCCTCTCCCCCAGGGCTTTTCCGTTTTTCGCATCCCTTGTCGCGCTGGTGGCCAACAGCGCCACATCCTGCGCCCCCCAATCCACGGCCTGCCGGTAGAGGCGGCATACGGCCTGGGCCGTTTGCTCCAGGCGCTCGGGCCGGATCGAGCCGTCGGCGTCCAAGCCCAAAAAGAGCCGCGTTTCCTCGCGGCCCCGAACGATGCTCCAAAGCGCCTGATCCCGCACGTCCGCGGCGAGCATGCGCGTGGAATTGGAGCCGATCGCAATGGCCGCGCGCTTCATCCTGCCGTATCCTCCGCCGTCTGCTCCACGATCTCCACTTCCGCGGGGATCTCCTGGTCATAAAGCGCTTCGGGATTGACCACCACGAACCGGATCTCGTTGGGATAGACGTAGCCGTAGAGCGTGCGCGCCTTTTCCTGAATATAGCTTTGGGTATCCTTCATGGCGATTTCCTTTTGCATCTCGCTTTTTTCGGCTTCCACCGCCACCTGCTGAAGCCTGACTTCGCGCACGGTATCCTCAAGCACCGCGATTTCCTGATCCAATCGGTTCAGCGTCATCAATCCGCAGGCCACGATCACAAACGCGGCCACAAGCACATAAAACAGCTTGATCCTTCTTCGCATGATGAGCCTCCTTCCCAAGCGTACGATTTCGCCATGAAAACGCGTTTTCCTGCTTTTGATCGGTAACTTATCCCCAAATCATCCGGCAAACGATGATGGCGAGCGCAATGAGCCCGCCTGCGCACGCGTACCTCGCCCAGCGGGGAAGGTAAACGCGCTTCTTGGCCGGAGCGGGCGCTTTCCGCGCATTCGGCGCCGCCCGCCGCTCGGTATCCGGCAGCAGGGCTTTTCCGGTTATTTCCGGCGCGGCGGCTTTTCCGGCAATTTTCCTTTCCGGAAAATCCAGCCTGATCGCGCGGTCAGGCGCGGGAAAGCGCACTGCATGGATAAACGGCAGGAACTGATCGCGCACCTTCGCTTCCAGCGCGTTGGTATAAAAGACGTTGCGCTGGTTGAGCGTTTCCATCCTTTCCGCCCGAAACGCCGCGGCCTTGGGCGGCAGGCCGCACAGCGCGGCGATCCCGCCCGGGGTATCGGTTCCCGTTTCATGCAGCACGCAGGCCGGGGCGAGCAGGCGGATGGCGAAAATATCCGCCGCATAATCGGCAAGGTCCTGCGTTTCCTCCAGCAGATCGCCCGCGTTTTCCAGGCTCCGGAAACGGCGCACGCCCGGCGAAAGCGCCTCCGTCGGATGCCCAAGCAGCACATGTCCCATTTCATGCGCCGCCGCGAAGCGCCGGTGATCCGCGTCCAGTTCCTGCCGGATAAAGATGTGCCACGCGCCTTTGACGCGCAGCGACACGCCGGCGCATTCCCCGCATTGGGCGATCAGCGCGGCGAGCTTTTCCTCTTCCTTCGGATCGGGAAACGGATGGATCTCCGCGCCGACCATGCCCGCCAGCGCATCCACGTCAACCGGCAGTTTTTTATCCGGCAATCGAAGAAGCGCGCGCCATGCCGTATCCCGGGCTTCCTGATAAAGCCGGTAGGTGGACATGACGCGCGCCCTCCCTGTACTTGTTGTTCAGAACAATAGCTTGTGATCGCAATACGTCGTATGATGGTAAAATAATATGGCTTTCTTGGAAGGGGGTCTGGGGGACCATTCTTTGGAGGCCAAAGAATGGTCCCCCCAGGAAAAAATCCGGTTCCGGTCACTCCGGCAATTGGATGCCCGCTTCCTTGGCGCATTCCTGCAGCTTATCCAGCGCTTCGACGATTTCCTCGGGCTGATGCTCGCTGATGACGCAGAAACGCAGGCGGGCCTTGTTCTTAGGCACGGCGGGGTACACGGCGGGGGGCACGATCACGCCCTTCCTGCGCAGGCGGTTGCTCAGCTCCCAGGCGTCCTCGTCCTTGCCGACCAGGATGGGCAGGATGGCCGTTTCGCCGGCCAGGCAGGTGTTGAAATGGCGCTTATGCGCTTCTTCCATGAAGCATTTGATGTTGCGGTGCAGCCGTTCCATGATGGTGGGATCGCTGCGCAAAAGCTTGATGGCCTCCAGGCTTGCCGCGGCAAGGGGCGGCGAAATGCCCACGGAGAAGACGAACCCGGGCAGGTTATAGCGCATATAATCGATGATCGCGCGGCTGCCGGCCAGATAACCGCCGCAGGTGCCCAGGCCCTTGCTGAGCGTGCCGTACTTGATGTCGATGTCGTCCGGGGCCAGGCCGAAATATTCGTCCACGCCGCCGCCGGTCTTGCCGATCACGCAGGCGGAGTGCGCCTCGTCCACCATCAGGAAGCAGCCGTATTTCTTTTTGAGCGCCACGAACTCGGGCACCGGCGCGATATCGCCGTCCATGGAATACGCGCCTTCGATCACGATGAGCACCTTGCCGAACTTATGACGCTGATTGCGCAGGATGCTTTCCAGCGCCTTGACGTCGCTGTGCGGGAAGGGCTTGGCGGTCGCCTGGGAAAGGCGGCAGCCCTGCTCGATGGAGTTATGGGCAATGGCGTCGTAGACGATCAGATCGCCCTTGCCGCAGAAATTGCCGACGCAGGTCACGTTCGTGGAGTGCCCGCCCACCAGCACCAGCGCGCTTTCGGTGTGCTTCCATTCGGCGATGGCGGCCTCCAATTCCTTATGCAGCGTCTTTTCACCGGCAAGCAGGCGGCTGCCGGAAGCAGAGGTGCCGTACTTGTCGATGGCGGCCTTGGCGGCGGCCTTCGTTTCCTCCCGGCCGCTCATGCCAACATAGTTGTAGGAGCCGAAATCCAGCATCCACTGGCCGTCCACGAAGCTCTTGTCCAGCAGCGGCGAATCATGGGCGACGAAGTAAGGGTTTTCCTGGCCTTCGCCCATCAGCGATTCATAGCGCTTTTGAAACGCCTGGTATTCCGGGGAATCCTCAAAGCGGGTAATGGGCGTGACGGGCTCCTGGCTTTCGGGCGCGCTGCTCTCATAGGCCACGTTGCCGCGCACCTTGGCGTACAGCAGGGCGGACAGGTCGTTGACCGTGGTGCACTTGCCGTATTCCTCGGTGGGGATCAGCACGTTGAACTGCTCCTCGATCTTGAGGCTCACGCCCAGCACCTGCAGGCTGTCGCCGCCCAACTCGTCGATGAAGTGCGCGTCGTCCCTGATCTGGTCCGGCTGGACATCAAGCGTTTCGGCGTACACGCGGCGCACCTTTTGCTTGATTTCCTCCAATTGCAGATCGGAGGGCGTGTTTTCCTGCTGCACGAGGGGCTTGGGCTCCTGGGAGGCTTCGGCCATGCGGTTAAAATCGATATCGCGGTAGGCCAGCTTGTTTTCCTCGATTTCCTTTTTGAGCGCGAGGCGCTTGACCTTGATGCCGCCGGCGGTCTGGAACTTTTCGGGGGTCGCCAGGACGCGGCTGACGCGCTTCAAGGCGGGCAGGGCGCCGTTGATCTTGCGCACCTGGGCCATGATGCCGGAAATGTACTCGTCGTCCTTATAGTGCTGGCCCACGTTGATGACCAGGGTGATGTCCTCATAATCCACCGCCGCCTTTTTCTTGCCCGGCAGATGCGGATGCGGGATATGGGAGAGGATGCCCTTTTCTTCTTTTTCCTTCTTGCGGGATTTCAGGCCCAGCACGCAGAACTGATCCACGCCCTCCAGCGCGCCGAACGCGTCCTCGATCTCGTCGGGATACACGTTTTCGCCGGATTCGTTGATGATGACGTCCTTGGCGCGCCCTTCCACATACATGCGGTTGCCCTTTTCCAGGCGCACCACGTCGCCGGTGCGGAACCAGCCCTCTTCATCCAGGCCCGGCGGCAGGAGCTTGCCCTCCACCAGCCGCCCCGTATGGATGGTGTTGCCGCGGATATACATTTCGCCGCGGTTGGATTTTTCGCCGTCGCTCTGCACCCGGTATTCGGCGCTGGCCAGCGGACGGCCGACGGACCCGGAGGTGCGGGTGATGACGTTCATGTTGGTTTCGACGGAGGTGATGCCCGTTTCCGTCATGCCAAAGCCGGAAACGGTGAAATACCCCAGGGCGCTGAGCGTGCGCATATGCTCCTTGGGCGTATGGCTGCCGCCCAGGATGATGCAGCGGACGTCGGGGCCCAGGATCTGGGAGGTGACGGACTTAAAAAGCACGTTCCTGGCAAAATCCAGCCCGAACCCGGGGGCGACGCTCTGGAGCGCCAGGGACAGCCCGCGCAGCGTCTTAAAGGCGGCACGCTTGAAGCGCGTTTCCTTGGCGACCTTTTTGCCCAGCGCCACGGACAGGTTGTTGGCGAGCAGGGGCACGGCCATCAGGTGGGTGATCTTGAAGCGCTGGGCGGTCTCCTGGATGGTTTTGGGGCTGCGGTCCTTTAAGTACACCGTTTCATAGCCCAGGAAATGGATCCACTGGAGGCACACCATAAAACCGAAAATGTGATGATACGGCAAAAACGCCAGCTGCCGCCGCGGCTCATCGCAGATGATGCGCTTGTTGGCGTGATAGAGCATTTCGGCGTTGAGCACCTGGGCGCACACGGCCTGCGCGTTATAAACGAAGACGCGGCTGGTGTCCGTGGTGCCCGAGGTGCACAGGGCCACCATATCGCCAAACGACGGCTGGAAGCCCGAAGCGTCGGAAAGCTGTTCCATTTGGGCGATGGTGAACTGCGTAACATTGCCGTTCAGCTGCCTGGGCGTCTTGGTGATCAGGGCGATGGCCCCGGCCTGGCGCAGGATATAGGCGGTCATTTCATCGTTCAGGGTGAAATCCATGAGCACCGCGTTATAGCCCGCGGCGATCACGCCCCAGAACAGAAAAAACCAGGAAGGGCAGGTATCGGCCTGGATGCCGACGAACTTGCCCTTGTTTTGTTCGCCAAGCTTTTTTCGCAGCTCCTTGGCGCAGGCAAAGGCGCGCTTGCGGTATTCGGCGTAGGTGACGGCTTTTTCCTCGTTCCCGTCCAGATACCGGGCGGCCACCTTTTCGCCGTCGCCGCTGATGATTTCAAATAAGTTTTCCAGCGTCATTTTCTCCCGCAATCGTTCGCTGCGGGCGAGCACTTCACTCATGCTTGTTCCCTCGATTCCCTTTGGTCGCCTCCGGGCCGCGTTCCGCTTTCCCGGTTCTCTGGCAGGATAGCCGCTGCGCTCCGGCGCAGTCACTGGATGGGTTTGCTGTAATAGCTGCCGATGATCCTTTCAAACAGCCGATTGGGAAGCACATCGTGCAGGAGCACGGCAAGATGCTGGTCCATTTTCGCCACCCGCAGCCTGCGGGGCAGGCGGCGGCGGCGCAGGGCTTTGGCGATCTTATCGCCCAGCCTGTCCGGGTCAGAGCCGTTTTCTTCGTCATGGGCGATCATCCGGGTGCCCAGATCAAAGGCCGCCCTGTAGGGCGAATCGTCGCCCATGCCTTGGGAATGGCGGCGGTACAGCTTGCTGCCGCTCCGATGATCCCCCGGCTCCACCAGCATCACTTCGATATGGAAGGGCTTAACCTCCAGCGCCAGGCACTCCGAATACCCCTCCACCGCGTGCTTGCTTGCGGTATACGCCCCTTCAAAGGGGATGCCCAGCAGCCCGTTGATGGAGGAAAAATTCACGATCCGGCCGCGGCCTTTTTGGCGCATCAGCGGCAGCGCGGCGGAAATCATCGCCGCCTGGCCGAAGAAGTTGGTCTCCATCACCTGGCGAAGCTCGCTGAGCGCGTAGCTTTCGCAAGCCCCTAAAACCAGCATGCCCGCGCAGTTGACCAGCGCATCCGGCGCCCCGTGCAGGGAAAGCGCCCCCTGCGTAAAAGCGCGGATGCTCTCCGCGTCCGTTACGTCCAGCGGCAGGCACTCGCAGCCGGGAACCGTCTTGCCCTTCCCGAAGGAACGGGCCCCGGCCACCACGGTAAATCCCGCGCGGACCAACGCCTGGGCCGTATGCAGCCCCAGGCCGCTGGACGCGCCGGTGATCCATACCACCTGGGTTTTTTCACCGCTTTTCATGGCGAACCTCCCGTCCCGGCGGTTATTCCACCATTTTGGAAAGGTTTGTATACAAAACCGATCCATCGAGGCAGAATCTTATATATTATACGTCAACTTGGGTAAGAATGCAAATGCTGCGCAAAAAATGAGGCGTCCCGTTCGCACAAAAGCCTTCCGCTCCTACAGGCCGTTGCAGTCCTCCGTTTGCAGCACGTTGGAATAGAGCCTCCCGCGCACGGGGGTAACGCCCTTTGCGTCAAACAGCTGGCCGCAGGTGGCAAAGCCGAAGCCGCGGGCTTTGAGCTCGGGGATGACCACCTTGAGCGCTTCGACGGTGTTCACGTTGCCCGGCATATCGTGCAGCAGGAACAGATCGCCGTCCTGTGGGTTTTCCAGGATGCGGCGCGCGCGTTCCTCGGCGGACACCGTGGGCACCCAGTCCTCGCACCCGACGCCGCAGATGAACGTCATGTCCACGGTGTCAAACAGCGTCCTGCTCACGTCGATAAAGGGCGGACGGAAAAACCGGGGCGCCCTGCCGGTGATGCGCTTGACCGCTTCCGTGCAGGGGTCGATCTCCCGGCGGATCTCCTCCTGGGTCATCTTGCCCATGAACGGATGGGTCACGGAATGGTTGTTGATTTCGCAGCCCATCTCAAACGCCCGCCGCGCCACCTTCTCGGATTCCTCTGTAATGCTCGCGGCGATCAGGAAAAAGGAGGCGACGATGCCGTTTTCTTCCAGGATATCCAGCACCTGCGGGGTAATGGCGGTGTTCGGCCCGTCGTCAAAGGTGAGGGAAACCAGCTTTTGGGAAATCATGGAAAGCGTCTCCTTCCGTCACGCCTTGCGCCAGTCCAGCAGCGCCAGGGCGGGCTGTTCGCTCAAATCGCCCTTGGTAACGCGCAGCAGCGGCAAGGGCGATACGCCTTCCGCCCCCATCAGGCGCAGGAACTCCGTTTCGTCGCTGATGGGCCAGTCCGCGTTCACGCTGGTTTTATAGTGCATGGGAATGACCACCCGGGGATTCACCTGCGCAACGATTTCCCTGGCCGTTTTCGCGTCGACGGTGAAAAAGCCGCCGACGGGGAGCATCAGGATGTCGATCCTGCCCAGGGCCTTCACCTGCTCCGGCGTAAGCCTGATCCCCTGATCGCCGAGATGCGCCAGGGCCAGGCCCTCCATTTCGATTTTCATGAGCAGGTTTTTGCCGCGTTTTTCGCCGTTCGCGTCGTCGTGCACGGACGGGATGGCGGTCACCGTCACCTCCGGCGCGATCCGCCATTCTCCTGCGCCGTCGATGATCGCGGGCGCGCCATACGCCTTTTGCACGTAATTATGGTCGCCGTGGCCGTGGGAGACCGTCACCGCGTCCGCGCGGCAGCGCAGCATGGGATAGCCCACATGGCCGTCGTACGGGTCGGTAAGCAGGGCAAAGCCGTCCGCGCCTTCCAGATAGAATTCCGAATGCCCGTGATAGGTAATCAGCATACAACCCCTTCTTTCCGTATAAAAAATCAATGATTCAAATGGTCCATCATCAGCCGGCCGATCACGGCGGGCAGGGGATGGCGCGTCCGCTGGCCCAGCGCCGAAGCAGGGGACAGCACTTTTTCCAGGCGGCTCAGCTCGCCCGCGTCCAGGCATTTTAAGGTGAAATGGATGTGGGGCATATCCGCTTGCGTCGCCGCGCCTCCGCTTCGTATCAGCCGGCCGGCCAGCGCCCACAGGTACAGCGTTTCATCCGTCGGCCGCGCTTCCCCGCACAGGGACGCCGCCTGCGCTTCGATCCCGGCCGGGGAAAGGCCGAGCACCGCAAGCTGCCCGTCCAGCCGCACCCGGAACCCGGCCTGACGCAGCGCGTCCGTTACCGGGCCGCTGTCCGGATACCGGGGATAATCGCTGATGAACAGCCCGTCCCCCCGATCCCGCCTGAGAAACCCCCGGGGGATCGCCGCGCGGGCATGCCGCCGCCAGGCGTCCAGCGCGCTCATTGCCTGCCGGACGGGCAAAAGCGGATGCGCAGCTCATGCATCGCGGCAAACTGGCCCTGCAGATCCAATTGATACGTCAGATCCACTTCGCCGACCGGCCCATCCTCCACCTGATACTTCACATGCGTGGGGTACACGCCCATCGCCAGATCGCCATACGGGGTGCGATAGCTGCCCTCAAAACGCCGGCCCTGCTCAAACACCATGCTGGTGGCGAACGTGCCGCTGCGCTGCATGGTCACAACCCCCTTGTCCATCAGCAGGGTGACGTCGCTGCTTTCGTTGTCCGGCTGTGTTTCGGTATAATCGATGCGCCAGGCGTCCTTGCCGCCCGTCATGGTGCCGGTGGTCAGCAGCCGGACGGAATCGCTTGGATCATCGTCCTCATGGGTCCAGCCCATGACGGATAATAGCACTTGCTGTTTCTTTTCCATAAGGATACCCTCCCATTAAACAGTATACCAGAATACAGGCCCGCGCGCAAGCGTCGGCGCGCGCGTGTTGTAACTGCTTACAGACAACATAAGCTCTGGCATTTTTCTGCCAGAGCCTGGATAATCTATTGGGCGCTTTATTCCGCAATAGGAGTAGCGACCTCTACGCCGTCCGCAGTGGAAAAAACGCCGGCGTCATTCATGGTCAGCGGGTCTGCATGGCTGGTGATGGCGGCGGTATTGGCAGCATCATACCAGAAGCCGTTCATGCCCAGCAGCGCGGCAGCAGGCACATCGAAGGTGTAGCCTTCAGCGCCTTGCACAGCGCCATCCACGATGGTGGCGATTTCTTCTGCCGTATAGGGCGCGGCAGTCAGAGGATTGACGATTCCTTCCTTGGCGAAGTATTCACGGCCATAGTAAATGGTGCCCACACCCTCGATGGTCACGCCAAAGGCCCAGTTGACAATGGGAGAGGCAACCTGCTCACCTTCCGCAGTGGAGAACACGCCGTTTTCATCCATCGTCAGAGGATCGGCATGGCTCACGATGGCAGCGGTGTTATCCTGATCGTACCAGAAACCGCCCATGCCCAGGAAAGCATCACCGGGAAGCAGGAAGGTATAGGCTTCATGATCAGCGGCAGCGCCATCCACGATGACAGCGATCTCATCAGCGGTATAAGCAGCGGCGGTCAAGGGGTTTACGATGTTTTCCTGGGAGAAGTACGCCTTGGCATAGTAGATGGTGCCCACACCTTCAATCGTTACACCGTATGCCCAATTTGCTTCCTCCTCAGCGGAAGCGGTAACAGCCAGCAGGGACAGCGCCATTACGGCGGTCAGCAGCAGAGCGATCAGCTTTTTCATTTTGTTTCGTCTCCTTCGACATTTTTCTCATCGGCT
The DNA here is from genome assembly GCA_017541205.1 of Clostridia bacterium. Taxonomy (GTDB): domain Bacteria; phylum Bacillota; class Clostridia; order Christensenellales; family Aristaeellaceae; genus RUG563. The sequence goes on along the minus strand of JAFXZO010000002.1, from coordinate 14,319 downwards.
TTCCTGCCGACGCACATAGCATAACAGACGTGAAAAACCAAAAACAAGTACGCACCTTTTTATTACATAGTTACCTTTTTATAACTGTGGGGTAGTTACAAAAAGGTGCGTACTTGTGCTGTCATCTTTTTTCCTGTATTGTGAAAACACGGGATAGCCTCCCGAATCTGATAAGGAGGACGAACACATGGCTCTGAAGAATCTGGCTTCCTGGAATGTGCAGATGGCTCCTGCGGCGTGTGGCGCTGCCTGCGGCGCGAGCGATAAGCCCGCCGAAGAGAAGAAGCCCGCTGCCTGCGGTGCCGCCTGTGGCGCTGCTGACAAGCCCGCTGAGGAAAAGCCCGCCGCCTGCGGTGCTGCTGACAAGCCCGCCGAGGAAAAAAAGCCCGCTGCATGCGGAGCTGCCTGTGGCGCTGGCGACAAGTAATTTTCTTTTTCGACCTACCCATGCTCCGGCTACGCCCTGGCTGCCGGAGCATCCTGAGATTAAGTGAGGCATTCAGTCATGAAACAGTATTTCGCTTTCCAATGGCATATCACCGACGACTGTGACCAGCGGTGCAAGCATTGCTATATCTTTGCTGAGGATAATTGCAAGCGCCTGGACAGCATGACCTGGGAGCAGATGCAGGAGGTGGTGGCTAATTGCGAGGATTTCTGTGCTATGTATGACCGGCTGCCTTATTTCTATATTACCGGTGGCGATCCTATCCTGCATAAGGATTTCTGGCCGTTGCTGGAGCTGCTGGCAGTCAAACAGATTCCCTTCACCATCATGGGCAACCCCTTCCATTTGACGAACGAGGTCTGCCAGCGCATGAAGCTGCTGGGTTGTGAAAAGTATCAGCTGTCCATTGACGGTCTGGAGCAGACCCATGATTGGTTCCGCAAGCCCGGCAGCTACCGGACGACGCTTGAGAAAATTCAGACCATCAACAACGCAGGCATCCGCAGCGTAGTGATGACCACGGTGAGCGGCACCAACATCCACGAAGTACCCGGCATCATCGATGAAGTGGTGAAGGCAGGAGCCAACGTCTATGCTTTTGCCCGTTACTGTCCCACCAGCGAGGAAAAAGACACGGGCATGACGCCCCAGGAATACCGGCATCTGCTGGAAATCTGCGACGCCAAATTCAAGGCCTATGAGGCGGCGGGATACGACACCTATTTCAACCGCAAGGATCACCTGTGGACGCTGTACCAGTATGAGACCGGGGAGTTCAAGCTGCCGGCCAACGCCGATCCCGATATGATCTACGGCGGCTGCAACTGCGGCAACTGCCATATGACCATCCTGCCCAATGGCGACGTGTTCGCCTGCCGCCGGGTGCAGAACAGCAAAGTGGGCAACGCATTCCAGGATCGCCTGGCCGATCTGTGGGTATGCGAAATGGAACAGTACCGGGAATACGACAAGTTTAAGAAGTGCGCCAGGTGCGAGCTGAAAGCCTGGTGCCGGGGCTGCCCGGCGGTAGCCAGTGGAGCCCATGGAGATTTCTACGACGTAGACCCTCAATGCTGGAAAACGAAGAACGATTTGACCGGGGAAAAGCTATGCGAGGAGGAAACGCTATGAAAGCGATGCAGATCAGCGCCGTGACCCATGGCGAGGCGGTTCGGCTTACCGAAGTACCCATTCCTACAGTCAAGTCCGGCTGGGTACTGGTAAAGGTGAAGGGCTTCGGTATGAACCATTCCGAACAGATTTTGCGGTATGAGGAGATCAAAGCGCCTTATATTCAAAAGCCCGTGATCCCCGGCATCGAGTGTGTGGGTGAGATCGCCGATCCCTCTGACAGCGGCTGGCGGCAGGGCCAGAAGGTGATCGCCCTCATGGGTGGCATGGGCCGCAGCTTTGACGGCAGCTATGCCGAATATGCGCTTTTGCCCATTCATCATGTCTTTCCTGTGGAAACGCAGTTGGATTGGGCTTCTCTGGCTGCCGTGCCGGAAACCTTCTTTACCGCCTGGGGCAGCCTGTTTGAGTGCCTGCAATTAAAGAAAGAAGACATCCTGCTGATCCGCGGTGCTACCTGCGCGTTGGGTTATGCCGCCATCCAGATCGGCAAAGCCTTGGGCTGCAAAGTTATTGCCACCACCCATCGGGAAGCCAAGCTGCCCTTGATCGCCGCTGCGGACGAGCAGGTGTTGGATGATGGGGAATTGCAGGGCAAGGTGCAGGGTGTTACCAAAGCGCTGGACTTGGTAGGCCCGCGAAACCTGAAGGACACGCTGCTTGCCGTGGAAAAAGGCGGCATCGTCTGTGATACCGGCATTCTGGGCGGCGTGTATGCCCTCAACAATTTCGATCCCATCAAGGATATTCCCAACGGTGTCTATCTCACTGGCTTTTTCAGCAATTATCCCACCCAGGAAATCGTGGACGCTTTGTTTGCTTTCCTGAATGAAAAGCGCATTGTGCCCGAATACGGGGCGATGTTTACCCTGAACACCATCCGGGAGGCCTGCATGGCCCAGGACAAGGGCGTAGACGGAAAGATCGTGGTGGTGGTCGAATGAAGAAGCTGATTGCATTGCTGCTCTGTATCATGGTATTGGGAGGGATGACGATGGCTGCCCATGCGGAACAATCCACGCTGGACTTTTTCAAATCGCTGAATTATGAGGACGGCCTCAGCGTGGTAGTGGATGTGTTCCATCGCTTCCCGCTGCAATATGCCACCACCCTGGGCCTGGACGGCAATCCGCAGATCCGGCCTATCGAGTTCAAATTTGAGGAAGACGGGGTGCTGTACTTCGATACCGTCACCTTCTATACATCCTACAAGGAATTGCTGGCCCATTCCTACATCCAGCTTTGTGTCTGCGATCAGGAGACCATGACTTATGTGCGGCTGGGCGGCAAGGTGAACTTCACCACAGATCAGGCGATCATCGACCGCTGCTTTGAAAACAGCCCGGTGCTGACAAGCCAGTTTGGCAATCATCGGGACGTAGTGATCGGTTACTATCTCACCGAAGCCTGGGCAGAATTTGCTTCCTTCTCGCCGGAGCTACCCAATAAGACCTACCATCTACCCAATAAATTTGATGCAGCAGAATAAACAAAAGCGCTCAGTCTCTTATCGACTGGGCGCTGTTTGTTCAAGTTGGTTTATTCTGCTGCTCTTACCATCTGCTGATAGCCTTTTCCCCAGGCTTCCATGGCCTGAATGATGGGCCGCATGGAATCGCCCAATTCGCTCAGAGAATACTCCACCCGGGGCGGCACCTCCGGATACACCGTGCGGATGATGATTCCGTCCGTTTCCAATACCCGCAGGTTATCCGTCAGCACCTTCTGGCTGATGCCGGGGATGGAGCGCAGCATCTCGTTGAAGCGCCAGGGCCGGGCCAGCAGATTGCGCAAAATCAGCAGTTTCCACTTATTGCCGATCAATTGAACAGTAGTAGCGACCGGGCAATCCGGCAGTTCTTCCTTCGTCAGCATAGGTGCACCTCCAAGTTTGCTGTTACATTCTAAAATGAATGTTGCATCAATTTTAGAATATTATCAGTCATTCGTCAAGGTACAGAATAAAGAACGCGTCCTCCGCCTTTTCGCGCAGAAAAGCGGAACGGAATAACGGCCCCCGGGAAGAAGCGCCGCCGGCGTCTTCGGGCGCTGAAAAAAGAGCAAAAAAATGCTCCTGGTCGTCGTACACCAGGAGATCCTCCATGGACACCCGCAGGAGCCTTGCCAGGGCCAGCAGGTTATCCACCGTGGGCAGGCACTCGCCGTGCTGCCACTTATAAATGGCCTGCGGGTACTCAAACCCGAAATAGGTCTGCACCTCCCGCACGCTCAGGCCGGCCCTGCGCCGGTGCTGCTCGATGCTGGCGCCGGTCTTCGCCAGATCGATGACCGGGAACGCGGTTTGCGTATACATTGCTTCCATCTCCCTTCCGGCACGAAACGACGGCGCGAGCCCGTCGAAACGGAAAGAGGCAACGGCGAAGCGATCCTCGGGGATCGTTTGGATCGGGATGGGCGTAATCGTATCAGAAGCGTCCGCGGTGAAGCAAGGGTGATTATACGCCGGGCGGATGGAAATGTCAACTGATTTTTGACCAAAAGCGGCTGAAAAAAGTTAAACTACCGGTTGAATGACAAGCCGCCCGTTTCGTGCTATCCTAAGCGCGTCGGCAGGGAAAGCAAAGAGCCTCCCGCCGAAAGGCACCTTGACAAACGAACACGCAGCCCGGAAGGAGGGCGCTCCGCCTTCCTTCCGGCTGACCAAGCAGCCAGAGGACCCGCTTGGGTGAACCGAAGGAATTCCTCCTGGATATAGGCGCATACAGCAGCGCATGTCAGGATAAGCAAATGAAGGAATACCACCGCAGGGGAAAGCGACACCCCAGGCCGTGAAGTATCTTTTGCTCTTCGAAGCGCAACCGTTCCGAAAGGAGTATGGGTTGAACATGAAGTAGACTGACAAATACGCAACATTTTTTGAAGAATCATCTTCGCGTCTGATGAAGTATCCATTTTTTCCCTTCGGTTCATAGAGGCGCCCGTCACGACCGGCGTGGGAAACGCGGCATCTAAACGGCGAAAAAAAGCGCGGCATGGCCTGGCCCGGAAGAAACGGAACGGGAACGAAGGGCAGGCAGCGTGAAGAACGCGGCATGACGCACGGTTTTTCAACGGGAGGAACCGCGCGGAGCATTCTCTGGCATACCCTTCCCGAAACGGGGAGGGCAAGGAAGCAGCGATCAGAACGGAACGCGGAGGCGAGGACGGCCTCCGGCGAAGAAAGCGAACGGATGCGAAGGCTGAAATGCCCGCAGCGTCCGGCCCGCCCCGCAGGCAGGGGCGCGCCGCTTTTTCCGTCCCGGCCTTCGGGCAGGTGAAAAGACCGAAGGAACGGTGGTTCAGCCGGCGGAAACACCTCCGCGCGGCGCGTTTGGGAGAGGCTCGACGAATCTCCCGATGGCGCTTCCCTGTCCTCGCGGCGGCTGAAATGCCGTCAGCACGAAGGAAAGGAGGAAACAAGCATGAGCTATCTGGAAAACCTGAAAACCCGGGCCAATTACACCCGCACCCTGAACGGGGCCAAGACCCACGGCAGCACCGGCGACGCCTGCCTGGATTTCTTCGCCGTGGCGGGCGGCATGCGCTATCGGAGCAAAAAAGAACAGATCCGCCTGTTCGACCGGGCCTATATCGAGAAGGCGGACCTGGCGGCGAAGCTGCTTTTCTACTTAAGGGACATCCGCGGCGGCATGGGCGAAAGGACGCTGTTTCGGACCCTGCTGCGCCACGTGGCCTTCACCTGGCCCAAGACCGCCGTCAAGAACGCGCGCTATGTGGCGGAGTTTGGCCGTTGGGATGATCTGCTCTGCCTGCTGGGCACCCCGGCGGAAGCGGAAGCCGTGCGGGTGATCCGTCTGCAATTGGACGACGACCGGGCCGCCCTCAAAAAGCGCGGGCTGGGCGACGAAAACGCGCATATCTCCCTGCTGGCAAAATGGCTGCCCTCGGACAACACCTCCAGCCCCAGGACCTGCGCCGCGGCCCGCCGGCTGATCGCCGCGCTGGGCATGGACCCCCGGGAATACCGCGCCCTGCTGACCGCCCTGCGCGCCCGCATCGGATTGACCGAACGGAGCCTGACAAACAGGCAGCCCGAAAAGATCCAATACGCTTCCGTGCCCTCCCAGGCCATGCTCAAATACCGCCGCGCCTTTGAGAAAAAGGACAAAGCGCGCTTTGAGCAATACCTGCTGGACGTAAAAAACGGCGATCAGTGCATCCACACGGATACGCTGTTCCCCTATGAAGTGCTGCGGCCCTTCTTTCAGGGCGGCAGATGGGCGGAGCGCGCGCCCGGCGGCTTAGAAACCCTGGAGCGGCTTTGGGATTGGCTTCCCGGGGCAATCGGAAGCGCCAACGCCATCAGCGTGGTGGATACCTCCGGCTCCATGTACTGCGCCCGCGGCCCGCTGATGCCCGCGCTGATTTCCCAGGCCATGGGCCTGTACTGCGCCGAAAGGTGTCCGGGGCTGTTCCATAACTGCCTCATCACCTTTGAAAGCACGCCGCATTTGGTGGAGATCCACGGGGAAACCCTGCAGGATAAGCTGCGCTACCTGGGCACCCTGCCCTGGGGCATGAGCACCAACCTGGAAGCGGTGTTCGATCTGATCCTGTACACCGCCGTGGAAAACGGCGCCAAGCAGGAGGAAATGCCCGCCGTGCTCTATATCTTTTCCGATATGGAGTTCAACCGCGCCGTGCGCGACCCGGATAAAACGGTGTACGAAGCGTGCCGGGCCAAGTTTGAGGATTGCGGCTACCGGATGCCCGCCGTGGTGTTCCATAACGTGAACAGCTGGCAGACGCAGACGCCCGTGACCGCCCGCACCAAGGGCGCCGCCCTTCAGAGCGGCGCGGCCGTCCATGCCCTCAAGGAAAAATTCGACGGCAACATCACCCCCATGGATAATATGCTCCGCGTGCTGAACGCCGCGCGGTACAGCATGATCCACGCGTGAATTCTTCCCCGGACCAGGCTTCCTGAATCATTCAGGGAGGCTTTTTTTATTTTGAATGGCATGCGTTACGCGGTCACTCAAACTGCGCGGCGTAGAGCTGATGATAGAAGCCCTTTCGGTCCATCAGCTGGCGGTGGGTGCCCTGCTCCACCACGTCGCCGTCCCGAAGCACCAGGATCTGATCGGCGTTTTCGATGGTGGACAGGCGGTGGGCGATCACGAAGCAGGTTTTCTGCTTCATCAGCTCGCGCATCGCTTTTTGGATCTCGCGCTCGGTGGCGGTATCCACGTTGGAGGTGGCTTCGTCCAGGATCAGCATGGGCGCGTCGTAGAGCATGGCGCGGGCGATGGTCAGCAATTGCTTCTGGCCCTTGGAAATGTTGCCGCCGTCTTCGCTGATGACGGTATCATAGCCCATGGGCAGGCGCATGATGAAGGGATGGATACGGGCCGCCTTCGCCGCGGCCACCACCTCGTCCATGGTGGCGTTTTCCCTGCCGTAAGCGATGTTTTCAAAGATCGTGCCGTGGAAGACCCACGTATCCTGCAGGACCATGGCGTACGCGCTGCGGACGCTGCGGCGCACGGCCGTGCGGATCTGATGCCCGTCGATGCGGATCACGCCGCTGTCCGGATCGTAAAAGCGCATGAGCAGGTTGATGATCGTCGTTTTTCCGGCCCCGGTCGGGCCGACGATGGCGATCAGCCTGCCGGCCGCCGCCTCCAGGTTCAGGTCGTGCAGGATGGGCTTGCCGGGCTCATAACCGAACATGACATGCTCGACGCTGACATTGCCCTGAACGTTGGAAATCAGCCGGGCGTCGGGCAGATCGGCCAATTCCTCCTCCTCATCCAGCAGGGTAAAAACGCGCTCGGACGCGGCCAGGGCGGAAAACAGCTCGTTGAACACCTCGGCAATGGCGTTGATGGGCCCGGCGAACTTGCGGCTGTAGAGCACGAAGGAGGAAATTTTTCCAAGATCGATCCACTTGTTCAGATACATCACGCCGCCCAGCAGCCCGATCAGGCTCAGGCCCAGGTTGTTGATGGCGCTCATGGTGGGCCCCAGGGTGACGCCGTAATGCTCCGCGTCGGAGAAAGCGTCCGCGGCTTCCTGATTGATGCGGCCGAAGCGTTCGTCCACGCGGTTTTCGTACGCGTAAGCCAGGATCGTTTTCTGCCCGGAGAGCATTTCCTCCACGAACCCGTTCAGTTTTCCGTAGCTTTTGGAGCGCTCGGCGTAGCGCGGCTGCGTCTTTTTGCGCATGTGCACGGTGTATGTCACCGCGACCGGCACGGTCACCAGCGTCACGGCGGACAGGGGCAGGGAGATCGACAGCATCATGATCAGCGATCCGATCACGGTGACCAGGCTGGTCATGATCTGCACGATGTCCGTGGCCATGCAGGTGGAGATCACGTCGATATCATAGCTGACGCGGCTGATGATATCCCCGGCCTGGTGCCGGTCAAAGTATCCGACCGGCAGGCGCATCAGCTTATTGAACACATCCTGCCGCATCCGGCGTGCCACCTGGCGGCTGACGAAGGTCATGGTCAGGCTGATACCGAAGCCCAGCAGGGCGGAGGCCGCATAGCACACCAGCATCAGCGACGCGTAATGCCGCACCGCGTCAAAATTGACGTTGCCCGCGCCCGCCGCGGCTTCGCTGATGGCGGACCCGGCCAGGCTCGGCCCCCAAAGGTTGAGCACGTTGCTGCACAGGCTCAGCGCCAATACGCCGGCGATCACATACTTCCACGGCCCTAAGTATTTGAGCAGGCGGCGGAGCGTCCCCCGGGCATCCTTCGGTTTTTTCATGACGGTATCGCGCCGGGCCATCCTACGCCACCTCCTCGCTCATCTGCGTGCGGTAGATCTCCCGGTATTCCGGGCAGGAGGCGAGCAGCTCCTCGTGCGTGCCGCGGCCGATCAAAGCGCCTTCGTGCAGCACGATGATTTCGTCCATTGCCAGAATGGAGGAAACACGCTGGGCGATCACGACGGTGGTCGCGTTTTGGTGATGCTCGCGGATGGCTTTGCGAAGCTCGGCGTCCGTGCGGTAATCCAGGGCGGAGGAGGCGTCGTCCAGGATCAGGATCTCCGGGGCGGCGGCCAGCGCGCGGGCGATCAGCAGCCGCTGCTTCTGCCCGCCGGAAAAGTTCGCGCCGCGGATGGCCGCCTCGTGGTCATACGCGTCCTCATAGGCCTCGATAAAGCTCCGGGCCATGGCGTCCTGCGCCGCGCGGGCCAGCATGCTCTCGCTCACCTCGCGGCCAAAGGTCACGTTTTCCCGGATGGTATCGGCAAAGATCACGTCGTTTTGGAACACGACGCCGAACTTGCCGTGCAGCGTATCCCGGTCATAGGCGCGCACGTCCCTGCCGTCCACGAACACATGCCCGTCCTGCGGATCATATAACCGCATGAGCAGGTTCACGATGCTGGTTTTTCCGCTGCCGGTCGCGCCGATGATGCCCAGGCTTCCGCCCTTTTTGACGCGGAAGGAAATGTCCTTTAGGCACTGCTGCCTTTCTTCGCCCAGGAACTGCCCGTGGGCTTCCTCGGGGGAATCCGCGTCGTAATTGAAGGTCACATGGTCAAAAATCAGCGCTTCATCGCCCGGGGCGGGCTCGGTCTGGTCCTCGGGCAGCGGCGTCAGCTCCTCCGGCATATCGACGACCTGCGCGATGCGGTTGGCCGAGGCGTTGGCCTTGGACATCATCATGAAAATGCGGTTCAGGCCCATCACGCCCATCAGGATCATATTAAAATATGTCAAAAAGGCCAGGATCACGCCCGGCGCGGTCATCCCGTCGTTGACCCTTCGCGCCCCGACGAGCACCACCAGCGTCAGGCCGACATTCAAAAACAGGGTCACGATCGGCCCGGGCAGGCTCATGACCACGCTGGCCTTGATTTCCTGCCGCGCCATGCGGGTATTGGCCTCGCCATAGCGCTTCTCCTCATAGCGTTCCTTGCTCAGCGCTTTGACCACGCGGATGCCCGTGATGCTCTCCCGCATCAGGCGCACCAGCACGTCCATCCGCCGCTGCACCTCGTTGAACAGCGGGATGCCCTTCCAGGAAACGAAGGTCACCAGCACGATCATGACCGGCGCCATGATGCACAGGATGGACGCGAGCCCGGTGTCCATCGTCAGCGTGATGGCGATGCCTCCCAGCAGCATGATGGGCGCGCGGATGCCCATGGTCTGGATCATGCGCACAAAGTTCTGGAAATTATAGGTGTCGCTGGTCATGCGGGAAATCAGGGAGGGCAGGCCGATCTGGTCCATCTGGCGGCCGGAAAGGTTCAGGGCCGTATGGAAAAGATCGCGCCGGACGGCGAACGTGCTGTTGCGCGCCACCCGAACGCTCATCCGGTTTGCCGTCACGTTCAGCACGCGGGTAATCAGCGTCAGTAGCAGCATCACCCCGCCCCAGAGCGCCACCGGCCACGCGCCGCCGGCCTCGGGGATCACATGATCCAATAAATGCTCCAATACATAAGGGAGCAAAAGCTCGGTTCCTGTGCCAAGCAGCTTCACCAGCATAACGGCCAGCATGAACCACCGGTACGGGCGGATATATCTCCAAATCAGCTTCATGGCGTTCGTACATGCTCCTTTTCAGGTCAGCGCGGTCTTTCTGTCGATCGAGCAGACGGAAGCGCGCCGCTCGTTTCTTTTGCGGCTTCCCGCCTATTATAAACATGAAAGTCCGCTCCAAGTCAACAGCCTTGAAGATATTTTCTTCCTCCATCCTCTTTCTGTACACATGAAGCGGCGAGCTTCGCTCTCATCAAAACAAACTCCCTCGCGCGAAGCGCATATCACGGGGCTGTTGCACAAGTCCCAATAAAAAAGACAGGACATTCAGCTATGAGGAGTAGCGGAATGCCCTGTTTTGTTGTAAAATAATTCTGCAATGAAAACCTTACAACAAGAAGAGTATATTTCAATCCAGCAAGGAAGTCAACAGTTAAGATTAGAAATATACGGGGGCAGGGAGTACAAAGCGGAGAAGGACGAATTCTATCGACAAGTAAGCGCCCAGCTTGACATATCTGTCTGCTTCTGGTAGAACTGTAGTCAAGAGCTGAACGGCAGAACCTGCCGTTCAGCCCCATCTGATCCTGGTCGTATCACGGAAGACCGATATTTACAGAAAAAATTTCACAGTGCCAGGCAAAAAGCCCCGCCTTTTCTGACGGGGCTATTATCGTCGGGTCAACCCTGCCCGGCCAGGCTGGAATTGTATGCGTATTCTTCCACAGTACCGGTTTCCACGTTCACATAGACGATGTAGTATCCGTTCATTTCCGTGCGTTTCGTGAGATCCCCGGTCTCGTATTCATCATTGTACAGCAGGTATTCCACCTGGAAGCAGGGCTGGCCGTTGATCATTTCATACCAGCAGTTTTCTTCGTCCTCGTAACTGTTGGTGTACAGTTCCATGCGGGCGATTTGTTCTTCATTCAGCCCGTAATTGCTGATGATGAACTCCCTGCCAATCAGGATCATTTCATCTTCGGACAGCTTGCGCGCTTTCAGGGCAGCCGTTTTATCGGCTTCGCGCTGCGCGAAATAGTTCTCGTCCGCTTCGGAGGGCGAATCATCCTCCATGACGCTGTGCTTTGCGCCGATCTCGGAGGCTTTGCGCATGAAGGCGTCCTTTTTCTTCTGAACCAGGCTATCCGCCATCATCTGCCGGAGCTGCTCCTGCCCCCAGGCTTCCGCCTCATAACCGCCGGAAGTATTTTCGCCATCATGGCTCCAGCTGATTTCCGCTTTTCCGTCTTTGACCAGCGCGGTATAGGAACCCAGCACGTATTCCATCCCGCCGACGCCGGTGTAGGTTACCTGAACGGCGCCGTCCGGCATCTCTTTTTCTTCACGGGCGAAGAACGTCTGCATTTCCGCCGTGACTCCGTATTGCTTTTCCAGCTCCCGATCCGCGATCTGGGTGGCGGTCACCCTTGAGGAGAGCAGCAGCCCCGCCGCCAGAGCCGACACGGACAGCAGCACCAGAACCATCGCAAGCACCAAACCAACAGAGAGCTTTTTCTTCATGACCACAGGTTCCTCCTTCTGCGCGATTCGATACTGGACTTTGGCCCGGCAGGAAGGCAAATCGTCCAGAAAGGAAAGCCGGCGATCCATGGCGTCTTTCAGCTGCTCCTTATTCGTCTTCATAATACCAATCCTCCAGTTCCTTCTTCAGCATCATTTTCGCTTTCTTGAGCCGATAGTTGACTGTTGATCGGGGGAGCCGCAGCACCTTGGTCATTTCTTCCAGCGTCATGCCCTGGTACCAGTGCAAAAGCGTCACTTCCTTGATCTTCGGCGGCAGGGACAGCACCGCACGCGTAACAGTGTCGTCCCGTTCGTCAAAGGGGATGGAGCCTTCCGGCAGGGCATCAGGGGAAACGAACCGGTCCGTATTCCGCATCCAGGCGCTCTTCATCAGGTCCTTGCATGTATTGATGGCAATGCGCGTCAGCCATGTTTTCTCCTCTGCTTCTCCGCGAAAACGACCGTAGCCTTTCCAGGCCTTGAAGAATGTTTCCTGCACGGCGTCTTCCGCCAGCTCGGTATCGCACAGATAAGCGAAGCACAGCCGGAGCATCGGCTTTTCCCATTGGGTGATGAGGGCGTCCAGATATTCCTGGTGCTGATCCTGAACCAAGGCCGCTCCCTCCTTTCAACGCTTATTAGACGACGCGATAAACAAAAGAGGCCAAATCATCAGCTGATTTTTTCGAGGCGGTTTTCTGATTTCCTCTATATATAAAAAATTCCTTCTCATATTCTCATATCTTTCTAATCATTTCCTCCCTGTTCCTTTCATTTTCCAGGTTTTTTCTATAAGCGTTCCAAGGGACTGCTGCAGTTTTTGCTTCTGCAACAGCCCCATATCGAACGCGTCCGCGTATATCGAAACGCGAAAGCGTTATCTCGAGCGCCGCAGGCGCTTATAAATGCCCTTCGGGCTCGATATGGCTTCGCCTCGATATCCCCTTCGGGGTCGATATACGCTTCGCGTTCGATATGCGCTTCGCGCGAGCGGATATAGTGGACAATGATTCTTCCCCATAGGTGAATCACATTCTCCTGCCGCTTGATGATCCATGGCGCATGTGGTATAATACAGGAAGGAATTACCGCTTCCGAATAGAAAAACGGCGGGCAATATGCGGCGAATGATAAAAAACGGATGGGCGGGGGTTTTACAGATGGAAGAAAAATACATCACGATGGCCAAGATCTTCAAGGCGCTGTCCGATCCCAAGCGGGTGCAGATCCTGGATATCCTGTCGGAGGGGGAAGTGTGCGCCTGCATTCTGCTGGAGCATTTTCATATATCCCAGCCCACGCTCTCCCACGATATGAAGGTGCTGATCGAATCCGGCATCGTCAATAGCCGGCGCGATGGCCAGCGGACGCTGTACTTCCTCAACATGGATTCGCTGAAAAAAATGCAGCCGGTGATGAAGCGCATGCTGCAAAGCGAAGAAAAACCGCAGGCGGAATAACAGGCTCCGTCGGCCCGAAAAAATAAATAGATTTATTCAATAATTTCTATTGATTATGTCCGCGCGATCCGCTATAATGAGCGCGGAAAACCCCAAAGCAATAAGGAGGAACATGATGATGAAAAAGGTTCTTGCTCTGTTTGCGTGCGCTTTGCTGCTGCTGTCCGCCGTAACCGCGGCCGCTGAAGGGGAAGTGCTCCTGGGCCAGGTGGAATACGCCGCGCATGGCACGGGCTGCTTCGCGGTGATCACCGTTGCCCTGCAGGACGATGTGATCCTGGCCGCCAAGATCGATGAATTCCAGTTCATCGGCAGCCGGGAAGACCTGGCGGCTGTCGGCGTGCCCAACAGCGACGCTTCCTTCGGCGAAAACTATCCCGAAGGCAAGGTGCTGGGCTCCAAGCGCGTCAACAGCGACCTGTACAGCCTGAACATGCAGCGCGCCGGCTCCACCGTGCAGATCGCCGCCAACTTTAACGCCATCGAGGCCTTCTGCACCGGCAAAACCATTGCCGAGCTGGAAGAGATCCTGGCCGGCTACACCGCCGAAACCAAGGCAGACTTCGTTGACGCCGTGACCGGCGCCACCACCGCGGACACCCTGGGCTACGCGCAGGGCATCCTGGCCGCCGCCAAGGCCGCCAAGGCCGCCACCGGCACCTATACCTTCTACAACAAGACCGGCGAAACCGTCACCGAGCTGTACCTGATCGATAACCTGACCGGCGAAAAGGGCCCCAACTACGCCGTGAACGGCTTTGCCGCCGACGCCAAGTGGGTCATCACCCGCACGATTTCCGCCGAGGAAAAGGAAGCCGGCTACAGCATGACCGTTTTCTTCAAGACCGAGGGCGGCTATGAAGGCCAGTTCACCACCCTGCATATCGAAGTGGCGCCCATCACCCTCCTCGCCGCCGACGCCTTGACCGGCGCGACCCAGATCAGCTTCTTCGCCCCCGCGGAATAATTAAATCCCTGATCCCATCCTCCCGCCATCGGCTGCCCGCCGATGGCTTTTTTGTCGCTTTTCTCGCCCAAAGCTCGTTTTTGAAAATACGAAATTTCAAATACGAAATTTCAATAAATTAGCCCTTGACAACCTTCGCATATTATGGCATAATAAATCTTGCCGTTGAAAAGCGGCAACCTGCTCGCTTTCCCGATGCGATGGGCGTCCGTGGATGTGGCACGGGCCATTAAACCCAGAAATCGGATCATATATATGGTCGCATGGCTCAGTTGGTAGAGCACATCGTTCACATCGATGGGGTCACAGGTTC
>JAFXZO010000024.1 GCA_017541205.1 Clostridia bacterium | reverse complement strand
TCGATGCCCCCGGCGAGGATCTTTTCCATGTAGGCGACGGTTTGTTCCTTCGAGCGGGAAATCGTCATGTTCTGGCCGCCGATCACGTAGGAGGGCCGCAGCAGCACGGGATAGCCAAGCTCCTGTGCGGCATGGATGGCTTCCTCCATGGTGCGCACCGCCATGCCGCGCGGACGGCGGATGCCGAAGCGCTCCAGCAGCTTGTCAAACCGTTCGCGGTCCTCGGCGATGTCGATGGATTCGGCGCTGGTGCCCAGGATCGGAATGCCGCTCTCATCCAGGAACTTGGTCAGCTTGATGGCGGTCTGCCCGCCGAAGGCGACCACCACGCCGATGGGCTTTTCGACCCGGATGATGTTCATCACGTCCTCGGGCGTGAGCGGCTCAAAGTACAGGCGGTTGGCGGTGTCGTAGTCCGTGGACACGGTCTCGGGGTTGTTGTTCACGATCACCACGTCATAGCCCATTTCCTGGAGCGTCCATACGCAGTGAACCGAGCTGTAGTCGAATTCGATGCCCTGGCCGATGCGGATGGGGCCCGAACCGAGCACCATCACGACTGGCTTTCCGCTGCGGGGGAAGGGGATGCTCTGGCAGGGCTCGCCCACGGAGGAATAGAAGTACGGCCTGTCCGTGCCGAACACGGAGGCGCAGGTCTCCACGATCTGGAAGGCGAAAGGCGTCTTTGGAAGGGCCTTCGCCCCGCTGATCCTTTTGATCGCCGTGTCGGGATAGCCCAGCACCTTGCCCTGATATACGTTTTCGTCCGTCGCGCCTTCCTTTTTGAGCTTTTCCTCCCAGTCCGCAAGATTTTTGAGCTTGCCAAGGAAATAGGGGTCGATCATCGTGATCGCGTAGATCTCGTCGATCGGCACGCCCGCTTTGATCGCCTCGAACACGGTGAAGATGCGCCGGTCGTCCTGCGCGGCGAGGCGTTCCCGGATGGGCTGATCGTTCAGCGGCGCCGCGTTCAGCGTATCCAGCCCGATCTCCGCCCCGCGCACGGCCTTCATCATGGCCGCTTCAAACGTCGGCGCGATGGACATGACCTCGCCCGTCGCCTTCATCTGCGTGCCCAGCCTGCGGCTGGAGCCCGCGAATTTATCAAAGGGCCACTTGGGGAACTTGACCACGATATAATCCACCGCCGGTTCAAACCCCGCCAGGGAGAAGCCCGTTTCGGGATGCTTGATTTCCGAAAGGGTATAGCCGAGGGCAAGCTTGGTGGTAATTTTGGCGATGGGATAACCCGTCGCCTTGCTGGCCAGGGCGGAGGAACGGGAGACGCGGGGGTTCACCTCGATCACCGCGTATTCGCTGCCGTCGGGCTTTAAGGCGAACTGGCAGTTGCAGCCGCCCACGATGCCGATGGCGGCCACGATATCCAGCGCCGCCTGCCGCAGCATGGAATACTCGCGCTCGCTGAGCGTCAGCGCCGGCGCGGCCACGATGGAATCGCCCGTATGCACGCCGACGGGGTCCACATTTTCCATGGAGCACACGGACACGGCGCAGCCGGTCGCGTCCCGCATGGTTTCAAATTCGATTTCCTTCCAGCCGGAAATACATTTTTCCACCAGGACCTGCGTGATGGGGGAAAGGTCCAGGCCGGTCTTGGCGATCTGCGCCAATTCCTTCGGGTTTTCGGCGATGCCGCCGCCCGTGCCGCCCAGGGTGAAGGCGGGGCGGATGATGATGGGATAGCCGATCCGCCCGGCGATCGAAAGAGCCGTTTCCACGTCGTTGGCGATATCGGAGGGCACGCAGGGCTGGCCGATCTGCGCCATAGTCTCGCGGAACAATTCGCGGTCCTCGGCCTTATCGATGCCGTCGATATCCGTGCCGAGCAGCTTGACCCCGTACTTTTCCAAAGTGCCGTTGCGCTTTAACTGCATGGCGATGGTCAGGCCCGTCTGCCCGCCCAGGCCCGCCAGCAGCCCGTCCGGGCGTTCCCGCTCGATGACGCGGGCCACGGTTTCCGCGTTCAGGGCTTCCAGGTATATTTCGTTGGCCAGGTGGCTGTCCGTCATGATGGTGGCCGGGTTGGAGTTGACCAGCACGGTGTCCAGCCCTTCGTCCTTGAGCACGCGGCAGGCCTGGGCCCCGGCGTAGTCAAATTCCGCAGCCTGGCCGATCACGATGGGGCCCGAGCCGATCACCATCACTTTATGGATCGATTTATCCCTGGGCATGCTTGCTTTCCTCCTTTACAGCGTCGCCGCCATGACGGCCTTGATGGTATGCATGCGGTTTTCCGCTTCGTCGAATACGATGGACTGCGGCCCTTCAAATACATCGTCCGTCACTTCCATGGCGTCAAGGCCGAATTTTTCGTGAATCTGCCTGCCGATGCCGGTGTTGAGATCATGGAAGGAGGGCAGGCAGTGCATGAAGCGGCACTGGGGACCGGCGGCCTTCATGAGCGCCGCGTTCACCTGGTAAGGCTTTAGGTCGCTGATCCGCTCGGCCCAGACCGCGTCCGGCTCGCCCATCGAAACCCACACGTCGGTATAGATCACGTCCGCCCCCTGGACGGCCTGCATAGGATCGGTGATGAATTCCAGCTTTGCGCCGGTTTTTGCGGCGATATTTTTGCACGCAAGGACCAGCTCCGGCGCGGGAAAGTATTTTTCCGGCGCGCAGGCCACAAAATGCACGCCCATCTTCGCGCAGCCCGCCATCAGGCTGTCGCCCATGTTGTAGCGGGCGTCGCCCAGATAGACCAGCTTTTTGCCCGCAAGCGAACCGAAATGCTCCCGGATGGTCAAAAAATCGGCCAGGACCTGGGTGGGGTGGAATTCGTTGGTGAGGCCGTTCCAGATGGGCACGCCCGCGTATTTGGCCAGGGTGTCCACGATCTCCTGGCCAAAGCCGCGGTATTCGATGCCGTCATACATCCGTCCGAGCACCCGCGCGGTATCGGCGATGCTCTCCTTCTTGCCGATTTGGCTGCCCGAAGGATCCAGATACGTAGCGTGCATGCCCAGGTCCGCCGCCGCCACCTCGAAAGCGCAGCGCGTGCGGGTGCTGGTCTTTTCAAAAATCAGGGCCACGTTCTTGCCTTCGCACAGGCGGTGCGGGATGCCCGCTTTCTTTTTTTGCTTGAGCTCCTTTGCCAAATCCAATAAGCCCGTGATCTCCTCCGGGCTAAAGTCCAACAGCTTCAAAAAATGCCGGCCCTTCAGGTTCATCATGTCCGCCTCCCTGCGGTTTCCCGCCCGCGTGTTCCCGCGGGAACGGAAAACCCGTCAAAAGAATAATTATACACAAATTATAAATAATTTTGCGAAAATGTCAAGAGAAATCTTAGATTTTCGTGGATAACAATGAAATATCATGCATATGCGATCCCGCAAAGGAAAAGATCGCGGACAGGAGCATTGCCGATATGCGGAAGCGGGGGGAACGTTTGTTTCGCATTTGTTCAGAAATAATTAAAAAAATATTAAGAAAATGCGTGCAATTATTGAGAAAGTATGTTATAATGATAAACGGCACGATAATCATGGGGAATGTTTCCTTGGAAGGACGATGATACCATGCTGACGAAAACGCAGACAGCGGGCCGGCTCGCGCTGCTGGGAGCCCATCGGCGGCTGAAAAGCGCCATGCGGGCGTGCGTGAACTGGGCGTCGATCGAGGAGCACGATAAGGTGCTGGATATGGCCTGCGGGGACGGACGGATGCTGGCCTATCTGAACGATCAATTGCGCCTGACCCTCTGCGGCATCTGCGATCAGGCGGATCAAGCCCGCACGATCAGCGAAATGCTGGGCGGCGCGGATGTGATCCCCGGCCGGATGGAAGATATTCCCTGGCGGAACGATACGTTTGACACGGTGCTGCTCAGCGCCCAGATGAAGGGCGAGCCCCGGCGGGTATTGGAGGAAACGTTCCGGGTGATGCGCCCGGGCGCGGAATTTGTGATGTCCATGCCCGTGTGGCAGGCCCCGGGCGAAAACGAAATGGACCGGCGGGAAATGATGCGCCTGATGCAGGAAACGGGTTTTCGGGAGGTGTCCTTCCGCACGACCGGCCTCTATGGCGCCATCGTCGGCTGGAAGCCCGGCAGGCTGGAAAGGGAGCGCTCCCTTCCGGGCAAGCCGTAAATGGGCGTTGATATTTCTCATATGGCTTTGTGATAAAAAAACCGGGTGCGGATTCCCTTATGCATAGGTCCGCACCCGGTTTTCGTTTTTTGCCGCCGCCCCCGTTCTGTTTCTTACAATACGATATCGCCAACGCCAAAGCCCTTGGGCATGGGCTCTTCGGTCCGAAACCGGAAGGCGTCGTCCTCCAGCACCGGCAGGAAATAGGAAAACGGCAGGCGGGTGAATTCGCACCCGTAGCTGCTTTGGCCGAACCAGCCGCCCTCCTTGGCCCGCAGGTTCAGGTCGCGGGCGAATTTGGTGCGGTTGCTGCAGTCGTGCATCACGATGGGCCAGCCTTCCTGCGCCGCCTGGCGCATGAGCGTCAAGGTCAGGTTCCGGCTGAAGATGGGGGAAATGTACCCCTGGCGGCACATGTACAGGTTTTCCCCCGCGTAATTGCCGATGTTGTTTTCGTTGAGGTGCAGCTCCGCGCAGTTGATGAAATCGAGGCCCGTTTGCAGGATCTCCGTCTTTTTGCGCAGAAATGCTTCATAAAACTCCGGCGTCATGGGCGTTTCGATGCCGACCCTGGGGAAGTATTCTTTCGCGATGGCGATTTTTTCGATCACGGAAGAGGCGCAGTTGGACGCGCCCAGATTGAAGCGAAGCTCGTCCAGCCCCGCTTCGGCCAGGGCTTTCAGGCTTTCGCGGGCAGCGTGGACGCCGTTGGTGTACAGGTGCTGATGAACGCCTGCCTCATGGAAAACGCGCACCACGCCGTAATATTTTTCGATTTCCATGAACGGCTCCAGGTACACATAGGAAATGCCGGTGGGCTTTTTATGGATGGACAGAAGCAGGGGCAGATCGTCTTCATAAAACTTCGTGCCGCCGATTTCCCACATCCCTTCGCCGACCGGCGGCTGCGCGTTCAGAACGCCGTAATCGTAGCAGAAGGGGCAGGCGGCGTCGCAGCGGTTGGTTTTCCGCACGGCGCTCAGGCCCGTGCCAAAGAGGCAGGAGCGGCACCCGCCGGGAAATTTTTCATCGCTGCCGATATAATAGGTGCGGCCCTCCAGCGTTTTGAGGCCCGGGATCTTATGCATCAGCCTTTCATGCTCCGCGCGCACCGCGTCCTCGATCTGCGCGAAAACCGAAAGGGCGATCTCCATCTGCCCGGGCATCAATTCCTCGTCTTCCGGCAGCGCCGCAAAAAAGCGGAACCAATTGAGCGCGTCTTTCTTGGAAATCTTCATCCGGCATCCTCCCATCCGTTCATGCTGTTTGAATTCGACCGCATGTGCCCGGATTCCTGCCGACGCCCGGAATTCTGTGGAAACGATTGCTTCATCATACAAAATTTGATACAATATAGGGGACATTTTGCGCGAAGGAAGGGTGGAAGCCATGCTGTTTGAAAAGAACGATACCGTATTATTCATCGGCGATTCGATTTCGGATTACGAGCGCGCGCGGCCCGTGGGCGAAGGGCTGTTTAACGCCTGGGGCAGGAGCTATGTGGCGGATGCGGGCTCGCTGCTTTGCTGCATGTATCCCGAGCTGCGGCTCCGCATCGTCAACATGGGCATTGGCGGCAATCAGGTGCGCGATCTGGACGCCCGCTGGGAGAAGGACGTGATGGACAGGAAGCCCGACTGGGTGAGCGTGCTGATCGGCATCAACGACGTCTGGCGGCAGTTCGATTCCCCCTACATGCCGGAAACCCACGTGCTGCCGGATGAATATGAAAAAACCTACGAAGCGCTGATCCAAAGGACCCTGCCTTCCGTCAAGGGCATGATCCTCATGACGCCCTATTTTATGGAGCCCAACCGGGCCGATCCCATGCGCGCCCGGATGGACGAATACGGGCAGATCGTCAAAAAGCTCGCGGACAAATACCGCTGCGTCTTCGTCGATCTGCAGGCCGCCTGGGATCAGCTCTTCCTGCACATGCACCCCTGCAACATCGCCTGGGACCGCATCCATCCCAACCAGATCGGCTGCATGTATATCGCCAAAACCTTCCTTCGCGCGGTGGGCGCCGATCGGGCGTGATGGAAGATCTGGTTGATAATTTAACGATTTATCATGATAACACTTTAGCTTGACAGAGCGATAAAGTAGTGGTATACTATCCCCGAGAACAGGGGGCCGACGGGGCCCAAGGAGGGACGGCATGGCTATGGAAGGCGAAAGCGCGCTGCGCCGGGAGGAAAAAATCACGCTTCGGCTGCGCGGGCTGTATGAACAGTACGGATACAGAAAATACCGCATGGGCAAGTTTGAGGAATATGAGCTTTATATGGAAAACAAAAATTTCCTCAAAAACCCGAACATCATCGCGTTTCCCGATCTGGACGGGCATCTGATGGCCTTGAAGCCGGACGTGACGCTTTCCATCGCCAAAAACACCCATGCGACCAAGGAATCGTGCGAAAAGGTCTACTACCTGGAAAACGTTTATTGGCTGGAAAAGCAGAGCAGCGGATACCGCGAAATCAGCCAGCTGGGGCTGGAGTGCATCGGAAAATTAGACGAAATCTCTTCCTATGAGGTACTTTGCCTCGCGATGGAAACCCTGAGCGCGATCAGCGAAAGCCACCGCATGCAGGTGGGCCACATCGGGTTCTGGGTATCGCTGATGGACGGCCTGTCCCTGCCCGAGGGCGTGCGCGGGGAAATGCTCTCCTGCGTGCACGGAAAGCGGCTGCATGAATTAAAGGCGGTCATGACAAAGGCCAGCGTTCCCCCTGCCGCGATCGATCTGGCCGTGCGCGCGGCCGCGCTGTGCGGGCCTTTTCCGCAGACGCTTGAAAAAGCGCGGGCCATTGCCCTTTCCACCGGCATGACCGACGCGCTTGCGGAGCTTGAATCGGTCTATGCGCTGCTTGCGCAAAAAGGCTTTTCGGATCAGCTGACCCTCGATTTTTCCCTGGTCAACGACTGCGATTATTACGACGGCCTGGTGTTCCAGGGCTTTGTGGAGGGCGTTCCGCGCGCGCTGCTGACCGGCGGCTATTATGGACGCTTGATGCGGAAGTTCGGCCGCGACCTGGACGCCATCGGCTTTGCCGTATACCTGAACGAATTGGATCTGCTCTTCCGCGCCAAGCATCTGCTCGACGCGGACGTGCTGATCCTCTACGGCCGACACGCGCCGCGCGCGGCGCTGATCGAGAAAGCGGACGCGCTCCGCGCCCAGGGGCTTCGCGTGCGGCTGGAAACGTGCGTGCCCCAGGACGTGCGGGTGGAAAAGATCTATACTTTTGATGAAAACGGGCTGAAGGAGGCGGGGAAGGATGCTTAACATCGCTTTGCCCAAGGGGCGGCTGGGCGATCAGGTGCTGGCCCTGTTCTCCAAGATCGGATATGACTGCGGCGGCATTTATGAAAACGACCGCCGCCTGGTGCTGGAAAGCCCGGAAAACGGCGTGCGGTACCTGCTGGTCAAGCCCTCCGACGTCGCGATCTATGTGGAATACGGCGCGGCGGACATCGGCGTGGTCGGCAAGGATATCCTGCTGGACGGCAGCCCGGACGTATACGAGCTGTTGGATCTGGGCATCGGCAAATGCCGCATCTGCGTGGCCGGGCCGGAAGACTATGTGGAGGATCGGGAGTCCGTGCTTCGGGTCGCCACCAAGTTTACCGCCGTGGCGAAAAACTATTACGCGTCCAAGAACCGGGAGATCCAGATCATCAAGCTCAACGGCTCCATTGAACTGGCCCCTATCCTGGGCCTGACGGATGTGATCGTGGACATCGTGGAATCGGGCCGCACCTTAAAGGAAAACCATTTGAAGGTGCTGGAAACCATCGTGCCGATCAGCGCGCGGCTCATTGCCAACCGCGCCAGCTATTTGTTCAAGAACGACGTGATCTGTCAAATCACGGAAAAATTGCAGGAGGTGCTTCCCAAATGATGAAAATTATGCCGGTGGATCAGTTCCGCCCCGAGGATTTTAAGACGCCGCCCATTCAGGCGGGCAACGATATCGAGCAGAAGGTCGACGCCATCATCAGCGACGTGCGCGCCCGCGGCGACGCGGCGCTGATCGACTATGCCAGGAAGTTTGACAAGGCGGAATTGGCCTGCGTCACGGTGACGGACGCGGAAATCGAGGAGGCGTTCGCCGCGTGCGACGACGCGTTTTTGACGATCCTGCGAAACGCAAAGGCCAATATCGAAGCGTTCCACAAACGCCAGGCGCGCACGAGCTTCGTCATCAGCGAAGAGGCGGGCAAGGTGATGGGCCAGCGGGTGATCCCCTTAAAGCGGGTGGGGCTGTACGCCCCCGGCGGTACGGCGGCGTATCCGTCCTCGGTGCTGATGAACGCGGTGCCGCCGATGATCGCGGGCGTGAAGGAAATCATCATGGCGACCCCGCCCGGCAAGGACGGCAAGGTGAATCCCTCGATCCTGTGCGCCGCGAAAATCGCCGGGGTGCATCGCATCGTCAAGGCGGGCGGCGCCCAGGCGATCGCCGCGCTGGCCTACGGCACGGAATCGGTGCCCAATGTGGATAAGATCGTGGGCCCGGGCAACGTGTTCGTCGCGACGGCCAAGCGGAGGGTCTACGGCGTGGTGGATATCGATATGATCGCCGGCCCGAGCGAGATCCTGGTGCTCGCCGATGGGAACAGCGATCCCGCCTTCGTGGCGGCGGACCTGCTCTCCCAGGCCGAGCATGATCGCCTCGCCTCCGCCATCCTGGTGACCGACAGCGAGGAACTGGCCGGGAAGGTGCAATCGGAGGTCGAACGCCAGCTGGCCCTGCTGCCCCGGCAGGAAATCGCCCGCGCGTCCATCGACAATAACGGCAAGATCATCGTGGCCCATGAAATGGCGCAGGGCATCGAGATCGCGAACCTCATCGCGCCGGAGCACCTGGAAATCTGCGTGGACGATCCCTTCCAATACCTGGGCCAGATCGAGAGCGCGGGCAGCGTGTTCCTGGGCCGCAGCTGCCCGGAAGCCCTGGGCGATTATTGGGGCGGCACCAACCACATCCTGCCCACCAGCGGCACCGCGCGGTTTTCCAGCCCGCTGTCGGTGGATGATTTTGTGAAAAAATCGCAGTTCCTGTACTATTCCCGGGAATCCCTGCTGGAGGCGAAGGATTCCATCGTGGCCTTCGCCAAGCGCGAAGGGCTGGACGGCCACGCCAATTCCGTGGCGATCCGGTTTGGAGAGCGGGTATGAGCAAATTTTTATCAGACAGGCTGCAAACGCTGAAGGCGTACGTGCCCGGCGAACAGCCCAGGGTCCGAAACCTTATCAAGCTGAACACCAACGAAAGCCCGTTCCCGCCCGCGCCCGGCGTTCAAGAGGCGGTGGAAAAGGCGGCGGGCAGCCTGCAGCTGTACAACGACCTTGCGGCGACGGAATTGACCGGCCTGCTCGCCGAGACCTACGGCCTTCAAACGGACGAAATCGCCGTGAGTAACGGATCGGATGAGATCCTGGCCTTCGCTTTCCAGGCGTTTGGCGGTCATGGCCTCATTTTCCCCGATATCACCTACGGCTTTTATACCGTCTGGGCCGATCTGTACGGGCTGGATAAGAAGATCGTCCCGCTGACCGGGGATTTCAGCGTGGATATCCGGGATTATCAGGGCAACGACCGGTGCGTGGTGCTGGCCAATCCCAACGCCCCGACGGGCAAAGCCCTGAGCGTCCCGGAGCTCAGGCAGATCGTGGAGGCGAATCCGGATCAGGTGGTGATCGTGGATGAAGCGTACGTGGATTTCGGGGCGGAGAGCGCCCTTGCCTTTGTGCCGCGCTATGAAAACGTGCTGGTCGTGCGCACGTTTTCCAAGTCCCGCCAGATGGCGGGCGCGCGGCTCGGCTTCGCGATGGGCAGCCGCCAGCTGATCGACGATCTGAACCGCGTGCGCTATTCTTTCCATCCCTACAACGTCAATACGCTAACCCAGGCGGCGGGTGCCGCGGCGCTCAGACAGCCTCAATACTTTGAAAAGTGCCTGAAAGAAACCGTCGAAACGCGGCAATGGACAAAAGCCAGACTGGAAGAATTGGGCTTCCTTGTGCTGGACAGCAAGGCCAATTTCCTTTTCGCTGCCCCGCCCGGCATGACCGGCGAAGCGTACCAGCAAAAGCTGCGCGAAAGGAACGTCCTGGTCCGCCGCTTCGATTGGCCCCGCATTCGGGATTACCTGCGCATCACCATCGGCTCCAAGGCGCAGATGGAAGCGCTTTTGACCGCAACAAAGGAGATTTTAGCATGAGACAGGCGCGGATCGAGAGAAAAACACGGGAGACGGAGATCGCGCTGTCCCTCTGCCTGGACGGCACGGGCAAGGCGGCGATCGATACGGGCGTCGGTTTCCTCAACCATATGCTGGAGCTGCTTTCCTTCCACAGCGGCATAGACCTGGCCGTGTCCTGCATGGGCGATACCCTCGTGGACGACCACCATTCCGTGGAGGACGTCGGCATCGCCCTGGGCCAGGCGCTTTCGGAAGCCCTCGGCGATAAAAAGGGCGTTTTCCGCTACGGCAATTTCCTTTTGCCCATGGATGAAGCGCTGGTGCTTTGCGCGCTGGATCTGAGCGGGCGGGACACGCTGGGATACCAGGTGACGCTGCCGGCGCAGAAGGTCGGCTCGTTCGATACGGAGCTGGTGAAGGAATTCATGCTCGCCTTCTGCCGCAGCGCCAAATGCTGCCTGCATTTCTATCAGCTGGCTGGGGAAAACACCCACCATATCATCGAGGCCATGTTCAAGGGCCTGGGCCGCGCGCTGCGCCAGGCGGTCAGCATCGATCCCGCGCGCGCGGGGGAAACGCCTTCCTCCAAGGGCGTGCTGTAAGGGAAGGGTGAAGCTATGATCGCAATTATCGATTACGGCGTGGGCAACCTCTATTCCCTCAGCCATTCCCTGACCTCCCTGGGCATTGAAAACGTCGTTACCCGGGACGAAGCGGTGATCGACCGGGCGGATAAGCTGATCCTGCCCGGCGTGGGCGCGTTCGGGGACGCAAGGCGAAAGCTGGCCGATACGGGCATGGACAGGGCGCTGCTCAAAAAAGCGCGGGAAGGGACGCCGCTTCTGGGCATTTGCCTGGGCATGCAATTGCTGTTTGAAAAAAGCTACGAATACGGAGAGCATCCGGGGCTTTCCCTGATCCAGGGCGAAATCTGCCCGCTGGAAAAGGATATCCCCAAGGGCATGAAGGTGCCGCATATCGGCTGGAACCCGCTCGTCTTTACCGGGGAAAGCCCGCTGCTCAAGTATATCCGGCCCGGCGACAGCGTGTACTATGTGCATTCCTTCTATGCCAAAGGCGCGGGAAAAGCGGTGAAGGCCGCGTCGGAATACCATGTGATGGTGCCGGGCCTGGTGCAGAAGGACCGTGTGTACGGCACGCAGTTCCACCCGGAAAAAAGCGGGCCTGTGGGCCTTCAGATCCTGCGCGCGTTTGGGGAGGTGTGACGCCATGCTGATTTTTCCAGCGATCGATTTGAGGGACGGCCAGGTGGTGCGCCTGATCGAAGGGGATTACGGGCAGATGACCGTTTACGGCAGCGATCCCCTTTCGGTGGCGCTGTCGTTTCGGGAGGCCGGCGCGCAATACCTGCATGTGGTCGATTTGGACGCGGCCCTGGACGGCGGGCAGAAAAACTTTTCCGTGATCGAAAGGCTGGCCCGGGAAAGCGGGCTTGCCATCGAGGTCGGCGGCGGCGCGCGCAGCGAGGAAAGCGCGCGGCGGTATCTGGACGCGGGCATCAGCCGGGTGATCCTGGGCTCCGCGGCGGTTGAAAAGCCGGAATTGATGGAAAAGCTGGCCAAAGCGTATCCCGGCCGGATCGCCGCCGGGGTGGACGCCAAGGACGGCTTCGTTGCCATCCACGGATGGAAAACAATCACCGATATCCCTTCGTACAGCTTTGTGGAAAGCCTGCCCGGCCGGGGCGTGAACACCGTCATTTACACGGACATCAAGCGCGACGGAAAGCTCATGGGCCCGAACCTGGACGCCTATCGGCGCTTGAACGGCATCCGGGGCCTCCGTGTGATCGCGTCCGGCGGCATTTCCGCCTTAAGGGACGTAAAAGAGCTTGCCGCGCTGAACCTGTACGGCGCGATCATCGGCAAAGCGCTCTATGAAAAGAAACTGAGCCTGCCGGACGCGCTGGCCGCGGGAAAGGGGGAGTAAAGCATGGTCGCCAAAAGAATCATCCCCTGCCTGGACGTGCGGGACGGCCGGGTGGTCAAGGGCACCAATTTCGAGGGCATCCAGGACGTGGCCGATCCGGTGGAAATGGCCAAGTATTATAATGATACCGGTGCGGACGAGCTGGTGTTTTACGATATCACCGCGTCGTTTGAAAACCGCGGCCTGTTCACGGATATCCTGCTGCGCACCGCCGCGCAGGTCTTCATCCCGCTGACGGTCGGCGGCGCGATCAATGACGTGAGCGATTTTGAGCGCGTGCTTTCCTGCGGGGCGGATAAGGTGAGCGTCAATTCCGGCGCGATCCGCGATCCCTCGCTCATCGACCGCGCGGCCCGGCGCTACGGCGATCAGTGCGTGGTGCTGAGCATGGATGTGAAGCGGGTGGACGGCGCATTCCGCATTTTCGCCAAGGGCGGCCGCGTGGATACGGGCCTGGACGCCCTGGACTGGGCGCATGAGGGCCAGGAGCGCGGCGCGGGCGAATTGGTGGTCAACAGCATCGACACCGACGGCGTCAAGCGGGGCTTCGATCTGGAAATGCTCGCCGAAATGGCCAAGCGCGTCACGATCCCCATCATCGCTTCCGGCGGCGCGGGCTGCATGGAGGATTTCAAGACCCTCTTTACCCAGGTGCCCCAGGTGGACGCCGGGCTCGCCGCCTCCATCTTTCACAGAAAAGAAGTGCCCCTGCCTCAGCTGAAGCGGTATCTGGCAGCCCAGGGCATCCCCATGCGGATCTTGCGGGAAGGAGAAGAACAATGACGATTGACGAATTGAAGTTTGACGAAAAAGGCCTGATCCCCGCCGTGGTGCAGGATTATTTCTCCAAGCAGGTGCTGACCGTCGCGTACATGAACAAAGAATCGCTTGAGATCTCGATGCGGGAAGGACGCACGTGCTTCTATTCCCGGTCCCGCAAATGCCTCTGGCGCAAGGGCGAAACCTCCGGGAACACCCAGGAGATCGTCGCCATCCGGGCGGACTGCGATTGGGACGCGCTGGTGGTGGAGGTCATCAAGAAGGGCCCCGCCTGCCATACCGGCAGCGAATCCTGTTTCTTCAACGGCGTGTACCAGAGCGACGCGCACCAGGATTTTTCCATGGACGCGCTCTATCGCTTGCTTTCCGGCCGCAAAACCGCCCCCAAGGAAGGCAGCTACACCACCTATCTGTTCCAGAAGGGCATCGACAAGATCCTCAAAAAAGTGGGCGAGGAGTGCACCGAGGTCATCGTGGCCGGCAAGGGCGGCGACCGGGAGGAGACCATCTTCGAGATCGCGGATCTGGCGTACCATGTGATGGTGCTGATGGTGGAAATGGGCATCGAGCCCAAGGACATCTTCGCCCAGCTGGCCAGCCGCCACGTGGTGGATCATAAAGTCAAGCAGGAAAAAATGCAGTAATCAATACAAGCAAAGCAAAACCGCTCCGGCAAATCAGCGCCAGAGCGGTTTTTTCCAGTTATGTCCCGTACAGCGTCAGTCGGCCAGCGTCACGTTCCAGATATAGCGGTGGATGGCCCCGCGATAGCGCTGGTACAGGCCTTTTTTCATATACAGCGCCTTGAAATGCTGATACAGCCGCCACTTGATCCGGCAGGAATGCACCACATGGATCAGCGTGCGGATGGAAGTGCTGCCCGGGTTCTTCACATAGTGGTACACCGGGGTCTCCAGCAGGGAAACGCCGTGCTGGGTCGACGCGTAATACTGCATATTGAACGCGAAATCCTCGCCCCAGGTGAGGAATGGGTCAAACTGAAGGCCCATGGAGCGGACCAGGTCCGTCCTGTACAGCTTGTTCCACAGGGCGGAATAGTAGAAGGCGCCCGGGCGCTTGACCAGCGCGGTCAAAAATTCGCCCTCGGTCAATTCCCGGGTGCCGGAAAGCAGGCCCCGGTCGGAGCGGATATTGCTGAAATCGAAAAAATAATGCGCGATCGCCAGGTCGCATTCGCCGATAACGTCCACCAGCATTTGGCACGCGTCCGGGACCAGCAGATCGTCGCTGTCGGCAAACATCAAAAACTCGCCGCGCACCAGGGCAAGGGCGGCGTTTCGGGCATTGGCGGGGCCGGCGTTTTGCTGGGCGATCACCCGCACCCGGCCGTCCCGCTTTTCAAAATCCCTGCAGATTTGCAGGCTGTTATCCTGGCTCCCGTCGTCCACCAGGATCAATTCCAAATTTGCATAGGATTGACTCAATACGCTCTGAACGGATTTTTCCACCGTTTTTTCCGCGTTGTAGACGGGCATGATGACGCTGACCAGGCCCATCTGCTTCTCTGGCTTAAGCATTTTTCCCCCCTGCGCCTCTCAAGCGCATGTCGCGGCAAAAAGGAAAACGGCTCCCTCGGGCAGCTTTCCCAGAATACCTCGATCACCATATTAAGCCATACGTGCCGCAATGTCAACCAAATCCGCAAAAAATGGGGAGAAAGCGATCGTGTAGGCATACAAACCTTGCTCAGCAGCGGCAGGCGTAGGCCACCCAATCGCCCTTGTGCCGGATCTCGTCGATTGCATAGCCGGCGTCCAGCAGCGCTTTGGTCACTTCCTCCTCAGCTTCGTCGATCACGCCGGAGCAAAGGAAGCGGCCGCCGGGCGCCAGGTGGGCTTTGAGCGGCGCGGCAAGCAGACAGATCACCGGGGCCAGGATGTTGGCCACCGCGAAATCAAAGGAGCGGTCCAGCCCTTGTAAAAGATCGCCCCGCCTAACGTCGATCGCGTCCGAAAGGCCGTTATGCGCGACGTTCTCTTTGGCGACGCGCACGGCGTCCGGGTCGATATCCACGGCCACGATGTCCTTGGCCCCCAGCCGCGCCGCGGCGATGGCCAGGATGCCGCTGCCCGTGCCCACGTCCAGGAGGCTTCCGCCCTGATAATACTTTTCGATCAGGCCCACGCACATGGCGGTGGTTTCATGCGTGCCGGTGCCAAAGGCCATGCCGGGGTCGATCTCGATGATGAGATCGTCCGCCTGCGTATCCCAGGGCTCCCAGGTGGGCTTGACCACCATATGCCTGCCCAGGCGGAACGGCTTGTAATACTGCTTCCAGTTTTCGGCCCAGTCCTCTTCCTTGACGCCCTGCAAGCTGACCTCCAGCGTGCCAAGCCCCTGCCCCTGCAGGAAAGAAAGCTGCTCCCGAAGCGAGCCGATGATTTTATTGAGGCCCGCCTCGTCAAACCAGGCCTTCACCTGCACATCCACGGGCATCGCGTCGATCACCGATTGATCCATCAATTCCCAGTTGGCGGTGGGCTTGCTGGGATCGGGCAGATCGGACCGATCCAGGATCTGCGTGCCGGACGCACCAAGGCGCATCAGAATATCCGATATGATTTCCGCCCCCTGGGTCGTGGTGGAAACGGTCACTTCCGTATAATCCATGATGAAAACCCCTCCGTTCAGTCGTTTTCGCCGCGGAACAGCGCCAGGCAAACCACGTCGTGATAGCCGCCCTCCCGGTATATTTCCTTTTTGAGCACGCCCTCGGTTTCAAACCCGCACTTGGCGTAGCAGCGCAGGGCGGCCTCGTTAAAATCGAACACCAACGCTTTGAGCTTTCTCAGGTTCAATTCCTCAAACCCGAACCGGCACAGCACACGGACGGCGTCCGAGCCGTATCCCATGCCGTGGAACGCCTTTTCGCCGATCAGAATGGCGATTTCGCCGACCCGGTTTTTCCAGTTGATCTTGGTAAAGCCGCACTGGCCGATAAACTCGTTTTTCTCCTTGCTTTCGATGGCGAATTGGTATTCCCCGGCCGTATAGCTGGTGTTTTGGCCCATGGCGCGGGCCGCGTCATCCACGGTGGACGGGTACAGGATGGCCCCGGACGCGCCGCGCATCACCTCATAATCGTTGGCATAGGCCAGGCTCTTCATCAAATCGCTGTTGTCAAACGCGCGAAGGCGCACAAGCCGCCCTTCATACATCCTTGATCCGCTCCTTCCTCTTCCATGATAATTCCCGGAAAGCCGCCTGTCAATGCCGGAATGGACGGAAAACGAAAAAAACCGCGGGCTGCAGGGCAGGCACCGCGGATGAAAACGAAGGGCGCGGGGGATCATTCTACTTTGCGCACAAAATCCTTCATGACGTATCCCGTCAGGTCGTCCGTGCGGACGGCGTACCAATCGCCTTCCTCGCCGGTCACGATCAAAGCCTGGCCATAGTACAGGATGCGGATGACCTCCGCCTGTGTGCTGGGCTTGGCGCGCAGGTTCAGGTAGGAAGTGACGCCGATGTTGGTGACCAGCACCTTGTATTCCTCCGGCCCGGGGGTGCTGCTTACGGGCATCAGGGTGGGCCGGGGCGTGGGCGTCGCCGCAGGGCCGGGCGTGGAAAGGAACGCGGCGGACAGCGGCGCGGGCAGGGAATAGGTGTAGCTGAGCGTTTTGAGCGCCATGCCGGGGTAATAGAACCGCAGGATCTGCTCATGGTTCCAATTGTAATGCCCGGCCATCCATTGCGCGCCGCGCTGGCTCATGCCGACGCCGTGCCCATAGCGGCGGGATTCCAGGATAAACGCGCTGTCCGTTTCGCGGACGGTGATGATTTCGTTGCTGCCGCCGTTGATGGAAAGGCCCAGCGCGCTTTCGACCAAGGGAAAGAGATCGAGCGTAACGAGCGCCGTATCCGGCACCGTTTCCATGGGCCCCCATTTTTCCGAGGGCGGATCGGTCGGGGCAGGCGAGGGCGACGCTTCCGGCGACGGCGTATAGAACGAAAAGATAGATACCTCCTCTTCGTCCGGCCACGGCGACAGCCGCCGGCCCTGGACGGTCAGGGTGAGCCTGAGCAACGTCATGATCTTCGTGGGTGAATCGTAATACAGGGGCAGGGCCACTTCCGCGCTTTGGATGCCCGTCACCCGGATCGCTTCTTCCTCCCCGTCATAACCTTTGCTTTCCATCCATTCCGACAGGTAGGATAGGATCGGCTCCCGCAGCGCGCCCAAGTCCTCATTGCCGTTCAGCGTTTTTTTGAGCGTCGCTTTTTTGACCACGCTTTCCGGGTTTTCCACGTCGTAGTGATCATCCGCCATGCGCAGATAGCTGATTGCGCCGCCGCCCCACACGTGCTGGGGAAGCTCGGTCTGGCCGCCGTTGCTGGCGGTATAATAGCAGTCCGCCAATTGATCGCCGGCAAAGCCGCAGATCCCCGCCGTTTCCTTCACGGCCTTCGCGGCGTTCGTATACTCGGCCTTCACGCCGTAATACGCCTGGTCGTTGGTGTTGTCCTCCACGTCGTAGAGGGCGCTGCCGCCCGCCCGCTTGAGTGCGTATGTCCGGGCGGCGATCGCCTGGGCCTTGAGCGCTTCGAGCGGGAAGGAATCGCTCATTTCATAGGGCACCACGCCCAACAGGTATTCCTCCACGGGCGCGTGCAGCACGAGCTGCATGTCGCCGTTTTTGAGATAAACGTACAAATCGCCGGGATGCAGGACATAAGCGCCGTTCAGCCGCACGCCGTTTTCCTTGCCCGCTTCCGTTTGGTGCCGGGTCAAAACGAGGCTTTTCCCTTTTTCCAGCGCCATGCCCTCATAATACACCATGAGCGATCCGCTTTCCGAAGAGACCAGGAGATGGCTGCCCCGCTGGAAGGCGATCCCGTCCAGCGTATAGCTGCCGTCCAGGGCGATTTCCAATTGATTGGTCACGCTCACCTTGGTCAAAAGCACCCGCACGATCCCGCTGCTTTTTTCCGCCCTGGCGGGCATCAGCACGCAGGCCCACAGCATCACGGCGGACAGAAACAGCGCCGCGGCGCGAACGATTTTTTTCAAGCGCGAACCTCCTTTGCGCGAATTGGGCTGGCCGCCCTGCAGGAATAAAACGGAGGGAAAGCCCGTTTTCTTCACCTGGATGGATACAGCAGGTTAAAATCCCGCACGGTGGACAGGACGGCCCAGTAAACGCCATAGCCTGTGACGAAGCCGCAGGATACGCCCGCGGCGTTGACGACGGGATAGACGATTTCACTGCCCGCCAAGCATTCCCGGACAGACGGCAGCACCCTCGGATCGGCGCTTTCGCAGTAAGAATCCAGCACAAGCGCCTGCGTTTCGCCGCCCTTATCCCGGATGCCGGAGAGCGCGACGATGTGCCCCTGGCGCAGGTTGCACAGGGCTGCGCCGCCGTTTTCAAGGTGCTTTTTCAGGGTGTCCAGATCGTTCCTCAGCCCGTCCATCCGGTAGGAAAAGCCGAGGGAACGGGATAGTCCCTGCGTTTCCATGGCGGCGAGCAGGGCGGGGCGGTCGGTCCCGTCGTCGCCCCGCCCGCCGAAGCGGCAGGAAAAATCCGCAAGCGTTTCCGGCGATATCTCCGCGCCCAGCCAGAAGCGCGCCAGATGCACCAGCGAAAAAATGCCGCAGCCGGAATCATGCAGATCGCCCTGCCCCTGCCAGGGATAGGGATGCGTCCATTCCGGGCAGCGCTGATTGCAAAAAACGAATTGCCTGTCCGGAAGGGATACGGATACAGTTTTCCCGGTTACGTTCATTTTATGCTGCTCCTTTTGCGTATCGGGCCGGCCGATTGATTGTATGCAAGCGTCGGCGGATGCATGCCGGGAGTTTTCCTTAGATCTGTTGCCGCCCGAAAACGGATTGCATCAGTTCCAGGGGGAGTAGGTATAAAGCAGCTCGATCAGCCTGCCGTTTTCATCAAAGCTCACCTGGGTGTTGTAAGGAGAAAAAACCGTTCCGTTTATCAGATGGTCGAGCAGTTCATCCAAGCCGAGCGCCACAGGCGCATCCAGGTTTTCCGGGTCGCTCCAGTCGAGAAATCTTATATCCTTTTCCAGCGGCACTTCGACGGTGAAGATATCCGTCCAGAAGGGATACTCATATTCCGTGACGGCGGCGTAGGAGCCGTCTTCAAGCTTGCAGAAGGAATAGGCGTCAAAGTCGCTGCCCTTCACGATGAATCCGGTTTCCGTCTCGTCAGGCGTCACTTCGGTGACGACGGCGACCGTTCCGTTTCCAAAGAGGATCGCGTCGCCCGCCTGCAGGTTTTCAATCGCAGACGCGTCAAACCGGTCCTCTTCGCAGACAGTGATCGAGATCGTAAACTTCGCGTCTTCATCTTCGCCGTAGGATCCCCAGCCGGAAATGCGGGCGTTGTAGGTTTTCCCGCCCAGCAGGGCTTTCAGCGTTCCGGATGCGTCCGGCTTCACGATCGTCATGGCGCAGGCGTTTACGGCCAGGCAGACAAGGAGCAGTACGGCCATCATGGAAATCAGTTTTTTCATTGTTCAGTTTCCTCCTTAAAAACTTGTTTCTTTTGTTTTCGCATGCAAGGTCATGCCTATGCCAGCACGAACGGCGCCAGCGGCAGGCCGTTTTCGCCAAAGAAGCGCACGATGGCGTAATCCGTCCATGCGTAGCGGGCCATGACGGGATGCGGCACCTCGGGGCTGGTCAAAAGCAATTGATCGCCTTCCGACGCGACGCTTGCCGGATAATAGGCGCCGTCCTCCCCGGCAATTTCCATCAGCCATTGCCCGTCGCCCTTTTCCACGACCGGCGCGGAAAGGAGCACGGCCAACTGATTGCCCCGCGTATACTTCCCGACCGCATAGGGCGAAAGCCGGGCGGGCAGATGATACACCGTATCCAGCGCTACCTCGTACAGCCTTTCACCCACGACGCGCTTATCGGTCGGATGGATGTTATCGTATTCGCCGGCGTCCAGCAGGACCGCCAGGCCGGTATTGCGCGTCATGCGGTACGCCTGCCATTGGGCCATGCGGATGGCGGGCCAGAGCTTGCCGTCCTCCGCCGCGGCGTCGATCCACATGGGCAGCTGCACGTTCAGGAAG
Organism: Clostridia bacterium; assembly: GCA_017541205.1. Lineage (GTDB taxonomy): Bacteria > Bacillota > Clostridia > Christensenellales > Aristaeellaceae > RUG563. The sequence continues at coordinate 8,069 of JAFXZO010000024.1, read as the reverse complement.
GGCAGCTCCGCGTCCAGGAACAGTTCCCTTATGCGCTGGATGAAGGAAATCAGCAATAGATCATACCGCCTGGTGCGCCAGGTGTCTTCCTCGCCCTGATAGAACAGCACGCCGGTCAGGGCAAGGGGGATGATCCCCTCCAGCATCGTGTGGAACAGCCCGTGCGGACGGAAGGGCGATCCGGGACCCACGGGCGGAACCCAGGGCGGGCAGGGGCCGATCATCTCGGCGATCGCCTGGGTCGTGATGCCGGGGTGCGCGCGGCGAACAGGCGCGGCGCGCTCGTTCCAATCGTTTTGCCCGTCAAAAAACGCTTTTTCCTCGGCGATGTAGGCTTCCATGGTCTTGCCTTCGCATTGGCCATCGTATTCCCGGATGTAGCGCCGGCCCTCGGCAGTGCGCTGGAGCGCTTCTTCGTCCATCCAGCAGGTGATGGAGGTGCCGCCCCAATAGCAGTCCACGATGCCGATGGGAACGTTCAGCTTCTTTTGCAGCTTCATGGCGAAAAAGTACGCGGCAGCGCTCATATCCTTTGCCGTGCCGGGGGCCACCGCCACCCAGCGCGCGTCCCGGTTGGCTTTTTCCGCATCCTCGCCCAAGCGAGGATATTTGGGCACATTGTAATAGCGCACCAGGCTGTTTTCATGGGTCTTTATCAGCTCCGGGCCCTCGTCCGCGTTTTGCAGCTCCAGTTCCATGTTGCTTTGGCCGCCGGCCCAGTACACATCGCCGATCAGGATGTCCCGCGCGGTCACGGTGTCCTGCGCATCGGAAACCGTCAGGACGCAGCCTGTCTGCGCTTCCTGGGGCGATAAGCGGACGCAGAAAGCGCCGTCCCGCACCGCGGATTCGCCGCGCGCGATCTCCGCGCCCGCGCTGTTTTGCAGCGCCGCCCGGATCGTCACGCCGTTTTCGCCCGTGCCGAATACGCGGATCTCCTTTCCGCGGCACAGCACCGCGCCGTCGGTAAACAGGGACGACAGTTGAAAACGAGGCATTTGTTTGCTCCTTTCCCGAAAAGGCAAGGGGGAAGCGCACGCCGGGCGGCGCGGCTTCCCCCGGGATCACGGCGCGGATCAACGGCGGCCGATTTCGGTATCGTCAGATGTGGTCTTGCTGTTGTCCTTGATATAATCGATGATTTCATCCATTTGGCCGAACGCCAGGCCCACATAGCTGTCCGACGCGCCGTAGAACACGGCGATCCTGCCGCTTTCGGGATCGTGAAGCGTGGCGCAGGGGAAGGTGACGTTCGGGACGAAGCCGCGCTCTTCAAACCATTCCTCGGGCGTGAGCAGGTAATTCTGGCAGCGGTATTTCACGATGGAGGGGTTGTCGATGTCCAGGATCGCCCCGCCGATGGAATACACATAGCCGTTGCAGGTATTGGTGACGCCGTGGTAGAACAGCAGCCAGCCTTCGCTGGTCTCGATGGGGGCGGCGCCGCCGCCGATCTTTAAGCCCTCCCACCAGTTGTTGCCGCGGCTCATCACATGGCGATGCCTGCCCCAATACATCATATCCGGGCTTTCGCTGATGAAGATATCCCCAAAGGGCGTATGGCCGGAATCGGAGGGGCGGCTCATCAAAACGAAATTGCCGTTGATTTTGCGGGGGAAGAGGACGGCGTTGCGGTTAAAGGGCAGGAAGGGGTTTTCGATGCGGACGAAGGACTTAAAATCCTTGGTCTTGGCAATGCCGATGGCCGCGCCGTAAAAATCCTGGCACCAGATGATGTAATACGTATCCTCGACCTTCACAAGCCTGGGGTCATAGGCGTAGATGGGCATGAAGGGCTTGCCTTCCTCATCCACGAAGGGGATCTTTTCGGGCTCGAATTCCCAGTGGATGGCGTCCTTGCTGCGGCCCAGGTAAATATAGGGCACGCCGTTGGTCTGCTCGCCGCGGAACACGCCGATGAACGCGCCTTCATAGGGCATCACGGCAGAATTGAAGATGCGGGCGACGCCGGGCAGGGGATTGCGGCCGATGATGGGGTTGTCCGTGTAGCGCCACAGGGGGCTGTTGATGTGGCCTTCGGGCTTTTCCTGCCAGGGAATGTTGGAAAGTGCGGGAGCGATCATCTTGTACTTGGGCATCGTAAATCATCCTTTCTTTTAGATGGTCGGCGTGCTCGCTGTACGCGGCCCGCCGACACGCGCCACGGCTTCGCCCGTGCGCTCATCTCTGTGTAAATTATTGGGCTGCCGGCAGCTTGTCATAGCCGCCGTAGGTCATGATGGCTTCAACGATTTCGGGGTAGGCGATGGCGACGTTCCGGCGGTCCAGCAGGCCGAAGTTTTCGCCGCCGCCGGAGAAGGAGCCGTTATCCCACCACACGGCGGGCAGGTTGCGCGCGCTGGCGGTCGCCGCATAGAAAGCGGTAAAGTCCACGCGGGACTGCAAATTGTTGAATTTGTTCAGCGCGCCGTATTCGCCGATCACCACGGGCTCGCCGTTCTTGATGTAGCGATCATAGAGGCGGTTCATGAAGGAGACGATTTCCTGCTTCTGCGACTGGCTGCCAAATTCCGTCGTGCCGCCGTTCAATTGCAGGGCGAAGGCGTAGGGCGTATATGCGTGGACGGAAATGATGATGCGGTTATCGGCGGTGTCGGCGGGCTTCTTAAAGTATTCGGTCAGCGCGCCGTCGGGCGAGGCGTCGTAGCCGGGCACCATGAGATAGCGCGTTTCGTTATTTCCGCCGGACGCGCGGACGGTATCCACGAACAGCTGGTTGAGCCTGTTGATGCAGTCCGCCGCGTCGCGGCAGTCGATGGACGCGCTGTTGAACCACCATTCGTTGGCATGGCCCAGAATGCGCGGCTCGTTAAAGCTTTCAAAAATCAGGCGCTCGTCGTAATCTCGGAAGCGGGCGGCCAGCTGCGTCCAGATCGCCTGCATATAGCGGGCGGATTCTTCATAATGCGCGGAGGTGGGCAGGAACTGTTCTTCATCGTGGTGGATGTTCAGGATGACGCACATCCCGGCCTCGTACGCCCAGTCGAGCACTTCCTGCACGCGGTTCAGCCATTTTTCGCTGATGGTATATTCGGCGTCCACATGGTCATGCCAGGATACGGGGATGCGGATGGTGGAAAAGCCCGCGTCATGGATGGCCTGGATCATGGGCTGCGTGGTCAGGACGCCTACCCAGCTGCTTTCCACGGTCATTTCATCGGCGTTGCGGTTCCAATCGCCCTTGGTGGCGTCAAAGGTGTTGCCCAGGTTCCAGCCGACGCCCATTTTTTTGAGAAAGGCCATGGCTTCGTTATCCGGAATGGGGCGCTGGGTGATGGTGAGGACCGGCACCTGCGCGTTCCCTGCCAGCGCGGGCAGGGCGATGGACAGGCAAAGGGCGATCACCAGGATCAGGGAGAGCTTGCGGTTCATAGGGCTTCCTCCTTTTTATTTATTGCATGAAGCGGGAAAGATCGTCGCTGAGGATCTTTTCCGCCTTTAGGGCGGACGGCTGATCCTTCGCGGAGACGGAGATGTAGAGCTTGAGCTTGGGTTCCGTGCCGGAGGGGCGCACCACCGCGGACGCGCCGCCGGAAAGCAGGAATTTGAGCACGTCGGATCTGGGCAGGCCGTCCAGCCCCGGCGCGTAATCGAGCAGCGTTTCCACCGCGCGATCCCCGATCTTTTGTACGCCGCCCCGGAACGCGGCCATGATGCGCTGCATTTTTTCAAACCCCGCCGCGCCGTCAAATTCATAGCTGTGCAGGGTGTTGAGGCAATAGCCGTATTCCGCGTAGAGGGCGTTCAGCTTTTGCAGGAGGCTCACGCCCTGCTTTTTATACCAGGCGAACATTTCGCAGATCAGGAACGCGGCGTTCACGGCGTCCTTGTCCCGGACATACGTGCCGGAAAGATAGCCGTAGCTTTCCTCGAAGCCGAAAATATAACGGTCTTTTTCGCCCTCCGCTTCCAGGCGGCCGATGGTTTCGCCGATGAATTTGAAGCCGGTGAGCACGTTCACGGTTTCAACGCCGTACTTGTCCGCGATACGCTGGGCCATATCGGCGGTCACGATGGTTTTGACCAGGACGGGCTTTTTTGGCATCCTGCCCAGCGCAATGCGGCGGCTGCACACGTAATCGAAGAGCAGCATCCCCGTTTCATTGCCGCTGAGCAGCTGATACTGCCCGTTTTCATTCTTGACCGCGATGCCGCAGCGGTCGCAGTCCGGGTCCGTGGCGAGGAGGAGATCGGCGTTCAGCCGCTGCGCGTATTCGAGGCCGAGCTGCATCGCCTCCCGGATCTCGGGGTTCGGGTAGGGGCAGGTGGGGAAGCGCCCGTCCGGGTTTTCCTGTTCTTTGACGACGGACACGTTGGTGTACCCGCTTTCCCGGAGGGTGCGCAGGACGGGTTTGAGCCCCGTGCCGTTGAGGGGCGAATACACGATGGCGACGTTCTTATCCACCGTTTCATCGCCCAAAAGCGATTGCTTTTTGACTTCCTCCACAAAGTCCGTATAGACCTGATCGGGGATGTATCGGATGAGGCCCGTCTCCAGGCCCTTTGCGAAATCCAGGCGTTTGGGGCCGCTGAACACATCCAGCTTTTCGATTTCCCCAAGGATCTCTTCCGCCGCCTCGGTCGTGATCTGGCAGCCGTCCGGGCCGTAGACCTTATAGCCGTTGTATTTGGCCGGGTTGTGGCTGGCCGTGACCATGATGCCCGCCGCGCAGGAGAGCGCGCGCACCGCGAAGGACAGGCAGGGGGTGGGCATCAGCTCGGGATAGAGGAAGGCGGTGATGCCGTTGCCCGCGAACACGGACGAAGCCACGCGGGCAAATTCATCGGACAGGATGCGGGAATCATAGCTGACCGCGATCCGGCGCTGATCCTCGGGGAAGCGCCTGACCACATAATCCGCAAGGCCCTGGCTGGCCTTGGCGACCGTGTGTACGTTCATGCGGTTGGTGCCCGGCCCGATCACGCCGCGCAGGCCGCCCGTGCCGAAGCTGAGGTCCCGGTAAAACGCGTCTTCCTTCGCGCTTTCATCCCTTTCCATGGCGCAGAGCGCGTCCCGGAGCGTTTGATCCGCCTGCCGACGCCAGAGCAGGTATTTTTCTTCCACGTCCGTTTTCTTTTGTCTCTCTTTTCCGTGGCAGCTCTCCAGCATCGCTTTGAGCGCCGCGGTGATCTCCTCGGCGGCCTTGCGATGGGCCGCGCGGCTGGGATGGCCGCGGGAGCCAAGGCTCTGGGCCGGCGTGAGGGAGAGGTAGCGGATGCGCCCGCCGTCCGCTTGGGCTGCCTCCTCTACAGCCGCGCGGATCCAGGGCTCCGCCTCCGTTCCGCACAAGCCGTAGGCCCAGAGGATCACGGCGTCCGGGTTGCGCCTGCGCGCCTGGCCGATCAGCTCTTTGACCCTTTCCCTGAGCATTTCCCGCGCTTTGGGCATGTCCTTTTCCGCGAGCAGTTTCATGCCGGAAGCGTCGTTGGTGCCCAGGTTGATGACCACCGCCTGCGCGCCTTTTTCCGCCGGGGCGGGCACGCCGCCGCCCGGGGTGATGGCGCACAGCTGATCGTAGATCCTGCCGATGCGGCTCTCCTCCTGGTTATCCCAGCTTCGGGATACGCCCCAGCCGCCCAGGGCGATCACCCGCTTTTCGGCGTTCATCTGTTCCGCGACCAGGGTGGGGAAGGCGGGCAGATGCGAGATCCAGATCATGCGCCATTCCTCGCCGCTCTGCGGGCCCAGGCACCCTTCGCCGACCGTCAGGCTGTCGCCGATGAATTCGATCAGCAGCGGCCTTTCCGCGGGCCGCTCCGCTTCGCCGTCCAGAGAAACCGCGTGCAGCACGATGGGCCCGTCTTCATCATAGCTCGGCTGCGTATCCCGGATGAGGGTCACTTCATGGGAATAGGCCCTGTCCAGCCCGGCCAGGATGGGATAGCGGTGGGTGCCCGCGGTCAGGGGAAAGCGGAGCACCGGCGCGCCGTCCATCAGCACGCCCAGGTAAGCCGCGTGATCGCGCGCCGTGGAGGTGATTTCCGCTTCCATCCTTGTGCACGACGCCCTGACGCGCACGCCGGAGCCGCTCCACCAGAGGCTGGCCTCCGTTTCGTTTGCGTCATGCCGCCCCAAGGGCAGAAAACGGGGATCGGGAAGAGTATACCGCTGCATGTCAAGCACCCCCAAACAAGTAAGCTTATGCGCCCAAGGCGTCCTTCAGGCAGGCCGCGCCGATGATGCCCGCGTCGTTGCCCAATGCGGCGGGCACGATGTCCGCGCAGCCGATCACGTCGTAGCTGAACACAGCGCTGGGCATCAGCGCGGAAAGCGGCTTGAACAGCCTGTCGCCCGCCTGGCTGATGCCGCCGCCGATCACGATGATATGCGGCCGCATCACGGTGACCAGGCTGCCGATGCCGGCCGCCAGGGTGCGCAGGTATCGGTCCAGAATGTTCTGCGCGTCCTCGTCGCCCGCTTCCACCGCGTCAAACAGGATGCGGGCGTTCGCCTTGCCGCCGTTTTCCCGGATCAATCGGGCAAGCAGCGGAGATGCGGAGGATGTGATTTCCCGGATCAGCGCGGTGGCCGAGCAATAGGCTTCCAGGCATCCGCGCAGGCCGCAGGTGCATTCCTCTCCGCCCTCGCGCACGATGATGTGCCCCGGCTCGATCCCGCTGCCGTTGCCGCCCAGGAACAGGCGGCCGCCGAACATGAAGCTGCCGCCAACGCCCGTGCCGAGCGTCAGCATCAGCATGCTTTCGTACCCCCGGCCCGCGCCGTGGAAGTATTCGCCGACGGCTGCGCAGTCCGCGTCGTTGGCGATATAGACGGCGGTATCCTTGAGGTGCTTTTGAAGCTCCCCGCGCAAATCCTTGTTCTTCCAGCCGAAATTGTTGGCATAGATGATGATGCCGCTGCCCGGCTTGAGGCAGCTGGGAACGCCGAAGCCTACGGATTCCACCGGGCCCAGGCTTTTGATCCCGTCGGCCAGGCGCGCGATGATCTCTTCAAAGGGCAGCGTCCTGTCTGTGGGGATCACCAGCCGCTTTTCGATTTCGTTCTGTTCGTTCACCAGACCCAGCTTGGCCGTCGTGCCGCCCAGGTCTACGCCCACCCGCCTGCTCATGGCGCTTCCCCCTTCGTCTGATCGGGATCCATCCCATTGCATTGTACCAAAAAATTGCATAAGAAGCAACAGAAACAGCTTTTTCCCGGCACAATATTTTATCAAAAAAAGGGGGACGGACAAGTATTTATGTCCATCCCGTAGCAAATTACAAATCTTACCTATCCGTTTTCTCGGAAGGGGGTCTGGGGGGAACCGCTCTTTGAGCTTCAAAGAGCGGTTCCCCCCAGAAATACGAACCGTTTTTACTTGTTGTCTTCGGTCACAGCCTGCGCGGCGGTGCGGCCGGAAACGAAGATTTCCACGATGGCGTTGCCGCCCAGGCGGTTGCCGCCATGGATACCGCCGGTGACTTCGCCGGCAGCATAGAGGCCGGGGATGATCTGGCCGTCCGCGTTGAGCACGTGCCGGCTGGTATCAACCACAAGGCCGCCCATGGTGTGGTGGGTGGAGGGGGCCATCAGGCGGATGGTGAGGAGGGTGTTGTCCAGATCATAGGTATCGGGCAGGTACTTGCCGTTTTCGTCCTTCTGCACGTTGCCGACCGTGCGGGAAGCGATGCCCTTGCCCACATCGGGATAGTCGCCCAGGCCCATAACGGCGGCGTCATAATCCCGGATGGTCTGGATGACCACTTCCGGATCGGCGGTGATGCCCAGTTCAGCGAACAGTTCGGGCAGTTCGGCGATGGTGCGGCGATAGTAGCGGCCTTCATAGTCGCCCTCAGCCAGCTGCATGGGAGCGGGCATCGCCTGTTCCTTGTTGTAGAATTCAAGGAAGACGCCCTTGGTGCCGTTCACTTCCATGCCGTTGCGGAATTCAGCCAGGGAGAGCACGTCGCGCTCGCTGCCTTCATCCACGAAGCGGTGGCCGGTGGTGGGGTTGATCCAGCAGGCGTAGTTGCCGCCGCCGAAGGCCAGGTTGCCGTTGTCCACCCAGGAGATGGGCATCAGCTGCGTAAAGCCCATGCCGGTGGTG